>DHCD01000079.1:1630-14516 GCA_002398105.1 Syntrophomonas sp. UBA4911
CCAGGAAGCCCCCTGGATTTTGCTGCATGCTGCTGTCCTCCAGAGGGCCTCCCAATGTTGCGGCTATTGAGCTGAGCGCTTGATTATTACCAGTCTACATCGGGATTATCCTGAATACCGCAGAGCTTTTCGGCGAGCTCTTTGTAGTGTTCCAATTGCTCGCCCCGTTGGATCATAATTCTCTGGGCCTGGGGAGAGCCCGCGCCATGCATTGATTCGGTCAAGTAGCCCACAGCCGCGCAGCCCATGGTCAGGTTTTCAATAAACCTCAGCATGCGCTGGCGGTGTTCGGTGGGCACATCACCTCCGGCGGCCAGATATTTTTTCAATAAGGGGCCCACCTCGGGGTTCTCAAAATCTTTGGAACTGGGCATGGTCACCAGCAGCCCTCCGGCCAGGTCCTGGGCTATTCTGGCAATTTCATAGGGGAACCTGGTTACGTTTTGTTTGCAGATATTGGCCAGAAGTATATTGATCATATAGTTGCCTGCCATGGTCCGGGCTCCTTCCGCCGAACACGCTATGCCGCAGGCATAAAGGGTTTCGTTTAAGTGGCACATCTCAATTATTTTGTCTTTCACGTGGGAAGCCCGGGATACTCCCTGGTAATCGGTGATCGCTTTGGCCGCCCCGATCAGGGTATCTCCCACCCCTACTTTGCATCCCCCATAGCTCTGACGGTGATATCCTGCAAATCTCTCCACCAGCATGCCTGAGAACTCGGTTTCACCGCACATGAATACGTGTTCCCAGGGTACAAACACATCCTGGAAGATGGTGGTGACTTCCTGCCCGCCAAAATATTTGTTGCCGGGGTCAATATCCCCGCCTTCCAGTTTTCTGGTGTCGCTGGACTGCCGCCCATATACATAAATCATTCCTTCGGCATCCAACGGCACGGCAAAGCATACGGCATAGTCGTAGTCTTCCTCTTTTAAAGCATTGTTGGGCATGGCTAAAATCCAGTGGGAATTGATCATGCCGGTCTGATGCAGTTTACATCCTCGGACCACGATGCCGTCTTCTCGTTTTTCTACAATATGCACATACATATCCGGATCATCCTGCTGCCCGGGCGCTTTGCCCCGGTCTCCCCGGGCGTCGGTCATGCAGCCGTCCACGCACAGATCATTTTCCTGCACTAATTCCAGGAATTTGATAAAGCGTTGATGGTAGGCTGTGCCCTTGGCCTGATCAATCTCGAAGGTGGTGTTAAATACCGCATTGAAGGCGTCCATCCCCACGCATCTCTGAAAACAGCATCCGGTTTTTTGTCCCAGCAGTCTCTGCATTTTTACTTTTTTGACCAGGTCTTCCGGGCTTTGATGCAAATGCGTGAAGCGGTTGATCCGGCGTCCGGTCAAACTGGAAGTGACAGTCATAAGATCCTCGTATTCCGGCTCCAATGCCAGTCTGTAGGTCATGGCCATGGCGTTGAGCGACGGCCTGATGATGGGGTTGTCCACCCGGTTTTCGATCTTTTCACCAAACATATACAAATTAATTTTCAATTTTCTCATATCGTCCAAATATTCACCAGGGGTTTTGAGTGTCATTTTAGTCACCTCACCTAATTAATAATATATACCCGTATAATTCATCTCTTACGGTACAGCCGTATGTTGCTTATAATGCCGCTAAACCCCATTTTTGAGCGTGCAAATCCAGGGATGGACCGGATTTAATCTGGTCCATCCCCAAATTCGCTGTTTTATATCCTAATTGGTTCCAGCAAGAGGCTGACTGGCCGGAAGGAATAAGACGGCTTCCTTATTGGCAAACTCTTTAGGCCACACACAGCTCAGTTCTTTATCGAAATATTGGTTGATAAAGGCCCGGGCTTTAATATTCTGCCCCACATGGGAATTGCCCAGCCAAGGGTCGACAAAGGGTTTTTCCGGGGTGGAAAATTCAACTGCGGTTCCCATCAGGCTGTCTTTCGCGTCCACCTTTATATTTCTGATAGCCTCGGCCACAGATTCAGCCGTAAAGGCACCGCTTTTTTCAATGGCCGCCGGGGCAATCTGGTTGAAAAAGAGCATGGTCTGGGCAAATTGACGCATTTCCACATGGTGATAGGGATGGCTTCCATACTTTTCTGTCCAGCGTTGGTCAAATTCTTTGAACAGTTCTACGTTTTCCTCCGAATAACCGGCGGTATTAGGATTGCAGGGAACCGGATCCACCGTTAACAGGAAGTTGGCGTCATCACCCACACCATCGACAAAAGCCTGAACGCTGTGGCCGCCGCTGTGGGTAATCAGAACGGGCACCTTGAAACCTAATTCTTTGGCTTGCCGGTTGAACAATATTCCGTCATTCACATAACTGGTGATCAACAATACATCAGGCTGGGCGGCTTTAAGCTTCATAATAATACTGGACAGGTCCACCGCTTTGGCGGAATATGCTTCATTGATTACTACGTTCATCCCATTTTTTTGGGCGGTGGCGGCGTTGCCTTCAGCTACTGCCGTACCATAAGGACCATCCTCATGAATTATGGCTATTTTCAGTTCTTTGGCGCTCTTGCCTAATTTTTCTTGGATGGCCGCATCATTAGCCAGGATAAAGTTTACCGATTCGGCGCCCCAACTGGATGCCATAGCTTCATTTCTAAAGCTCCACTGATAGCCTTTGGTCAGGAGGTCGTCGGCGGCGCCGGACATTTCCCATAGCACCACTTTATTGCGTTCAGCCACTTCACTGACCGAGGCAGCGATAGCCGATGAATAGGACCCGAATAATACCGGCACCCCTTTGGTGGTGATTAAGCGTTCGGCCTCGGATGATCCGATACTGGGATCGCTCTGAGTGTCTGCCGTAACATAGCTTATAGGATATTTACCCATAACTCCGCCTTTTTCATTGATCATCTCGACAGCCATCTTAATGGCGTTGCACTCAGCATTGCCCAGGGGGGCCTGGGCCCCGCTCAGAGGCTCTTCAATCCCTATCTTAATCTCCACTTCACCGGAACCCCCGGCCTTATCGGATTCTCCGCCACATCCAGTTACGAAAGCCATAGCAAACACTAAGATTATTACCAGACTCAAAAACTTTTTCATGCCGTCTTCTCCCTTCTTTTTCAATTAGGCAATACCCAGGTATACTTGCCTTACGTAGTCGTTGTTCAACATGGAAACGCTGTCTTCATGCAGGACTATTTGCCCCCCTTCACATAGATATCCCCTGGACGATATTTTCAGCGACTGTTCCACAAACTGCTCCACGAAGAAAATAGTGATACCCCGCGATTTTAATTTCAGCAGGATCTCGAAAACCTGTTCTACTATGATGGGCGCCAGCCCCAGCGAGGGCTCGTCCAGCATAAGTAGAGACGGTTGGGCCATAATTCCTCTGCCGATGGCACACATCTGTTGTTCACCGCCGCTCAAAGTACCTGCCAGTTGTTTTCGACGTTCAGCCAGTTTTGGCATGGTCTCATATATCCATTCCATGGTCTCCGCTTTTTGGTCAGGTTTCCAAGCTGCTATTTCCAGGTTTTCTTCCACCGTCATTTTAGGGAAAAGCCTTCTGCCTTCCGGTACCATGACAATACCGTGTTTGGCTCGGTTATAAGCAGGTACTTTCAGCAGATCCTGTCCCTGGAAGGTGATGCTCCCTGACCGGGGCTGCACCAGTCCGCATATGGTCCGGAGTATGGTGGTTTTTCCCGCGCCATTGGGACCTAACATGGTGACGATTTCCCCTTGTTCCACTTTGAGGTTCAGATCCCAGATTACCTGGGTGTCGCCATATGCCACATTCAAGCCGTTAATTTCCAGCATTGCCGCTCCTCCTTCCCAGATAAGCCGATACCACTTCGGGATTGGAGGTTACCTCCTGTGGCGTCCCTTCCGCAATCTTCCTGCCATGATCAAGAACGATGACTCTTTCGCTGATCGTCATGATCACCCGCATAACATGTTCCACTATGACGATGGTCATATGCTGTTGTAATTCCCGGATTAAATCCATCATTTCATCCATTTCTTTGGGTTTCAGCCCGGTCATGACTTCATCCAGCATAAGAACTTCCGGATCGGTGGCCAGGGCTTTACCCAGCTCCAAACGTTTTCTTTCCAGGGTTGTAAGCTGACCGCCCATGAAATGAGCCTTTTTATCCAGGTTAACCTGTTCTAATATGGCGGGTACTTTATCGCGGGCCTCCTCTACGCTTTTTGATTTGGCCAAAAGCGCCACCAGAATGTTGTCTGATACGCTCAGGCCGGGAAAAGGCCGGGCTATTTGGAAAGTTCTGGTTATACCCTTCAGGCAGACCGCGTCCGGCGTCAGTCCCACAATATTCTCACCTCGATAAAGGATTGACCCGCTGTCAACCTTGTAAAAATTGGTTATCAGGTTGAATAAGGTTGATTTTCCCGCCCCGTTAGGACCGATTATACTTAAGATTTCCCGCTCTTTTACATCGAATGATACGTCCTGGGTGGCCTGCAATCCGCCAAAGCTTTTGGATATATTCTGTATCTGGAGGATATTGTCACTCATCTGCACCACTCCCTCCTGCGATTCCGCTGCCGGTCAGGGCAAGATTGGCTTTGCGAATCTTTCGAGCCCGGATAATGCCGGGTATGCTTACAATGCCTTTGGGCAGATAAATAATGGTAATGACGAGAAGTATGCCGTAAACCAGCAGATGCAGCCCAGGAAGCTGACTTCCCACGGTCATTCTCAACACCTCGGACAAAGGTATGAGCAGTACTGCACCGATAGTGGGCCCTAAGATGGTGCCGCTGCCGCCGATTATGGCTACCAGAGCCAGATTCAGGGCGATGGAAAAACCGCCTACGGTAGCCGGGTCAATGTAGCGGAAATACTGAACATAAAAAGCCCCGCCTATTCCTACCAGAAAGGCGCTGATCACCGCCGACTTAATTAAGTTCTTGTTTACCGAAATTCCCAGAGCAGCGGCGGCATCCTGGTCTTCCCGAATAGCCTCCAGATAATACCTGGTCCTTTCCATTTTCCATACCAGAGCGACAGCGATGAACCAGAGTACCAGGATGATAAGGAAATAAGGCTCTTTCCCGTCAAATTGAAATAAGGCCAGAGATGTGGGTTTATAGGGAAGCGATAGTCCCAAGGAGCCTCCTGTTAAATCGCGCATACTGGTCAATAAATTTTGCACAATTTCCATGACCGCGATGCTGGCCAGGGTAAAATAAGGCCCTTTCAAGCCGAAGCGAAAGCAGGGATAGGCGATGAGCAGCATTACGCCTACAGCCAGCAGCCCTCCCATAAGCATGCCCAGCCATGGCGATAAGGTTATTTGCCGGAAAAGAATGATGGTGGTATAGGCGCCGATGGCTACAAAGGCACTGTGCCCCAACGATAAGCGGCCGGCGTAACCGCACATCAAATTCCAGGCCGTGCCCATATATGCATAAAGTAAAGTGAGAATCAAAACATGTTTCACATATACCGGAATAGGGCTGAATCCGGCGATTACCAGGGCCAGAGTCAGTATAATGAATATGACCAAGGGTTTACTGAATTTCATTCAAGTGTCACTCCTCTCTTTAAACTCTAGCCGCCTTACCCAAAATCCCCTCCGGTTTTACGAACAGGATAATCAGGAAGAGCAGCAGAGAGAAGACTTGAGCCAGTTCAGCACTGGCCATCACTCCGGCAAAGGTTTCGACCAGACCTATGATCAATCCGCCGACCAGTGCTCCGGTGAAGCTGCCCAGTCCTCCCAATACCACGATAACGAAGGCCAGAGTATTAAAGTAAGTTCCCACTGTGGGATAGACATTGAATATCGGCATGATAATACATCCGGCTAAACCCACCAAACCTATTCCGACAGCAAAGGTTAGGGAATAAATCATATTGACATTGATGCCCATGAGGGTTGCGGCATCGGTGTCCTGGGATACGGCACGTACTTGGGCCCCCAATTTTGTATACATCAACAGGTAATAGAGGACCAGGGCCACAACCACACAAATAATAAAAGCCCATAGTCTCCCGGAACTCAACATCATGCCGCCGATATTTATGCTCTTACCGGTCAGATTGGTCTCAATAGCCCTGAAGTCTGATTTCCACAGCATTAAGGCCAGATTTTGCAGAACATAGCCTAATCCTGCCGAAGCCAAAATCGTATTGACTTCAGTTTCGCTTTTTCCCAAAAGCGGTTTGATGATTAGACGAAAGATGACTAACCCCACTACCAATAAAATTGGGAAAACCAGTAGGGTTGCGGTATAAGGGTTGATCTTGTACAGGGTAAAAAGAAAAAAAGTTAAGTACATTCCAACCATCAGAAAATCGCCGTGGGCAAGATTTACGATCTTGATTACCCCGAAAATGAGGTTCAGCCCTACGCTGATTAAAGCGTAAATGCCGCCCAAGAGAATGCCGCTGGCAATAATCTGAAGAAATGTTTCCATACTCAATTCATATCACACCCCTTCGTAGAATTGGGCTTGTACTAGTTATAATCACGCTTTGCTTTTAAAACTGAGGCCGTTTAGTATAATCCCAACTCCATCACTGCCCTCTTCCTTAAATAAGAGAACCTCCCCGGCTTTACCAACTAGGAGTTAATAATGTTATTGCTTATCACCACGCGTTGAATTTCACTGGTGCCCTCGTAGATTTCGGTTATCTTGGCATCGCGCATCATTCTTTCTACCGGGTACTCCCGGGTATAGCCGTAACCTCCGTGTATTTGTACAGCTTCATTGGTAACTTTATTGGCGGTTTCTGAAGCTTTGAGTTTGGCCATGGCGGCATCAACCGAATAGGGAAGCCGGTTGGCTTTTTTCCAGGCCGCGCGATAGGTCAGCAGGCGGGCGGCATCAATTTCCAGGGCCATATCCGCCAATTTGAAAGCTATCGCCTGCAGCCGGACTATTGGTTTCCCGAATTGCACCCTGGTCCGGGCATATTCAAGGGCTTTTTCATAGGCGCCCTGGGCGATTCCGGTGGCCTGAGCAGCTATGCCGATACGTCCTCCATCCAAGGTCTGCATGGCTATGGAGAAACCCTGCCCAATCTCACCCAATAAGTTCTCCTTGGGAATCCGGCAGTCTTCCATAATCAGATCGCAGTTCTGGGTACCGCGCAGGCCCATCTTTTTTTCGAATTTTCCGAAACTGAAACCGGGGGCTCCTTTTTCAATAATAAAAGCGCTGAAGGCTTTACTTTTCAGTTCTTTGGCTCCGGTTCGGGCAAAAACGATGTAAATATCAGCAACTCCGCCATTGGTAATGAAAATTTTGCGGCCGTTGAGGACCCATTCATCGCCGACCAGCTCGGCTTTCGTAACCATGCTTAAAGCATCGGAACCGGCATTGGCTTCGGTGAGGGCGAAAGCTCCCTGTTTCTCACCCGCCGCCAGCGGTATCAGGAACTTTCTTTTTTGTTCGTCATTCCCGAACATGCCTATAGGATAAGAACCGAGACTTACATGGGTAGACAGGGTATCGCCTGCGGAAGGATCAATTCTTGATACCTCTTCCACCGCTACCGCATAAGCTACCAGGTCCATGCCTGCTCCGCCCCAGCATCCTTCAAAGGGAATGCCCGTCAGCCCCAGAGCCGCCATTCCTTTAAAGGTGTTGGGATCATAGTATTCATTCTCATCCCGATCTACTACTCCCGGCCCCAGGACATTCTCGGCAAAATCCCGGACTGATCTTCTTAACATTTCCTGTTCAGCATTTAGTTGAAAATCCAATACTACCGCCTCCCTGATTATTGTTTACATGACACTTATTTCCCGCTGAAAACGGCTTTTCTTTTCTCCAGAAAAGCTCCCATACCTTCCTTCTGATCCCTGGTAGCGAAACACAGTCCAAACAGTCCAGCCTCAAGTTTGGTTGCGGTATCCATATCAGTCTGCAACCCCTGATTGATCTGGATTTTGGCGTAACGAACGGCAACCGGGGCATTGGCCGCGATTTCCAAAGCCATTTGTATAGCTTCTTCCATCAAAGCTTCATGCGGATAGACTTCATCTACTAAACCAATTCGCTGTGCTTCCCGTGCAGTAATCCTCCTTCCCGTAAAAATTAGTTCTTTGGCTTTACCTTCCCCCACCAAGCGCGGCAATCTTTGAGTCCCTCCATATCCGGGAGTTATCCCTAAACTTACTTCCGGCTGACCCAATTGAGCCTTCTCGGAAGCCAGTCGAATATCACAGGCCATAGCCAGCTCGCAGCCTCCTCCCAGGGCATAACCGTTGACAGCAGCAATAACCGGCTTTTCCACTGCCTCAATGAGCCGGCACACTTCCTGCCCCATCAGGCCCCATCTCCGGCCTTCTTCCGGATTAAGAGGATATTGGGCTTCTATGTCTGCACCAGCAACAAAAGCCTTATCGCCTGAACCTGTTACAATCATTACAGCCAGGTTTTCATTGGTGCTGAAATCTGCAAGCACTGATTTAATTTCCTTTAACACGTCTAAAGTCAGCGCATTTAAAACTTGAGGGCGATTGATATAGAGGATTCTGATTTTTTCACGGTCTTCCACGATGATGTTCTGGTACACCTTATTCAACCTCCTTAATCACAACGTTCTTTTTAATCCGCAATTTTTTATATTCGCAATTTTTATACCAACAGCTTCAACGCCAATAACTTTACCTTTGCTTTCGGTTTTATATTTACTTAAATCCCCGATAAATAGCTATGCGACAACGCAACATCACCATATGCAAAAAAAGACCCGGCCTGGTCCGCCGGATCTTTTGCATTGCTAATTATTCATTTTTGAAAGTTTGACCGCACACCTATTCATTATGACTTCATAATGCAAGATCACCTTATAAACCCTTCTGTATGCGTATCGAAGCGCACGAATTGTATACACGAATTCATCTGCTAAGCTCCATATCCTGGTCTATTTTATATTTGAATCAGGTGAACCAAAAATGAATAAGCACTGATACGGAATTAAATTATTCTCCCGATAATTTAATTCCGTATTGCATAGCCTTACGCCATATGGTAGCCTGGCTTACGCCTAAAACTGCCGCCGCTTTTCGGCTGCTACCGTTACTTTTTATCGCCTCTCGTATTAATTGGCTTTCATATTCCTGCAAAGCTTCCTTTAAAAGAACTGGATTTTTAGTGGGTTGGTCATCTGTCGAAACGCATTTTTTCTGGTGAGGGCCCAGTCGTATTTCAGATATTATCTGACCGGGCGAAGTTACAAAGGCTTGCTCTATAGTATTTTTGATTTCACGCACATTGCCCGGCCAATCATAATCTACCAGGCGTTTCAGTAGAAGCGGATCTAACCTTTTATTCAAAATATACTTTTTATTCAACAAACCGATAAAATAATCGACAAAAGCGGTAATTTCTTCTTTACGCTCTCTGATGGGAGGTATCTGAACCTGCACGACATTGAGACGATAGTAAAAATCCTGCCGGAATTTCCCCTCCTGCACCATCTGCCAGAGGTTGCGGTTGGTGGCCGTAATTAATCGTACATTTATGGGTATGGGCTTAGTTCCGCCCACGCGTATAATTTCATTTTCCTGGATAACCCGCAATAATTTGGCCTGTAAATAAAAAGGCATTTCTCCGATTTCATCAAGCAGGAGGGTGCCGCCGTTGGCCACCTGGAAAATGCCCATCTTTCCTTTCCGCAATGCGCCGGTAAAAGCTCCGGCCTCATATCCGAACAGCTCTGACTCAATAAGATTATCAGGAATTGCGGCACAATTGAGGCTAATGTATGGTTTATCGCTCCTCATACTGTTGCGGTGTATTTCCCGGGCCACTATTTCTTTACCAACTCCCGATTCACCGGAAATCAGTATGGTAGAATCGGCCTTGGCTATTCTATTGATTAAATCCCATATTTCAAACATTTTAGGGGAGGCTACGATATAATCTTCCGAACCTTCACTTTGCATCTTCTGTAATTCGCGTTGATAATGCTGTCTCAGGTGTTGAGCCTGTTCTATTTCCTGCTTTAAATTATACAGCTCGGTAATATCACGTCCGTTAGTCACCACCCGGACCAGTTCTCCGTTGGCATCAAAAACCGGATTGCCTGTAACCAGCACCATTTTCCCGGTTTTAACGGTTTGCGTAAAGGTTGTGGTCTTTTTGTGCTCAATAACTTCAATGGTAGCGGCTCGGTTATAGAAACCGGCTTTTACCAGATCATAGATGTTTTTCCCCAGAACTTCATCAGCCTTTATCCCGGTGATGCGGGTATAGGAGTCATTGAGTTTGAGCACATTCCCCTTGCCGTCGGTAACGAATATGTAGTCGAAAGATGCTTGTATAATCGTATCCAGTTCGTCTTTTAAGCCCTGCGCTTCCAACAGCTGAAGCTTTATATGTTCCATTTCAGTTACATCAGTCATTATGATGAGGCAGCCGGTAAATACTTTGTCATCAATCTGAAAAGAATGGCATAAAAAAAACCTCTCATTCAGGTTGACGATTCGTTTTAAACCACCCACTGCTTTATTAATTAGGCTCACTATTTCAGTTGACGGGCAGATAGCGGAGAAATCCCGATCATAGGCATCAGGAGGGATTTGAAGCACGTTTTGGGCTGCTTCATTAAATACACAAAGTTTTCCGGTTTCATCAACTGCGAAAACAACAATCGGCAAAATCTCAACAGCCTTTTTATAAAAGGATTTGACCATGGAATGCTGCTTCATGCAATTCTCCCCTTTTATCTTTCACCCCTGTTTCTCATCTTATTGCACTGATTCATTAATGAATAGTATACATGAAGGAAATCCCACCTGCAAATGCGGTTATATTATATATTCCAGGGTGACACAAAAATGTAACAGCCCTCTGAAAACCAACTGTCATCATCTAAATCCAGTTATATCGGTATTTCCCCCAGAATCCCGACCTGAAATTACCCCCAAACCATATCAATATTGAATTATAAGGGATTTTACAATTCATGCAAAAGTTAGCCCATCTTTAGGCAATATCTCCGTTTCTTTACGAGTGGTATGTATTTTGCACAAGTCAAAAAAGAGTAATTTTTCACGCTTTGCTTAAGTAAGCAAATAAGGAAAAGAAAGGGGATATACCATCATGAACTGGCGGGATTATTACCAGAGTCGAATAACTACAGCAAGCGAAGCAGTAAAAATTGTGAAATCCGGGAATCGTGTGGTATTGGGGCATGCCTGTGGCGAACCTCAATTAATTGTAGATGCCCTGGTGGCCAGGGCAGAAGAATTAGAGGCAGTGGAAATTGCTCATGAGGTGCCAATGGGCAAGGGTCTATACTGCCAGCCGCAGTATAAAAGGAATTTTCGCCACAATGCTCTTTTCGCAGGTGCGCCCAGCCGCAAGGCTATAAAAGAGGGAAGAGCGGATTACACATCAATATACCTGCACAAATTACCTGAGCTTTTTCGGGGAGGTACCTTTCCCATTGACGTAGCCATGGTTACTGTTTCCCCTCCGGATGAGAACGGCTATGTAAGTCTGGGAATATCTGTTGATTATACCTATCAGGCAATTAAGAGCGCCCGCAGCGTAATAGCCGAAGTTAATTCCAATATGCCGCGAACCGGGGCAAAATCATTGGTACACGTTTCCGATTTCGATTATTTCGTTTTGACGGATATCCCGTTAATTCAGCTCAGCCCAGCTACTATCGGGCCTGTGGAAAAAACCATCGGCGAGAATATTGCCGGCCTGATTAGGGACGGAGACTGTCTGCAATTGGGCATAGGCGGAGTTCCTGATGCAATTTTGAATTTTTTACAGGATAAAAACGATCTCGGTATTCACTCGGAGATGATCGCCGACGGGGTAATGAATCTGGTCAAAAGCGGCGTGATTAATTGCTCGCGCAAGAATTTTTATCCTCATAAAATTGTTATCTGTTTCGCTATGGGCGGCAGTCAATTTTATCAATGGTTGGACAACAACCCGCTGATAGAAGCACTGCCCTGTGATATAACCAATGATCCGGTCAATATAGCCAGGAATGACAACATGGTGGCGATTAATTCTGCTTTATCCGTAGATTTATTAGGGCAGGTGGCCGCCGATACTCTTAGCGGCATACAGTTCAGCGGAGTGGGAGGACAGGTTGATTTTGTACGGGGAACCAACAATTCAAAGGGCGGACGTGCCATCATCGCCCTGCCGGCGACCGCATCCGGTGGCAAGATATCCCGAATCTGTGCCACCCTGGCACCCGGGCAGGCGGTAACTACCAGCAGATATGATGTGGATTATATAGTGACTGAATATGGTGTGGCTCATTTAAAGGGCAAGACCAACCGGGATCGGGCTAACGCATTAATCAGTATTGCCGCTCCCGATTACAGGGATATGCTCACAGAACAGAGAAAAGAATTATACGGCTGTTAAAAGGCAGTTGATATTCTTGGGACAAAGGGACTTTGCCAATTGATTCCCATTTTGCCAAACGCATTTTATCTGGAGATTGTCGATAAACTGAAAGCAGCTGGCTTTGTTCTTTATAGGATCAGAGCCAGCTGATACACCTAAGATTAGGTAAGGGTACATTATTTTACCTCAAACACATTAATTTCAGATTACTACTGTAATGAGACCTTTGCATAATTCAAAAAAATACTTCTAATCAGGACAGTCGCAACTGTCTGCCATATTAGCAGCAACGGCAATCGCCTTGGGTGATTGGTATTATATTGTTTACCATAATAAAGGCAACCTGTCCCAAGTTCTTTAAAAACCTGATACACTGGTTAAACAACCTGTGACTTGTCAATGCTACAGTTGCGATCATGGTTATGGCGCAAAAGTAAGTATGGGTTTCAAATTTCTTTTTTACATTCAAGCCGGTTTCTAAAACTAGGTTTTCTTTGAAACGGCTGAAACAACGCTCAATTAGGCAAAAACCGGATAACGCTTTTCTG
>DHCD01000111.1:0-27308 GCA_002398105.1 Syntrophomonas sp. UBA4911
TCCTTTTAGGCTAGCCGCAACAGGTTGAATCTATTATTCTCTTAAATTCAGGCAGCGATGATGGCGGTATTAATGTTATGCCGTAATATACAAGTCCCTTGCCCGGGCAGGAAAGAGTGTGAGTATATGTTTCCAGTACATTTAATTCCTCAAGCAGGGGTTCAATATAATTGTCATGTATTGCAATGCAGTCATATTTTTCAGGACTATATTCATCATACCTTTTGCCTGGCACCGGCTCTGTATCAAAGATTCCGAATTCATGTTTAGCCACCAGATCACCTCTATGCTCATCAATTCACTGATAAATTGAAGATCTTACTCTAGTAAAACGTAAAACAAAAATAATGTACATATAGATAATGCTTATTACCTTTATGAGAAATTTTTATACTAATTTATCTTCTCATAATTGTTTTCATCAAACAGGTAAACGACTTTCCCGTTAGGTGCTATTATCTTCTCTTGTTTAAAATAAGGCTCTCTTTGCGCATTGGAGCCAGCTACATAATGTGTTACCAAATATTCGTGAGTAAATCCAAAACTGTCTACCGCCACAACATTGGAAGTAAGTATTTGTCCGTCATTTATAGAATATTTGTCGTCAATGTCGAGTGTAAATGTCCCACCTAATCCACTATCTTTTTCCAACACAACAGGTGTCTCTTTTATTATTTTATCACCCACTTTTATCACATATTTCATATCAATAAAAGGATTATTCTTCTGTGAAGGCTTATAATCTATATCAAGGTGTCCTTTCGCGCGATAGTCATTTGATCCATAGGATGATTCGCCGGAAAAACGAGCAAAAATGTAGGGGAATACCTGCTCTTTTATGTTTGATACCTTCAATCCCTTGTGTTCTTCGATGTTTTTTACGCCATTATCCTCCATAATAATCTTGGGTGAAATGCTATCCGATATTTCAAAATTTTTAGTAGTGGAATACTGCAATCCTGATTTCTCAAGTCGGACAATCTCTCCGTTAAAATCAAGAGATACTGACATATTTTCCGTTACTGTCTTTGGCTCTATCGTAAATCTAATGGGTATAGTAAGGGTAGCAATGTCAAGTTTTCCTACTTTTGTGGTGGAATTATGAATTAAGCTTGCCTGTGCCTCTAATTTTTGATCTACATTTTGATAGATGGAATTAATTTGATTCTCTAAGCGATTTTCCACAGAATTGATTGTGTTATTGGTGTTTTCAACCCTGCTTTGCAATGAATTTATCTTAACTAAAGAATATAACTGCAAAACTATCAGTGCAGCAACTAAAATATATGCTGTTTGTTTTTTCATTCCCTCTTTTTCCTCCTTTTTTAAATATAAATAATCTTTAGACGGACTTTACTACTAATGTTCATTATACTGTTATTCTTTAGTTGTTACACTAAATCTTACTATTATGAAACTTTTTATTGCTTTGTTTTGCATATTATTTTTACATTATGTAAGTCTAACACAACAGTTACTTATAATCCTGCCGATAGTCAACAATATAGTCAACATACCTCTAAATTCAGTAGTCCAGTAATTAAAATAGGGTACTGCCCCTTAAAATTATTAAGTAGCAGTACTCTTGTTCTATTTTTATAGAAAATTATTCGGTTAAAAAATATCTTGTAAATATAACGCCCAACCCCATAACAATGGCAATGAAGACATAAAGCAGGAATAGCTCTGCTTTTCCCATGTTTGCTCTCACTTGGTTGCCGGAGTCCTCCTGATTTTTGAAATTGTCAGTGATTTCTCTCCCATCTGCATCGTACATGGATGTTGCATCTAAACGGGGATTATAAAGGGTATCATCTATTGAGTTCTCGAAATGGTTCTTTAGCTCTTCCGCAGAAAAAATCTCCAGAAACTGTTGATTTTCGACATTGAATTTGATTACTTCCCTTACCCTATCCTTTGCAAGATCCCCCGGATTAGTATAGGCGGAAAAGTCCAATCCGTAGTACTTGATTTCATCCGAAAGATTATATCCGCTTACAGCATAATATGGTTCTTTATTGATTGTAATCGGAAGGATCTGCAAAACTGAGGAATAATCTGAAGACCTGATTCTAGCACTAATAATTCTGTATCTCTGATTAAAACCTTTATCAAGTACAGCTACTCCATTTATATTAGCTTTTTCTTGATCCTTGAATGTAGCAACCAGCACGCCATCAACTTCTTTTGTCTCCAATACGTAAGCATTAACTGAGGGTTCAAACGGAGCGATAAATTCTGTTATGCCAGCTGCCAGATGACTTTTGTCATTGGTAAAATTATATTCCGAAGTATAGATCAACCAGGATAAAACCAGTGTCAGGACGATGCACAATACCGCAGCCAACAGCCGAGTCCTTTTGACCTTCTTAAGGAATTTCAGTTCAATCACCGGCACTTTTTCGGTATTTTCGATATCTGTAGCCATCTGTTCATATACTTTTTTACAATCCTCACAGGTATCCAGATGCTGTTCAACAGCATGATTTGTATCATCGCTGGTCAGTTTCTCAATATAGTTGGGAAGTAAATCCTGAACAATGCTGCAAGTTAACTCATTTTTCATTCCTGTCCCTCCTTCACTAATTTTTGTTTTCCCCGATAAAAAGTAACGCGCGCCCATGTCTCATTTCTCTTTAATATTTCACCTATTTCTCGGAAACCAAGTTCTCCAGTAAGCCTTGAGTACATGACCTCCCGGGTCTTTTCATCCAAGCTCTGAAGTTTTTGATATAGCGCAACTTTAGATTCGTTTGCCAAAATCAAACCTTCAACATTTTCTTTCGCCGGAAGACTTTCAGAAATCTCATCGATAGGATTTGAAGCGTACCGTTTCCTTTTTTCATGTTCCTTAAATAATAAATGTTTTGCAATCTGGCAAAGCCAGGTGGATACTTTGCAGTCTCCTCGAAAATTGTCATACGTTTTTATTGCTTGATAGAAGGTTTCCTGTGCCAATTCTTCAGATAAGTCGGCATCATGAGTCATGCAGAATAGGTACTTGAAAACCGTTTGAAAATAATCGTTATAAAGCTTTTCCATACTCTGCACTCAATCACCTCCTACTAATAAGTGCATAAAAAACATGATTCGTTACAAAAAATAGTTATTTTCTTAAATAATATTCTTAATAATTTACTGATGTAATATAAGAAAAATGCAACAGTATTGATCACTTAAGATTATTCTTATACCCTAGCAAATTGATATTTCCTTTACAATCTTGTAATTGGATTTGCATAATCAAAGACAACAATACCGCACTGCTTACAAATATAACCCTCAAAATCATTACCTGTAAATGCTTTCCGTGAAATCATAACATCTTCGGAATCTTTAGGATTTAACGATACCTTATGTCTACGTTTATTGAATGCTATGATATTTCCTGTTTGTAAATAGCCAGCTTGCATTTCGTTAGTAAGCGTCAAACCAGTTGACGTCTTGACAAATATCTAATCGTATCAAGCGATTACAGGAACCCCTCGTCACTGATTTCAACGACGTTCAGAAACTGTTTCCGTATGAGTTCCCGGAATGCCTCATCGCTGAGGCGCTCGCCTTTATAAACACCGTCTTCCACCAGACGATCGTCAATCAGCCTTGCAAATTCCTCGTCTTCACGGGCCATCTTTTGGTAGCGTAGTTGTACTTCATAGGGGAAATCCAGTTTGAAATCGATACGGCTCATGTTGCCTTTGAGGAACGCTTCGACCATATCGAGAACCGTGTCAATGTTACTTCGCTTTTTCATGTTGGCTCCTCTCACCTAAGTCTGGCGGGACTTTACACGTCTCCGGTGCGTTCCATGGCAGCAGCCGCTCTAATTGTTTCGGATCGCCGAGGTCCATGTTGGGCGCCACATCGAAAACATAGCTCAGAAATCGATACGGGTCCAAGCCATTTTCCTTCGCTGTCTCAACGAGACTAAACATGACGGCGCTGCCCTTCGCCCCTTTCGGCGTGTTGGCAAACAAAAAGTTCTTCCGGTCAATGACGAAGGGTTTGATGCTGCGCTCCGCCCGGTTGTTGCTGATCTCCAACCGTCCGTCCAAGAGATAGCTTATTAGCCAAGGCCACTGTTCTTTTAGGTAATAGATTGCTTTGCCGATCGCGGATTTCGGCGCAGCCTTCTGGGTGCTCAGCCATGCTGAAAAGGCGTCAAGCACCGGCTTTGCCAGTTCCTGACGTTTCTCATAACGTTTTTTCGCTGGGTATGTCGCCAGTTGCTCTTCAATGTTAAACAACGTGTCGCAATAGCGTTTTCCAAGCAGGGCCAAAGACCCCTCCCGATCTTTGGCCGGGAGAGCTTTCAGGGCTTCATCAAATTTTCGTCGGGCATGAGCCCAGCAGCCCACTACTGTGATTTGTGCCGGTAGACTATGGTAGCCGCTGTAACCGTCCGCATGCAAATATCCGGAAAAACCCTTCAGAAATTCGGCCGGGCGGCAGGCTTTTCGATCCGGCTGATATTCGTACAAGATAATCGGCTGCCCGGTATCTCCGCTTGTTCGGTATAGCCATATATAGCTCTTGGACTGAGCGGGTTTACCTGGTTCCCGCAGCACTTGCAGAGTGGTTTCATCCCCATGCAGTACCTGCCGGGCGCAAAGTCTGCGATGCAGTTCACGGTAGATGGGCTCCAACCAGTCCTCGGTGCTTTTCAGCACCCAGTTGGATAAGGTTTGCCGCGAAAGCGTTATTCCCTGGCGCAAAAAAGCTTGCTCCTGCCGGTACAACGGGGCTCCCATGACAAACTTTTGCGTGATTATGTGCGCCACCGCCTCCGGTGAGGCAAAGCTGCCTTTGATGACGTTGTTTCTCTGTGGCGTTCTGATCACGGGGACGTTGGTTCCGGTTTTTTCGCAGGTTCGGCAGGCATAGGTATAATAGATATCCTCCAGGATTATCGCGCTGGCCGGAATGAGTTTTAGCCGTCGCTGCACAGTCTTCCCGATGATTTGCAATTCGTCGCTGCATACCGGGCAGGTTCGCTCTTCCTCTGACAGAAAATGCTCGGTGGTTTCGACGGGCAGATTCTCAGGTAGGCTTTCTTTCGTTTCCCGACGCTTCTTGCGAACGTGTTTCTTAACGTCGGTTAGCTCTGGTTCCGGCACGGCTTCGTCCGCGAACACTTCCGCTTCATTGAATAGGTTCTGCTGCTCTTGGCCGTCATATTTGCTTTGCTCGGACGAAGACCCAAAACGTTTTTGACGAGCCAGGCGCAGTTGCTCCAGGAACCACTCTAGCTGACGCGACAATTCGGCGTTTTGAGTCTTCAGTGAAAGATATTCATTATATTCTGTACGCGAAATAGTGACGATTTCGGCGCTGTCTTTAGCAGTTTCATTCACGTTTTTCATACTTAAATTATACCATATTTTACCTTGGTTAGCAATGAAAACCTCTGTATTCTCAAGGCTTTCCGGCATTTAAACGATGCATAGATCCGCCATCGGATGCAGGGCTTTGGGCTGATCAATAGAGAGCCCTTCCATGAGCCAGCGAAACTGCTGCCTCGTGAGTGCCCGGACATCTTCTGGGGTTCTCGGCCATTGGAAACGCCCGCTTTCTAACCGCTTATACAGAAGCACGAACCCGTCTCCCTCCCAGTAGAGTGCTTTAATCCGGTCGGTTCGCCGTCCGCAGAACAAAAACAGACTGTCCGAGAAGGGATCAAGCTGAAAGTGCTGCTGCACCATAGCGGCCAGTCCATCAATGCCCTGTCTGAGATCTGTGTAACCACAGGCCAGATACACGTGCGCGGCGCGTGTGACATCTAACACAGCGCCTTCACCGCTCTGAGAACTGTTTCCACGGTTTCCGGACTAACCCCATTTTGAATTTCCAGCGTGACGGTATCCAGACGAATGATGACGGCCGCCGCAGGTGCGCTCTGAACCGGAGTTGGTAACGGGCACTCGGCAAATATCGCTGTCTCATCCTGCTTCATGACCGACTGCCGCTTTGACCTTTCAAGAAGGTTTTGTGTCCCTGCGTCCCAAACTGCACGCTGCCACCGATAATAGGTTTGCGGGCTGATATGGTGCTCTTTGCACCAAGTGCGAATCGTTTGTCCGCTGTTCCGACAATCATAGATAAGCTTGCGCCATTCCTCCACTTTAAGTTCATGTTTTACCTTTTGCAGTTCCATTTGTTATCCTCTCCTGCAAGTAGTATTAAGAGCTACTGAGTGTTCTCGCGATATCTCGCTATATCTCAGGATACTCTCGCTACCATAGTTTCTCACAGAAAAGGCGGGTGAGCTATGTGTCGTTAGATTTGACGCTTACTTTCGTTAGCACATTTCGGACACTTCATACCCTTTACCTCCAATTACAATTCTTAAACCAATTTGATTATAAAATGATGTTTATTTAGCAGTTGCTTACTGTTGCGACGTAATATAAGGATATCATACTATTTTCTGGCACATAGAGCTTTTTGGGTATTTTCTTTGAAAAATACAAATGTCATCTATAAAAACCCCAAAAAAAACGAGCCGAAAAATGCACTTTTTCAGCCCGTTTTTTGCCCCTTTTTTGCTCCAAAACCACTATATGTAGTGGTTGAACCCCCTTATTTGCCCTTTGAACCACTATACGTCATCATTATTATACTCTCAACGTGATACGTACGCGGGAACATGTCTACCGGCTGCACTTCCACGGCGCTGTAGCCTGATTGCTTGAACCGGGCCAGGTCGCGGGCCAGGGTGGAGGGGTTGCAGGAGACATAGATGATTCTGGCGGGGCTGCCGGTTATGACAGCGTCTATGACCTGCTCCTGACAACCGCTGCGGGGAGGGTCTAATATGACCAGGTCAAATGGCTTATTAAGCGACGGCAGTACCTTTTCACAATTGCCGGTTATAAAGTCGGCGTTATGGATGTTATTGCTGCGGGCATTGAACTTGGCATCTTCAATAGCGGATTGATTGCTTTCAATGCCGGTGACCGACGCTGCCCGGGAAGCCATATTAAGGGCGATGGTTCCGGTACCGCAATAGGCGTCCAGAACCGCTTGGGAACCGGATAGGCCGGCCTGCTCTTTTATAATTTCTATCATACGGTCCGCCTGCTGCTGGTTTACCTGAAAAAAAGACTCCGGGGAGAGCCTGCATTTAACCTCCCCTAACCTGCCTTCCAGGTACTTGGCCCCGCCGGCATGGGCTAGGACTCTGTCATCACCCCGGCTGAAATACAGGGAAGCAAAGTTTTTACTGAGTTGATCTATGACTGCCTTGGGAGGCGCAGCCAACAATCCATACAGGATAAGCATGAGGCTGTCGTCTACGGCCGATTGTCTTATTACCGCCGTTGCTCCCGGCTTGAATTTGACGGCGGGCAGCATCTGGTTAAGATAATGGCTGGCTTCCTGCATAGGCCGGGAGATAAGCCGGCAGTCCGTTATCTTTACCCAATCATGGCTGCCGCCCCGGTAGTAAGCCAGGTAGGAATGCTCCCCGTCCCCGCTTAAGTGCCAGCTTACTTTGTTGCGGTAAAGCCAGGGTGATGACAGCCCCAGCACCGGTTTTACTTCTTTATCAATATGGCCGATACGAAGCAGATTATCCCGGACTACCTGGCGCTTGAGTTCCAGTTCCCGGCTGTATTCCACATGCTGATAGGCACAGCCGCCGCAGTCATAGTAGTGCGGACAGCGGGTTGCAGTCCGCTCCGGGGAACTTTCGTATATACCGGCTATTCTGCCCCGGCTATAGCGGGAACGTTCCTCCACGATTTCTATTTCCAGTTCTTCGCCGGGCAGGGCATGGGGGATAAACACCGCTTTGCCGTTGATACGGGCTACCCCTTCCCCTTGGTGGCTGATTCCATCTACTAGGCAGCGCATTTTCTTCTCCTTCTTAAAAAAGCGGAAAGCATAATTGCTTCCCGCCCCGCTTTTTATGATATGCTAGGCAATATTGCCGTACTGTTTCTGCCCTTCATTAAAAGCCTTGAGATTGATGGCCAATGCTTTGGCGGGGACCATCTCCCGAATAGCCTTCTCCACCTGGTCTCCCGGCAAGCCGATGGCCGCGGCCAGGACTCCCACCAGCACCACATTGGCAGCCCGTACGTTGCCGCAGGCAACTGCTATGGCACTGGCGTCCACCACCAGGGTACGTTCTACCAGCTCGGCCACCCGCCGGTCGATATCCTGCGGATATTTGACCTTGCCGCTCATGACCGGCAGCGGGTCAACCCGGTTATTATTTATGATAACCATTCCTCCGGGCTTTAAGTAATCCAGCCAGCGGGCCGCTTCCAGTTTTTCGAATGCCAGTATGATATCGGCATCACCTTTTTTTATAATAGGCGAATATATCTTGTCGCCGTATCTGACCTCGGAAACTACGCTCCCCCCCCGCTGGGCCATGCCATGTATCTCCGACACTTTAACATCATGTCCCAACTGTACCGCTACCTGGGCCAGTATCCGGCTGGTAAGCAGCGTCCCCTGACCTCCAACACCAACAATAAGAATATTTGTCGTTTTGCCTGCCATAACTAACCCTCCATTATCTTGATCGCGTCAAAGGTACAAACCTGGGCACAGAGGCCGCAGTTAACACAGGTATTGGGATTGATGGCCGCCAGTTTTTTATCTTCGATAAAATAGATGCCGGTACAGCCAATACGAATACAGAGCTTGCAGCCTTTGCACAGTTCGTTCTCAACCACCATCTTTATATCAGCCGGCGGCTTTTGCAGTAAGGCACAGGGACGTTTAGCGATGATAACCGAGGGCTCCCGCCGCTGCAGTTCCTCTTTCAATGCCTGCTCCAACTGATCCAGCTGCAGCGGGTCAACTACCCGGACATTTTTTATTCCTATGGCCTTTATCAGGGCCTCCAGATCCAATTTGGCGGTAGGCTCCCCCTTGATGGTAAATCCGGTGGCAGGGTGATCCTGGTGGCCGGTCATGGCGGTGGTGCTGTTATCCAGTATCACTACCGTAGAGGTCCCCTGGTTATAGACGATGTCAATAAGCGGAGTTATGCCGGAATGGACAAAGGTAGAATCACCGATTACGGCCACTACCTGGCCGGCATATTCACGGCCCCGGGCCTTTTCCATTCCCAGCGCAGTGCCAATACTGGCTCCCATACAGACACAGGCGTCCATACCGTCCATGGGGCTTAAAGCCCCCAGGGTATAGCAGCCTATATCGCCCATTACCGTCAGACGCATTTTTTTCAGGGTATGGAAAACGCCCCGGTGAGGACAACCCGGACACAGCAAAGGAGGCCGCGCGGGGATCTCTTTATCCAGTCCGAAGCCTGCGCTTTGAGCTCCCCCGCCCAGTCGTTCTTCGATAAATTCCGGGCTGTATTCCCCCAGAAGGGTAAACAGTTCCTTGCCTTCTACGGCGATCCCCCATGATCTCACCTGTTCCTCAATTACCGGTTCCAGTTCTTCCACTATTACCAGGCGCTCAACCCCCGCCGCAAATTCGCAGATAATTTTATCCGGCAGCGGGTTCACCATTCCCAGTTTCAGCACTGATATATCCGGCAGCACCTCTTTAACGTACTGGTAGCATACGCCGCTGGTAATAACCCCCAGGCTGCGATCGCCCCACTCTATCCGGTTTAATTCACTGGTCTGGGCATATTCCTTCAGCTTCAGCAGCCTTTTCTCAACTTCCACATGTCGCTCCCGGGCAAAGCCGGGCAGCATAACATTTTTGGGAGCATTTTTCTTATAGTCCTTGATACCGATTTCCTGCCGCTCCCCTTCCAGCACCAGGGTCTGGGAATGAGCCAGGCGGGTGGTGATACGCAGCATCACCGGAGTATCGAACTCTTCGCTGATAGTAAAGGCCAGGCGGGTATAATCCTTGGCTTCCTGACTGTCGGACGGTTCTATAACCGGCAGCTTGGCAAAGCGTCCATATCCCCGGTTGTCCTGCTCGTTCTGCGAAGAATGCATGCCCGGGTCGTCAGCCGAGACGATAACCAATCCCCCGTTAACCCCAGTGTAGACAAAGGTATATAATGGGTCAGCCGCAACATTGACCCCAACATGCTTCATAGCTACCAGGGTCCTGGCCCCGCCCATTGACGCCCCGGCGCCGACTTCCATGGCTACCTTTTCATTAGGCGACCATTCGGCATAAACACCGGGATAACGGGCAAAGCTGCTGACTATTTCCGTACTGGGGGTACCCGGATAGGCGGTCGCTACAGTGGCGCCGGCTTCATAGGCCCCTCGGGCAATAGCATCATTGCCTATCATCAGTTTCTTCATAATAATTATTCTCCCTGCCCCTCATTTTCAGAATATACAAAGAGCCTTCCATCCTAATAAGGACGAAAGGCTTCAGCATCTAAGCATAACCTGTAAGTCGTCGTCCCCCTAATAAATGACTATTTCATCAAGATAATAGCACATATAGGGGGATTATGTAAACGATTGCTTAATCCTGCAAAATCTCTACCGTCCTGCTAAGTACGGGAGTTATGCCAGATACCTACGGCATCGCTGATCAATCGCGCCATCTGGTATACATGACTGATGCTCCCAAAGCTGCTCCGGCCCAGTCTGGGCTTATCATCCTGACCGGCTACTATGCCGGTTATATAAAAATGTCCTACTGGTTCCAATTTTCTTGCTACGGCCTTACCCGGCTGCAGCGTCCCTTGAAAAAGCTTAACCATGCCTAAATCATCGGCAGTCGCCAGTGAAGCGTCAATGGCAATCTCCACGCAGCCCGGGTGCTGTCGCCGGATCAGTTCCATGCGGCTGGCCAGGTTTTTGGCATGCAAAGGCTCATCCAGGGTGCCATAGACCAACAAGGAAGCTGCTTTTTCCTGTATCATACTGCCGGTTAATGGCCCCAGGCAGTCCAGTATATGGCGCTCCGACCCAATACCCAAAAATATCGGCTTCCCGGCCAGGGTATCAAGGATGCTCAATTGAGCCGCCATTTCCTCGCGCAGTCCTTTATCGGAGTAATGCCCTTTTAAAATCAACATGAACGGTTGGCTAAGCCTCCAGGACCTTCCGCAGGCCTTCTACAAAACGTCGGTTTTCTTCCCCGGTGCCTACTGTCACCCGAATAAAAGTAGGATAGCCGAAAATATCACCGGAACGAATGATGATACCCTGGCGGAGAAGATTTTCGAATACTTCCCGGCAGTCTTTGCCCGTGTCGACAAAAATAAAGTTGGCTTCGGTGGGGACATAATCAAGCTGCATCTTCTCAAACTCTTTATAGAGGTAGCGCTTGCCTTCCTGATTGACTTCCCCGCTCCTCTGCAAATGCTCTTTATCGTCCAAAGCCGCCGCCGCCGCTATTTGAGCCAGCATATTCACATTAAAAGGCTCAATCACCGTTTCCACCGCAGCAGCTATATCCGGTGTGGTCAGGGCATAACCTATCCGCAAAGCAGCCAGTCCGTAAATTTTGGAAAAGGTACGCAGTACTACTGCATGGCGGCCGGCCCGAACAAATTTCAATCCGCTGCCGTAAGCAGGATTTTGAGAATATTCACTGTAAGCTTCGTCAAAAACCACCAGGACATCGTCTGCAATCTGGGCCATAAATGCGTCTAGTTCGCCCTCCGCAACCATAGTCCCGGTAGGATTATTGGGATTGCAGATATAGACGATTTTAGTCTGGGGAGTCACTGCAGCCAGCATAGCCTTTAAATCATGTTTAAAATCCAGCAGCGGAACCTTGACGGATTTTGCTCCCATGATGGTGGCGGTAAAATCATATTCGGAAAAGGATGGCTGCCCATATACCACCTGGTCGGTCGGATTTAAAAAGGTTTCTGCCAGCAGCTTCAGCAGTTCATCCGAACCATTGCCGACCAGAATCCCATGTATATCGTGATCATAGGCTTGCGCAAGTTTTTGCTTGAGGTAAAAGCAATTGGCGTCCGGATAAACATGCATCTGATCCACCATCCTGCTGACTGCCTGCCTGGCCATGGGTGAAGGTCCCAGGGGATTTTCATTGGAAGCTAATTTTATAATATTGTCTATACCCAATTCCCGCTGGACTTCCTCTACCGGTTTCCCCGGTACATAAGGCTTAAGGTCAAAAATCTCTTTTCTAGCTCTTTTTTTAATAAACTCGGACATTATCCTTACCTCCCACTTTAGCTTGCTGCCCCAATATTAATCCCGCAGCATATCCCTGATGAATCCTGGCAGGGCAAATGCTGCGGCATGCACCTGGTCATTATAATATTTTAAATCATTAATAGTGCTTCTGTCACCTGAAGCTTGCCTGGGGTCATATACCTTACTGCCAATGGTAAAGCTCCAGGGGCCGGAAACATAGGTGGGGATACAGGCCAGATAAACCTGGGTCCGGGGAAAAGCAGAGTCTATATTGCGATATACCGAGCTGAAGACCTCCCGGTAAAACAGCGGCGATTCTGACTGTACCACCATCATCCCGTCATCTTTCAGACATTTATATACATTGGCATAGAATTCACGGGTAAATAACTGCTGGGCGGGTCCTACCGGGTCAGACGAATCTACCACCACCAAATCATATTTTCGGGGAGGATTTTTAACAAATGCAACCCCGTCCTGTGAATAAAGCGTGAGTCTGGGATCATCAAAGGCTGACGCAATTAAAGGGAAATAGTCCCTGCTGGTCTTAACCACCCGGGCGTCAATTTCCACCATATCAACGCTTTGCAGGCAATTATGCCTGCAGATCTCCCTCAGGGTTCCTCCGTCTCCCCCGCCGATAATCAAAACATCTTGGGGATGCGGGTGGGAATACATGGGAACATGGGCTATCATCTCGTGGTATATAAATTCATCCTTTTCACTGACCTGCAAAGCATCATCTAATATCAGGGCCTTTCCCCATTCCTGGGTTTCTACCACTGCCAGCTCCTGATAAGGAGTCTTTTCCCGATGCAGTATTTTATTGATCTTCCATTTCACTTCGTAGCCATCTGTGTTTTTTTCACAGAACCAAAAATCACCCATCGAATGCCCCCTTTAAATATAAAATCAATTTTCTGCTATCAGACTATAATTGCGCCCTATATCATAGAGGAAAGACCCCCTACAGAATTCATGTTCTATGCTCCATTAACTCTACCACTGCCCGCACGCACTGCTGCAGTGATTTCTGGTCATTAAAATCAGCGGCCAGTAAAGTAGCCTTAATTATATCATCAATTTCACTGCCGCTGTAAGTTCGTATCCATTGCCGCAAGGCGGCTGTAAATTCGGGATTATTTTTATGGACAAACACCATATCCAGGAGACTGAGTAAAAAATTCATCTCTTCAAAACTGATGCGTTGCCTGAAACCCAGGTCGGCGATGAGGCTGACGCTTTCATCGTAGACTTTTTTGCTCTGTTCTTCAAAATTCATTACCGGCTGATCCTTTCCGCATCCTTCATAATCTGTTTTTGCAGGTCAAAGGCTACGGGTATACGCACTCCGCTGCGGCCGTCCCGGTTTTTTTCAATTATCAGATAATAATTAGGGTTAAGGTATTTCTTGATCTCCTCATCCAGCTCAAAATCCTCTTTAGGAATGGGAGTAAGTTTAAGCATCAGGTCGCATTCATTTTTCATGCGCCGGGCTCCCTGCAGGGTACCGTCAGTATTGAGCTGCACCAGGCACATAACTGCTATCTTGAGGTTTTGCGCCAGCATTTTTTGAGTTTTCACTATCTGCTCCAGGATCTGCCACTCCGACAGGCGCGGGTCAAATTTATCCATCCGGCCCACATAGTCTATAATCATCATTTCAATATTCTTCTGGGCCTTGAACTTCCTGGCTATGGATACGGTTTTCTCCGGGGTCAGATTAGGACAAGGATAGGAGTAAAAACCACTTTCCCGCAGGCGGGAATAAGCATTCAGAATTATGGACAATTCAGTTTCATTTATACTTCCGCTGCGGATGCGGTCATGTTCAATTGACGATAGGATTGAGCCCCAGCGTAACGCTATCTGCTCCCGGCTCATTTCGGTATTCAGATATAACACGCTTTTTTTGCTGTCCACGGCAATAGCTTTAGCCGTATGCAGAGCAAAAGCAGTCTTGCCATGTCCGGTCTGGGCTCCCAGAATAATCAATTCCCCGGCTTTATAGCCCAGAGTCACATGATTTAAATTATCAAAACCGGTGGGCAGTCCATCCAGGGGGATAAGCCCCTTATTCATTTCACTGATTTCTTTGAAGCGCAGAAATCGCCGCTCCACCTCATCGTAACCTAAATTGGCCATTTCTGCCGGGGTATCGACGTGATCATCTATTTCCAGAGCCGTAAGATTGGTCAGTTTGTCTTCGGCTGCCATTAATATCTGTTCCACATCACTGCCCTGCTGCTCCGTTAGAATCTCATAACTGGCCTTCAGGAATTCCACAAACTTGCGCAATCGCGATTTATCTTTAATTTTTTTGATCCAGTATTTTATATTTTCGTCGTCAATATAGTGTTCCGCTATGTATTTTAATTCTTCAATATCGCGGGGATTGGAAAACAAACCTAATATATGGCCTTCTTTAAGCACTTCCACCAGAGTAGGCCGCACTTCCCGCAGGTAGAGACTGCTGCATAGCTCGAACAACAGTCCGTTCCGGGGAGAATAAAAATCACTGGCGGCTAAAAGATTGTAGGCTTCTATGCCGGCGTCTTCCGAATGCAAAATGGCTGATAGGACGCGTTGTTCACTTTCCAGATCGAAAAGGTATTCTTCGGGCAAATCATTTAACAATTTAAACACCATCCCCAAAAATCAAAACGGGGTATTTATCCCCGTTTCTATTATACCTTAGTTTTAATTTCTTCCAAGCTTCCCGGTGGTACATAAATCTCATATTCTGAGGAGGCGGTTCGGGCAATGCCCTTTTTCGAAGTTCCTGACCCGGCTATGCGCTCATTCTTATTTTTTTGTTTAAACTCCTGCAATTCTTTGTCGGCATCCTCCGCCCGGCGAATCTCTTTACTCATCCAATTATTAAGGACGCTGTCTATGTATTCCAGGCCGCCATTGCGGGTACGCTGGCACATGATCTCCCCCGCCTTCATAATCATGGCGTGGGAGAACCCCCAGTCATAGCGCCATTTATAATAAATCCGTTTGCGGGCGCTGGCATTCATATCAATACCAGTATTATTACCAAAGTCAATAACATCGGGGTCAAACTGATTAAGGCGCAAGGCGGTAAATTTCTCGCTGTCGACATAGCTCTTAAAATACATCTCCAGTCCTTCAACCGTGCTGACAGAGTATTCCTTAATATCCCGCGCAATTTTACTTATATCCCCGGGATTAAATATCTGCCGTTCAAAGCATAATTCCAGCATGCACAGCAGAAATTCCGGGGTAAATCCCATCTCCTCCAGCCATTTATGCAGTTCATTGGACATTTTCACGCTCATCAGATTGCCGGTTTTCTTGGAAATAAAGTCGGCTACCTTCTTAAAAGCATTGCTGGTTTTACCCGGTGGGTCGACCACCCTCTTATCTTTTTCTTCTTCCAGCGCTAATTCCAATTGGACTATGCGTTCCCGATACTCATCCAGCAAATGTTCCGCCGGCTGCTGGTTATCTGTGTTATCGGGCTTCACCTCAAGGCGGGGATGATCCCGGGCTACCATTATCCCCAGCTTGTCCATTAAAGGGTCAAGACTAATGATCTTATCGGTAAAACTGCCCCGGCCTTTATGAATAGTAATGATCCCCATTTGCTCCAGACTGCTGAGCTTACGCGATAATTTTTGCTTGCTCAGTATCGGACAAATCTGCAGCACCTGTCCCACGGTAATACCGCAATTGTAAA
Source organism: Syntrophomonas sp. UBA4911 (assembly GCA_002398105.1). Classification (GTDB taxonomy): domain Bacteria; phylum Bacillota; class Syntrophomonadia; order Syntrophomonadales; family Syntrophomonadaceae; genus UBA4844. The sequence continues at coordinate 15,787 of DHCD01000111.1, forward strand.
GGGGATGAGATTGCTCCAGGGTATAAAACAGAGCTGTAAATATACCGATATCTTCAATATCAAGTTCCAGCTCCTGGGCATAGTTAAATATCACGCCAGGAAGACAAGCAAAGCTCCAACGGTGTATTTCTAGCCAAACAGAATTATTTTGCATATTTATACCAGCCTCCCGGATATAACGTACATGCATTATACCACTTGCTTTTCTGGGTGAACAAGGAATGAAAATTTGCGTTATATAACAAAAACCTGCATATTACCTTTAAAACCAACTAACATGATGAAGTAAATGTCACCCACTGCTAAATATAAAACTTGACTGGTTGAGTTTGGCAATAATCGCTTTATAAGCAAAAATAAAGGGAAAACCGAGGCATTTCTACCCAGTCTTCCCTTTAAGCTTAAACAATTGCTGAAGCCTTCTGCAGGGCTTCGATTATTTGATCGTAATTGCCCCTGCTCCATTTTTCCCGGAACATATCGTTGACCTTAAGGCAAAATTGCAGGTACATCTGTTCTGCTTGCAGGGCCTGGGCAATATCGGCGCCGGTATGGACAAAATGCGGGTGTACCTCTTCCGCGGTCACCAAATCAAATTCCTGCTGCCAATCCGGGATATAAACCGGTAATTTGAGTTCCTGCTGAATAGCGGCGGCAAAATCCATCTGGGCCTCTTCTTCCCCGTGAACCACAAATACTCCCCGAGGTTTGGCTACAAAACCTTTGAGCCATTCCAACAGGCCGTTTCTGTCAGCATGAGCGGAATAAGCCTCAATTCGTCTGATATCAGCCTTTACCGCTACTCTTTCGCCATGAATGGTTACTGCCTCTTCACCGTTTAAAAGCCGCCTTCCCAGGGTTCCTTCCGCCTGATAGCCCACAAAAAGGATAGTGGACTCCGGACGCCACAGATTGTGTTTAAGGTGGTGTTTTATCCTCCCCGCTTCACACATGCCGCTGGCTGATATGATTATGCTTTTATGGCGTACTTCATTCAATTCCATTGACTCTTCTTTAGTGCGGGAATACTTGAGATTGATATAGCGCAAAGGGTCGCCGTCTTTGATAAACGCTCGGGTAGCATCATCATACCAGTCCTGATGCTGCAGGAAAATCTCGGTAGCAGCTATAGCCAAGGGACTGTCGATATAAATATTGATGCCAGGGTCAAGCTTACCCTCGGAGCCCAGCAAAATTAAATCATGCAGCAGATCCTGAGTACGTTCCACCGCAAAGGCAGGAATGACCAGATTGCCGCCTTTCTGCATAGTTTCATCAATGACCTGCAGTAATTCGCCGGCCCGGCTGGGCGGATCGTCATGCAGACGATTGCCATAGGTGGATTCTATTACCACATAATCGGCGCTTTCTATTATAGCCGGGTCTTTAACAATCGGCTGTTTAATATTGCCTAAATCCCCGCTGAAGACCAGCTTGGTTTTTTTGCCCTCCTCTTCCACCCAGAGCTCAATAATTGAGGCCCCCAGTATGTGCCCGGCAGTTCTGAGTCTTACCTCTATATTAGGACTCAGGCTGATAATCTCATCGGTATTGAGGGCGCGAAACTGGGAGAGACACTGCAGGGCGTCCTGGGAGGTATAAATCGGCTCCAGCAAATCTTTGCCGGATCTTTTAAGTTTGCGATTCTTGCGTTCAATTTCCGATTCCTGTATATGTCCGGAATCAGGTAGCATGACCTGGCATAATGCTTCGGTCACCTGGCTGCAGTATATGGGGCCTTTAAAGCCCTTTTTGCACAGTTTGGGAATCAGACCGCTGTGGTCTATATGGGCATGGGTCAGGAGGAGAAAATCAATGCTGGCGGGGTCAACCGGGAAATCATGGTAATTGCGCTCCTGCAACGACTTGGAGCCTTGAAAAAGCCCGCAATCTATAGCAAAGCGGGCTTCTTGGGTTTCTATCAGATGAAACGATCCGGTAACGGTTCTGGTGGCCCCGAGAAATTTAAGCTTCATATAATCCACCGCTTTCAAAATTAATTAATGTAATTATACAGCAACTATATTACGGGCGTCCTTCTTTTTAGATAATTTATTAAATTCCTGGTGGAAATTAATTATCTCATATCGAATCAGATCCGGGTTTTTACTTCTTATGGCACGATCCAGGTTGGCAAAACTGTTGCGGGCGAATTCTTTCACCACCTCATTACTGTCCAAATCCTCAACCAGTTCACTGTACTTACAGTGTACCTGTTCAAAAATAGCGTAGTATAATTCCTTGATCTGCAAAACCCTTTTGGCCACCTGCTCCAAATTCAATTCTTCCTTCTCCAAAAGGTGGAGCAGGCTGAGGAACAGGTTATGCAGCAATTTATTATTAAACACAGCGGCCATTACTTCTCTTTTATACTGCTTGCAGAGAAGATAGCGGACATAATCCCTGAATTCTCTGCGCGAAGCAGGGGAAAGAAGCTGATAGGCATTAAGGATCTCTACTTCATTAACAGTGATGTCTCCGAGCACGTAAAAACCCCCTTTAATTTAGTATTACATTAAAGGAGGTTTTCCACTTTAGGTCCCATAAATCCTTTAGTTATTTATCGTATAATTCATGGTTAATTCAATGTCATTCGATACAATTCATCATTACGCCTTGATTATTATGGTAATTTATCCTTTTCTATGTCGACAAAGGAATTGCCCCATTTTATCAATAGCCTCTTCAATGTTGCCGACACTGGCCGCATAGCAGCATCTGATGTATCCCTCGCCGCAATTGCCAAAAGCATTGCCGGGCACTACCGCTACCTGTTCTTCCTTTAAGAGCTGCTCACAGAAATCTTCACTGTTCATCCCACTGCTGGTAATAGAAGGAAAGCAATAGAATGCACCCCGGGGTTCAAAACATGATAATCCGATCTCCTTAAAACCGGCCAGCATCAGTTTACGCCGGTAGTTATAGTTCTCGACCATCTTTTTCATCTCCCCTTCTCCATGACGCAGAGCCTCAATAGCCGCCTTCTGCGCCATAATGGGAGCGCACATTATCGTATACTGATGGATCTTATTCATAGCGTTTATAATTTCCGGATGCCCGCAGGCATAACCGATACGCCAGCCGGTCATGGCAAAAGACTTGGAAAAACCGTTAAATACAATAGTGCGGTCTCTCATACCGGGAAAAGATGCAATAGATACGTGTTCACCTTCATAGGTCAGCTCTGAATAAATTTCATCTGATAATACGATTAAATCATGCTTGATGATAATATCAACCAGGGCCTTGAGGTCGTCGTGCTTCATAATCCCACCGGTGGGGTTGGTCGGATAGGGTAAAATAAGCACCTTGCTGCGCGGGGTTAAGGCTGCTTCCAGAATATCCGGGCGCAGGCGGTATTCATCAGCATCATAGGTCATCAGGGAGACCGGTTTACCATGTACCAGTGTGGTTCCGGGCGAATAGGAAACATAGGAAGGCTCAGGCACCAGCACCTCATCTCCCGGCTCGACCAAAGCCCTCAGAGCCAGGTCCACGGCTTCACTGACCCCGACCGTAACCAATATCTCATCTTCCGGAGAATAGTTTACCCCGATTTTTCTGCTTTCATAGGCGGCGATTTCCTCCCGCAGCTCCGGCAGCCCCAGATTGGAGGTATACATGGTATACCCCTTTTCCAGGGAATAAAAGCAGGCTTCCCGGATATGCCAGGGAGTCACAAAGTCGGGTTCCCCCACTCCCAGGGAGATAACCCCTTCGGTTTGGGTAACCAGATCAAAAAATTTTCTGATGCCGGAGGGCGGGATATCCCTCACTACTTTGGAGACATATTGATTCATATTGACCTTGCTGTTCACGGACTAACCACCAGCCTTTTGTCCTGTTCCGGTTCTTCAAAAACGAAATTTTCCTGTTTATAACGCTTGAGAATAAAATGGGTAGTGGTGCTCTGCACATGATCCAGAGTAGATAGTTTGTGGGAGACAAACCAGGAAATATCTTTCATGTTATCTCCGCTCACTATCACCGAGAGGTCATAGGTGCCGCTCATCAGGTAGACGCAGCTCACCTCGGGAAACCGGCATATGCGCTCGGCGACATTATTAAAACCGACTTCCCTTTCAGGCGTAACCTTTACGTCTATCATCGCGGTTACTCCGTCATCTCCCAGGCGTTCCCAGTTTATAATAGTGTTGTAGCCCAGGATATATTTCTCGCGCTCCAGCCTTTTAATAATGGCAACGACTTTTTGCTCATCTTCCCCCAGCATAGTTGCTATAGTTTTGGGGTTCAATTGAGCGTCATTCTCAATTAAGCGTAAAATTCGCTTTTCCAGTTCCATTCTTCTTGCCTCCTTGTAAACATATGGATAAGCCCCAACTTACAAACGATTTATAACCCCCAGGATACAAAAAAGCTCTCATCCCTGAAGGGACGAGAGTCATTCTCCCGCGGTACCACCCTAATTGGCCCGTGCCCGGCTTAATCGTAATAACGGTCTGTAACCGTCCGGCTCATCACCGGCGCTCCCAGGTGGCGTTCACCCTAAAGACTGCTGCCGGTTTCCAGCATACCCGGCTCTCTGTCAGCAGCATTACAGGCTACTCTTCTGATCATCGCTTTCTATTATTCTGTATTGTACTACATGCTACCATTCCCCAATGGCAGAGTCAATATGGGAACGCAAATTAATTATCGTTAAAACCGTGCCAGTTATGCCCAGCAGGGGTAAAGTTTTTCTGAACTATTTTTTAAAATGGCGCATATTATTACTCTAGATTTTAAAGGGAGGTATGAGACTACTGATAAAGTCCCCAAAATTGCGTCAGGGTATGTATAAATATACTGGCGACCATTGGCGGAGCATGGGTAACAACATCCTGCGAAGGCGATTGGCGGAACGGGGCGAGCGGCACGGACGCCGCGAGAGCGCCACTGAGCACGGATGCGAATTGGCGCTGTACCCCTGGAGACAAGCGACAAGCAGTTGATGTTGTCCATGCGTAGACTGGGCGCAAGTTATTTATACATACCCGTTTACCCTGAATAGACTTTTTCAGCGGTCTCGGAGGTATATCTATGGATAAATTAATATCTCTTAATAATGAAGAACTACAGGTAGCTCGCAGGCTGGAAGACTATTTCAGCTCCAGCGATATGACCTTCCGGGAAAAGGTATTCCACGCCCTTCTCATTGCCCGCTATGAATTGGAAGGCCATCACTTCAGCAATGAACTGGAGCGCCAGAAGATTATGGATTTCGCCCGGGTCCTTGACTGTCTGCTGCAAAAAACCATTTAACTTTATTTAAAAAGTAAAAATTTCTTTTTTAATATCAGGTATTCAACTACATAGGCTGCCAGCATGCAGATAAAAATGCCCAGGTAGATCAGCCGTTCGGTTCTGATACGGTTTTGTAAACTGTTTATGGCGTCTTCCTTTTCTCCCACAAAATTAAAGATATTCTGCTTTTCCTCCTTAATGGAGGTCATTTGATATATAGTCTGGTAAAGTTCATCCTGCAAGGCAAAATACTTGCTCCAGGCTGACACCCGATCTGATTTAAGGGAATCGGTCCACTTGCGCATGGTCTGTTGTTCCTCCTCCGGACTCAGCAGCAGGGCGTCAACAGCCATGATGCCGCGGCTGTTGGCAGGATGGTCTGCTTGTATAAGCTTGCAGACGGTGGGGGCCACATCAATAACCATACTGTTATTGATGCGGGTGTTGCTTTTCAAACCCGGACCATGGATTATGAGCGGCACATTATTGCTGGGAGAGGAGCTCCGGGCAGAGGTAACTACTATCAGGGAATTATAATAAGCATCTTCCTGCCTCAAGCTGTTTATAAACCTGCCCAGAGCCTGGTCGCATTCTTTCACGGTTTCATAATAGGCCTTCTCATCCAGACTGAGGAGGGCATGGCGGCAATCGTTTAAATATATATAGCTTAAAAAAGGCCGGTCCTGTTTGAAGACTTTTAAGGCCTGTTCCAGTACCCTTTCATCACTCTCGCTGCCGGTTACCTGGTAATAAGTTTTATCTCCTTTTTCATAGGCCTGCAGTTTTCCGCCCGACCCGTCGATGACCGCATACTTCTTGCCCATTTGGCTGACAATATCGCACAAAGTCTCAGTTTGTATCTTATCCTTTACCGTAATATGCTGATGATCCTGAGGAAAACTGCCGGTCAGAAGTGAAGCCTCGGCCGCTTCCACCGTATCAACCTGCAAGGCCATGGATTTCTCGTCCCAAACTCCTTCCCCCGCCAGGTCCTTCATATTATGTACCGGGGCGCTTACATAACCTTCATAATTCAAGCCGTCCACACTTATGATAAAAATATGCTGCAAGGGTTGGGGCTCGGCCGCGGCAGAACCGATGCCGGCCGATAATGTCAAAACCAGGGTCAGCATCAGTCCGGGAAACCAATGCTTCATAATTAACCACCTCCCGCCTTATCCTGGTTAAATTTATATTGACGGGAAGGGGCTAATATACCTCAGGGGTCAATTAAGAGGTCAATAGCGGCCGCTTTTGAATATGGAATAGACTAATCCCAGGCCTAATAATATCCCCAATATAAAACCGCCTTCCACCAAGGGAAGCCGGCTCAATACATTGCTTCTGCTCTCTTCCGCTACCAATGAGGTCCCGATTATGATACTGGCCAAAATTATAGCCAGGGCCAGGCGGTTGGAAAGGATATCAATTTTATTAGCCAGCTTATGCAGGTTATGATGTTCCATCTGCACCTTCATTTCACCGGCTTCCAGCATCTTAAGCACGTTGTCCACATCCCGGGGAAGGGTTTGGGCCAGGTCGGTATAATCCAACAGCAGATTGCCTACCCGTTCCTTAATGTGTTCAGCCGAAAACCTCTGCCGGATTACCTTTTTCCCGTAAGGCTCGGCAATATTGATTATGCTTAACTGCGGATCCAACTGGGATATCATATTTTCCACCGTCATAAGCATTTTGACCAGTAAAGACAATTCCGGCGGTATCCGTACCTGGTATTTAAATGATAATTCCACCAGTTCAGCCAGGGCCTCACCCAGGTTAATCTCGGAAAGAGGCAGGCCATAATATTTCTGCTGCAGCCGGGATATATCCCGCCGGAATTCAGCTTTATCAACAGATTGGGAACCAATGCCGATATCAAGCAACGCTTTGGCTACGGCATTGGCGTCATACCTCATCATGCCTACCAGCAAATCCATCGCTTTTTCCCGGGTAACCCGATCCATTACCCCTACTTGACCGAAATCATAAAAAATGATTCCCTCCCCATCTACTACGGCCAGATTTCCCGGATGAGGGTCAGCGTGGAAAAACCCGTGCTCATACACCTGCTCAAACAGCGCTTCAACCATATGGGCAGCAATCCTGCCCGAATCGTAGCCCGCTTTCTTTAGCCCCGCGGGATCGGAAATCTTTATTCCTTCCAGATATTCCAAAGTAAGAACCTTGCGGGAAGAGTAATCCCAGAATACCCGGGGAATAATCACATGCTTTTCCTTGCTGAAATTGCGATAAAAAATATCGGCGTTACGGGCTTCTTTGCGGAAGTCCACTTCATTTAAAATAGCCTGCCCCAGTTCCTCTAGTATTTCAGTGATGCGATACAAGCGGCCCCAGCCGGTTCTGTGTTCCAAAACCCGGGCAATTTCCATCAGAATATACAGATCGTTCTCAATCAGCCGGTCGATTCCGGGGCGCTGGATTTTAACCACTACTTTTTGCCCGTCTTCAAGTTCCGCCGCATGAACCTGAGCAATGGAAGCAGCCGCCAGCGGTTCGGGACTAAAATAGACGAAATCGCGGTCAATATCAATACCCTCAGCGGCGCAGACCGAACGGATCTCAGCATATGAAACCGGCGGAACATTATCCTGAAGCTTTTCAAATTCCCGTATAAATTCCGGAGCCAACAGGTCCGGTCTGGTGCTCAGCAGCTGCCCCAATTTCACATAGGTAGGCCCCAGTTCCTCAAAAGCGGTCCGCAGCTGCCAGGCAACGCCGGTGCCCCGCAATTCTTGTTCAGCGGGCTGTTCTCTTTTAAACCTCCACGGTGATATGCGGTCGAATAAAAACCCAAAGCCATGTTTGATAAATATATTGGCCACTTCCCGGTACCGGGGCAGGTGAGCCAGATGTTGAAATGCTGTAAATCGCAACTATATCCCTCCGAAAACCTGGTTAAAATAAACAACTGCCGGTAAACCGGCAGCTCAGTCCATTTTAATGTTGCAATGACTTAGGAAAGTTTCTGTTCCAGTTCTTTTACTCTGGCTTCCAGGGCTTCAAACTCGGAGCGGCTTACCACGGAAAAATCCTTTTTAAATTCTCCTATTTCCTCCCGGATAAAGTTTTTCATCTCTTTCCGCTCTTCTTCTCCCTTTTTGATGGCATCCTCAACAAACTGCCGCGCCTCTTCTTTACTCATTTGTCCTTTTTCTATCATCTCATTATAATAGCGTTCTGCCTTTTCCCGGGTTATGCTCATAGCCCCCAGCCCAAGAAGAAAAGCTTTTCTTATCATACTCATCAGCAACCTCCTTATCCAGTATTTACGGTTAGCATACCATAACTTACCGCCATATACTATCTTATGCCATATCCAATATTCTATACGAAGCTGCTGGCAATAATCATACACTCCGATTAAAATAAAGCATAAAATTGATTTTATATCTATACAATATTGATTTTCGCCGCAAGTGATTGTATAATATCACTTGCGGCGGAAAATTACGGGCCATTAGCTCAACTAGGCAGAGCAGCTGACTCTTAATCAGAAGGTTGTAGGTTCGATTCCTACATGGCCCACCATAAAGAATACAGAGGTTCCTCATAGCTGAGGGACTTTTTTTATGGAGATATTCAAGCACATGACCTGGAGCAAACCAAGAAAAGCCAATTAAGAGCATCATGAATTGGTAAAAAATGCATTCCAATATGATAAAATGTACCCAGGAGTTGCCGTTTGGCGGTCAGGTCACTTTCCCTTTGGGGGGAGGTGATGCCTATGATTACATATGGAGAATTGTATCAATTCTGCCTGGTAATCTTGGGAGTTATTTCTCTATGCATCATGCTTAGAAGATAGCAAGACCGCCTTTGTATAAGGCGGTCTAGAAACGATTTTGGACCTGCCGCCGTACAAAAAGCGGCAACTCCTTTATTAGCTATATAATAACATGTGAGAAAAGATTCGTCAATCAAGCTCTGGCCTACGCCGGGGCTTTTGTTATACGGCTATATACCCTATATATGTTTACTATTGCGTGTTTTCAGGTGAGTCCGTTTTATTTACCTGCTCCAGATAAATACTGCGGGTGGGAAAGGCCATGGATACCCCTTCCTCTTCCAGAATGGACATGATCTTAAGGTTGATATCCTGTTTTACCTCCAGGTATTCTGACCAAACCGTGGTATTGGTAAAGCAGTATATGATAATATCCAGGCTGCTGTCATTGAAGTTTTCAAAATACACCAAAATCGTCTCCGGGTGTATCCCCTCATGCTGCATCAGCATTTGTTTAATTCGTTCGACACATGATTTAACTTTATTTTCGGGAGTATTGTAGGTTAAGCCTAAATAAAAGTTTATTCGACGTTTACCCATACGGCTGTAGTTGGTAATGGCCCCTCCGGCCAGCATGGAGTTAGGAATGATAACTAAGGATTGGGAAAATAGCCGTATTTTGGTGCTGCGAAAGGAAATGTCCTCCACCGTTCCCTCCACTCCGGAGGCAGCAATCCAGTCACCGATGACAAACGGTTTTTCCATAATGATCACGATGCCTCCAAAAATGTTGGCCAGAGCATCCTTAGCGGCCAGGGCAAAAGCCAGACCACCCAGTCCCAGACCGGCAATAAATCCATTAACATCATAGTTCCACTCCTGAGCCACTATCACTATTGCCAGAGCCAGGATCACAAAACGGACCACATTAGAGAAAAACGAGATCAACATGTTATCCAGGTTCAGTTTTTCTTTAAGCTCTTCCGATAACAGGGAGTTATTGCCGGTAAGGTCGTAAAAACCCCAGGCCAGGATTATCACCAGAACAGAGCGGAAGAGGCGGTTAAGAAAAACGTCCGCCGCTAACGGCAACGCAAGATACCATAGGGCGGTATAAATACCCAGGATAATAATCAGCGCCTGGATAGGCCTTTCAAAGGCCAGCAACAGCTTGTCATCCAGGACGTGGCCGGTACGTCGGCTGAGCTTCAGCAGCCAGGGGAACAGATAGCGGGAGAACAATTTCTGTAAAAGCCAGAAGGCCAGAAATATCAGCAACATCATGATGACATACTGCAAATTTTCATAGTTGAATATTCTAAGGACACTATAGATCAACTGGCTTACATAATCAGCAAACATACTTATCTCCTGTTTCCAAGTAATGATGAATTCGGCTTTTATAGAGGTATGGATCGGCCATTACCGGTTAATAATCCTGTTAAGAGCTTAACAGGAGGTCGAATCATGGTGAAAACAACTCAATGGCTTTTCGCCTATCTTTTATTCTCTATTTTACTACTTGAGTCGGCGGTTTACGCATTATTTTTAAGCGGCCGGCAGCTTTATCTCTTAACCGTATTTATATCCACAATCAGTATCATATATATTATTTACCATCTCAGCAAGCCCTTGTACGAGTATCGGGAAGCAGCCAAAAGCTACCATTTCTATTGTATCGGGGCGAACCCTTCGCGCGAGGATAATATTTTCCGGCGGCCCATCAATAGACGGATGTAATATATTGTCAGGATACCACGCAAGGCGCAGTCACTTACAGCATTTTATGCTTACTTGCCCTGCAGACGCAAGATAAGTAGTTGGTGTCGCCCAGGCGGACTCTTGGCGCCAGAATGTTCAGGCATCTAAACTCCACGCTATAACTGGTTCATAATTGTTTGTCAAGGTCTCTTTTTGCATAAATCACGCGGCAGATCTCCACGATCTTTTCCTGCTCCCCTACGGTATAAAACACGACGTAATTCCTGACCGGCAAAATGCGATACTCCCGCTCCAGAGACTTTGCCGGCTGATATACGCGGCAGGAATAGGGAAACTCTTTCAACCAGGATATGGCGCTGTCCAAAGCGTCAATCAAATCAAGCGCCGCCTGAGGGGACTTGAGGCACTCGGAAATATACAGTGCGGCAGCCGCGATATCCTGCTGGGCAATGGGCAGATAGGAGAGCTTATACATCTTTCTCATCCGCCTTTGCCTGCAGCTGACGCCTGAGTCCGGCAAACACCTCCTCGTGAGAGAAGCGCTTGTCGGTGACCTTTGCCTCCAGCTCCGCCTCTTTTAGCTTGAAATAAACCTCGCTGTCAAACTGAAAACGCTCGAACGCCTCCATACTCATGACGACCATGTCGCCATAACCGTTTTTAGTCAGAAAAACCGGTTCTGAGGTCTCATGGACAATTTTGGAAATATCTGCAAAGTTGTTGCGCAGGTCGGACACGGGTCTGATTTGCGGCATAATCTTCACCCCTATCATATTATTAGCTTAATCTTATCATAATTATGCTAAAA
>DHCD01000111.1:27618-66225 GCA_002398105.1 Syntrophomonas sp. UBA4911
GGGCGGTCTGCCTTTGTAAAAACTCACGATTCATAGGGGCATAAATCAGCCCTCTTGGGATTACCCGCTATTTTTCTTTTTCCTCTTTTTCCTGTTTGGCTTTTTGAATTATTTTATCGGCAAACTGAGCCGGGACTTCTTCATAATGAGAGAATTCCATTTTAAATTTGCCCCGTCCCTGGGTCATGGACTTCAGATCAATGGTGTAGCGGGCCATTTCCGCCAGCGGCACCTGCGCCTTTATCACCTGTTTGCTGCCCGCGGGTTCCATACCCATTACCCGGCCGCGCTTGCTGTTCAAATCACCGATTATGTCTCCCATGTAGGTATCCGGCACTTCGATCTGCACATTGACAATAGGCTCCAGCAACACCGGTTTGGCCGCTTCCACCCCTTTCTTGAAGGCCAGACGGGCAGCCATTTTGAAAGCCATTTCGGAAGAGTCCACCGAATGGTAGGAACCATCATAAAGGGTGGCCTTGAGGTTGGTAACCGGGTAACCGGCCAGAACCCCTTCTTCCATAGCCTCCATCAGACCTTTCTCTACCGCCGGGAAGTAGTTGCGCGGTACCGAGCCGCCGAATACATTTTCTTCAAAGACGAAGTCGCCGTCTTCGGTGGGTTCAAACTTAATCCATACATGCCCATACTGGCCATGACCGCCGGATTGTTTCTTATGCTTGCCTTCGGCTTCAACCATACCTCTGATCGTCTCCCGATATGGTATCCGCATTTCCTTGCTGACCACATCGACTCCAAATTTACGGGCCAGTTTATCAATTATTATGTCCACATGGGTGTCCCCCATGGTCTTCATTATGGTCTGTTTGGTTTCGGCGTTCTTTTCCACCGTGATGGTGGGGTCTTCTTCCAGCAGACGCTGCAGAGCGCCGCTAAGTTTATCCTCATCACCCTTGCTTTTCGGCTCAATGGCTATGCTCAGGGTCGGTTCGGGGAAGCGTATGGGCTCTATAACTGCGGCGCCGGATTTGACGGTGAGGCTGTCTCCGGTACCGGTCACTGCCAGTTTGGCCACCGCCGCTATATCACCGGCATATAGCTCCGGAACCCCGACCTGGTCTTTACCGGTCATTATCAAAAGCTGAGTGATTTTTTCTTCCTTTTCCTTGTTGGCGTTATAGACTACTGAGTCCGCTTTCATCTTACCGGTAAATACCCGGAACATATTCAGGCGGCCGATATAAGGATCGGCTATGGTCTTGAAGACTTGGGCGGATAAAGGCGCATTGTCAAGGTCTTTTCCCTTTATCAGGGGATTAGTATCCGGGGTGGCTCCGCAATCAGCGATAAAATCCATAACCGGTTGAATACCGATATTGTTCAGAGCCGAACCGCAAAATACGAAAACGGCTGAGCCCGCAGCGGCCGCAGCTTTGATCCCCGCTATTATTTCCGCGTCACTGAGTTCCTCACCCTCCAGGTATTTGGTCAGCAATTCATCATCGGCCTCGGCCGCGGCTTCAATCAGAGCTTCTTTATAGTTCTGGGCATCATCCAGCATATCTGCCGGTATATCCTGTTCGCTGATCTTGCCGGTTCCGGCTTCGAATATCAGCGCCTTCATCTTGACCAGGTCGACTACTCCCTTGAAATTGTCCTCGGCTCCGATCGGCAGTTGTATAGGGACAATGTTATCGGAAAAAGTATCCTTCAGTTCATTCAGGGCTTTATAAAAATCAGCATTTTCCCGGTCCATCTTATTAATAAGAGCTATTTTAGGAACATCGGGGAAATCCTCCCAGATCACTTCGGTCTGAACCTCTACGCCGGCAGTCGCCGACAGCACGACCAAAATGGAATCCACTACCCGCAGAGTCCCTACTACTTCATAATAAAAATCTGCATAACCGGGAGTATCCAGTACATTTATCTTACGCTCCTTGTATTCGCAAGGAACCAATGCCGTACTAATGGTAATCTTTCTTTTTACCTCTTCCGGCAGATAATCTGCCGTGGAATTGCCGTCATCCACTTTCCCCATCCGCTTGGTAGCTCCCGTATTATACAGCATCGCCTCTGCCAGGGAGGTTTTACCGGTGCCTCCGTGGCCCACAAGAGCAATATTGCGAATTTCACTAGTAGGGTAAACCTTCATCCAATAACCTCCTCGTATTCAACTATAACTGTAAAAATGGTACTATACTTTGTATAAAGTAGCAAAAAATTTTTCTAATCCGGCTTTTTACCCAGTACATAAAAAATCCAGTAAAGCAACAGCACCGCCAGTCCAAAAAGGAGCAACTGATAAATGAAAATGCCCTTGAACATGTCTATAATGAGGGTAAATACCAGGCCCAGAGCCAGAGGAAAGAGCACCAGCTGGCTGAAAGGTTTATCCGGGAAGTCCGGATTGAGCCTTTTTTGCCTGAAATATGACATGTTTAAGATCACGAAGAATAACAGGGTATTGAGAATAAAGCTCAGGAATATCATGGCATATCTCCCGCCAGATTCAGATAAGGGGCATAAGACCGGCGGAATTCATCAATCAAACGATAGTCGGTAAGATCCAAATGGATGGGGGTTATACTGATATAGCCGTCCTGCACCGCAACCACGTCGCTTTCAGACTCTTGTTCCTCTTTGACGATTCCTCCCCCCATCCAATAATAAGTATTGCCGCGGGGGTCCTGCCTCTCTTCGAAGAGATTCTCATAATTCCTGATCCCCAGCTTGGTGATCCTGACCCCTTTGATCTCTTTTTCCCCCAGGGCCGGTATATTAATGTTGATCAAAGTTTTTTTGTCTAATCCGCGTTTGCCCGCTATTCTAATCACATTACGGGTAAACCGGGCCGCATAATCAAATTCCATGTCTTCCCGGAAGGAATTAAGCGATACTGCCAGTGAAGGGATGCCCAAGATCACGCCTTCGGCAGCAGCCGATACCGTGCCCGAGTAAAGAACATCAGTGCCCAAATTAGGGCCATGGTTGATTCCCGATACTACCAGGTCTATATCCTGTTTAACCAGGGTGTTAAGAGCCAGCTTCACGCAGTCCACCGGGGTGCCGCCTACTATCCAAGCGGCACTGGCCTCAGACATGCTGGTCTCAATCACTCGGATGGGCTCAAAAACGGTAATGGAATGGCCGGTTCCGCTTCTTTCCCGGTCCGGGGCTATTACAAATAGTTCGCCTAAGGAGCTTAATTCCCGGGCCAGACGATGAATACCGCGAGCATGAATACCATCGTCATTGGTCAGCAGGATTCTCATTCAAATGAAACCTCCCGCTGCAGTAATTTTATATGATTAAAAGGCCAATAAGTAAGAAAAGCCTTGCCCTTTAACCGGTCCCGGGTAAGCCAGGCATTCCAGTAATGGCTGTCAAAACTGTGATTACGATTATCGCCCAGCACCATCAGACAACCTTCCGGAACCTCCACCGGACCATATTCATAGTTCAGAGCTTCGTCCAGGTAGGGTTCCTTCAAGGGACGGTCATTCACATAAACCTTGCCGTCTTTCATTTCCACAATATCGCCCGGCAGACCGATTACCCTTTTGATATAGTCCAGATCGGTATGCAAAGCCTCCGGCGGGGCAAATACTACAATATCTCCCCGCTCCGGTTCTTTAAACCGATATATAAATTTATTGACCATTACCCTATCCTTCAGTTGTATAGTTGGCAACATGGAAGCGGAAGGGATTATGCGGCCTTCAATAACAAAGGTCCTTAAAATCATGGCCAGAACAAAAGCGATAATTACTATGCTCAATAGCTCTTTAATAAAATCTTTGATTTCCTTGCTCATATATACCCTCCGCTAAAACTCATATATATTTATGACCATTTCGTTCTTTTCCTTATTTTTAACGAGTCCAAACATTATCTTTTTTTCCTTCAGACTTTTGTTTAAAAAATCAATGACGTAAATCAGTTCCGGATTGCTGGCAAAGCTCTTAAAGGCAATCAGTTCCAGCTTGCCGTTATCTTCATTCACAACCTGGTCTCCTTTCCCTGTAATATTGTAGTTTAAGCATTGCTACATTACAAGTTGGCTCTGGTCTTTTAATCTTTTCCGGCAGAGCTAAATTTTAGTTTTTTCAGATAAGCGAACCTTGAGGACTGTGTCCGGCGACTATGCCGCGGACGCGGCAGCGGGCTTCATATATCTGCTCCAGCTCAATCCGGTAGCGCCGCATTACATTTTCAGCAAAAGACTGGATATCGCTTATGCCTAATTCCTCCAATCCGGCAGCTTTTACCGGAGCGCCCTCGGTTTTAATATTAATCCCTATATGCAATAGAGCTGAAACATTGGAACTGGAAGCAACCGCAACCGTCAACTTGCCGTTATTGGCATACAGAGCTTCTCCCCTGCGCACTACCGTGATGCCAAGCTGCTCCAGCTCTTCTTTCATACCGATCAAAAACAGGCGTTGGCGGTAAAGAGCCAGATTTAAGTCGTTATCAAAATGTTCAATAATAAAATTCAGCATTAACGGTGAATATATATAGGCTTGATCCAATATATCAGTCTGATCCAGCATAAATGACTGGGGTACCCTGACTTCTCCGCAAAAGGCCACCGCCGCGTCTCCCATAATATCAAAATTACGGTATATCCAGTGAGGCTCCAGTTCTTTTCCGCTATAGTTCAGGGATTGGTTAAAATAGAGTGTTTTCAGCATAAGTTTTCCTCGCCTTCCTATATTATTAACTTTATTTGTATATCTCATAGGTAAATCAATATAAATTTTACCATCAATTCTGTTTTTTAAAAACTAACCCCTTTTATTATCACCCATAATGCATCAGTGCAACTATTGCCTGTTGGAATCTGATAACATCAGCTCATTTTATTGCAATATTGCATAAGTTATATGCAATATTGCAATAAAACTCTTATATAAAGGGCTTAACTTTTGTTTTTCCTGATATCGGCAACTGATTTTAAAGGTGTTAAACGACTGGAATACCGGATCTAATTTGGGTTTAATTATTCTTTAGCATAGATAGTAGTGGCATAATTCTTGCATTTTCTAATTAAGTCAGATTTATATATAATTTACTTTAATCTGAACATCTGGGGGTGATTATAGAGCAAATAATTATTACCGGGGGATGTGATGCTCATTTGCGGCTAAAAGCTATAATCAGTAAATCTAAAGAAAATGGGACATCAGCTGATAGCTAATATCCCCATAGTAAATGGTCTATTTCCATTGTATTCCTTTTTAGAGTTTTTTTCCATATATTTTAGGAGGGGGTTATACTATGGCGGTGGTTTTATCCCAAAATCTGCTGCTGGATCAGTATAAAGAGAAATTGGTCAGTGCAGACGAAGCGGTTAAAAATGTAAAATCCGGCGATTGGGTCCAATATGGCGAATTTGTGATGCAGCCCAAAGATCTTGATGCTGCATTGGCTCGCCGTATAAACGAACTGGAAGACGTAAAAATCCGGACTGTCACTATCAGCATGCTTCCGGAAGTGGTTAAGGCAGATCCGGACAGGAAACATTTTATTTTAAATGATTGGCATTATTCCGGTGTCTCCCGGGCCTTACATGAAAAGGGGCTATGCAGTTATATACCGCTGACTTATCATGAAGGCGCAAAATTATATGAGGAATTCTGTGATGTGGATGTAGCTTTCGTACCGGTAACTCCCATGGATGATAACGGTTATTTCAATATAGGTACTTCCAATTCCATCGGTTCCTATGCCAGGGCTAAAGCTAAGAAGGTTATCGTCGAGGTAAACAAATCAGTGCCCAGATGCCTGGGGGGAAACAGTGAATCGGTTCATATTTCTGAGGTGGATTATATAGTTGAGAGCAGTACTAATCCCAAATTGTACAATTTGCCTGAAGCTCCGGTAAACGAAACTGACCGCAAGATAGCCGGCATAGTTATGAGCCTAATGGAAGACGGCGCCTGCCTGCAGTTGGGCATCGGAGCCATGCCCAATGTGGTAGGCTCACTTATTGCCGATTCCGATCTCAAGGATTTGGGGGTTCATACCGAAATGCTGGTGGACTCTTTTGTCGATATGCATGAATCCGGTCGGGTTAATGGCCAACGCAAGCAGATAGATAAAGGTAAAATGGCTTATACCTTCGCTATGGGAACTGATAAGCTTTATAATTTTATGGATAATAATCCGGTCTGCGCCAGCTATCCGGTTGGATATACCAACGATCCTTTTGTTATCGGCCAAAATGATAACGTTTTTGCTATCAATAATGCCCTGGAAGTTGACCTGTATGGCCAGGTAGCATCTGAAGCCGCCGGTCCCCGCCATATATCCGGTACCGGTGGACAGTTTGATTTTATATTCGGGGCTTTCCGTTCCAAAGGCGGCAAGGGATTGATTTGCCTCAGTTCCACCGTCAAATTAAAAAACGGTGAGATTGCGTCCCGCATTAAAGCTTCCTTTGCCCCCAAAACCATAATTACGGTACCACGATCAATAAATTATTATGTAATAACTGAATTCGGCGTGGCTCTTATGAAAGGCCGGACTACCTGGCAGAGAGCCGAGGCTCTGATTAATATCGCTCACCCTGACTTTAGAGATGAGCTTATCAAAGAGGCTGAATCTGCCAAGATATGGGTAAAAACTAATAAGCAGGATGATGCCTGAGACGATTATCTCATTAGCTTTTAGCGTTCTTCTTTTATTAGCAGGTGTCCGTTGCCGGACACCTGCCTTTTTGTTCTCAAATTAATGCAGCAACGTAGATTTGAAAGTACAAGAGCTTTCTTTGGATGCATAAATATGCAGGAGCCGTTAGACGGAGCCTGGAGCAACACCCTTCAGACGCGAGACAAGCAGTTGGTGTTGCCCAGGTGGAGTCTGGCGAAGGAATGTTTATACATCCAAACTCCACGTTATAACTAATCAAAGGTTTCTACCTACTCCTTTTTACTGTTGCAGCCTTGCAGACCAAGGTTAATTCCCTTTGTATTTGATGTTGTAGCGGGTAGCCTTACGCGAAACTGTCGAGGCGTCCACTTCCAGCAAACGAGCGGCTTTATAGCAGGAACTGGTTACCGAAAAGGTTTTCTCCAGCAATTGTCTTTCCAGACTCTCTACCGCTTTTTTCAGAGGAATTATGCTGTTGACGCTTATCGGCTGATGGTGGCTGCCGGTTCCTCCGCCGTCTGACTGTATGAAATAAACCGGCAGATGCTGAATATCAATCTCTTCTGTGCTGGCAATAACCACCAGTCTTTCGATCAGGTTTTCCAGTTGTCTGATGTTGCCGGGCCAGGGATAAAACGTCATCAATTCTATGGCTTCCGGGCTAATTGATTTTTTCAGACTATAGCGTTTGTTGAACTTGGCCAGAAAGTGACGCACCAGAAGAGGGATATCTTCTCTTCTTTCCCTCAGAGCCGGTACATGGATAGGCACCACATTAAGCCGGTAGTACAAGTCTTCCCGGAACTCCCCCTTCCTTACCATGGCCTCCAGGTCCCGATTGGTTATAGCTATTATTCTTACGTCAATATTTATGGGTTTGGTTCCGCCTACCCTGAATATCTCCTGCTGCTGCAAAGCCCGCAATAATTTTACCTGCAGGTGCAAGGGAACATCACCGATTTCATCCAGCAGCATGGTTCCTTCGGTAGCTACTTCAAAAAGACCAGGCTTCCCTTCTCGCCTGGCTCCGGTGAATGCCCCCGGTTCGTAGCCGAACAGTTCCGATTCCAATAAATTCTCAGGTATGGCAGCACAGTTCAGCTTTACAAAAGGGTCTTTATTGCGGATACTGTTGCATTGAATGATTTCACCGATGACTTCCTTCCCCACGCCCGATTCTCCGGAAATCAATACGGTGGAATCGACTTCAGCAATTTTCATGGCCTGGTAAACAACTTTCTCCATCTCTTGGTTTTTGAAAATCAATTGTTCCGCCAAACGGCTCTTCATTGCATTCATCTGGAATTCAAAATGCTTTTTTAGGCCTTCCATCTTCTCTACTTTTTGCTTCAGCATGTTAAGTTCGCTGATATCGCGTACATTAGCAACCACCCGGAATATATCCCCCTTCTCATCCCAAACCGGGGTGGCGCTTACCAACAGAGTGGTTCCGGCAGCCGTAACCACAGTGGTTGTTACCGGTTCCTTACGCTCCAACGCCAATAGACTGGCAGATCGGGAAAGTACCCCGTTTTCCACCAGTTTATTCACCTTCCTGTTCACCAGGTCTTCCTCCTCCAGTCCGGTCATCCTCTTGAGGGCTGGGTTAATTCTCAAGGTCATACCGGAACCGTCGGTAACACATAATCCATCAGAAGAAGAATCAATGATGCCGTCCAGTTCCGCAATGATTTCGTTCAGCGCTGCTATGATATCAGACTTGCTGACAATACCTACTAATTCTTCTTTTTCCACCACCAAATAACAGTCGCTATCAATTATATCGACCTGGTCAATAGGCTGTTCCAAAGACAGGATCTTCATCAACCGGCTCATAAATTCCCCTGCAGTACGATGCAAGGGAGCCCCCTGACTCATAGCGCGAATAAGATGGGTTTTAGTCAGAAGTCCCACCAGTTGTCCATCCTCTACCACCGGCGCCCCATCTATTTTCTTATCCAAAAATAGAGTGGCCGCTTCCCCCAAAGTATCGTCCGGTGATAGGAGGATGAGGTCAGTGCTCATAAAACTTTTAACCTGCAAACTACTCCCTCCCCCTTGATGTCATTATCATCCCCTTAATCTAGTCTCTCGCTTTCTGGTAAGTTTAGCCTTTCACCCTAAGGCTTATGTTAATTATAAATATAATTAGAGGAATTATGGACCCTTTGTGAGAATTATTTTTAGCGAGGTGATTCTGGTGACTGAACATAGTCCTTATTTTGAAAAAAAGTATATTTGCCCGGTATGTAAAAGCGATTTCACTTCCCTGGCGGTTCGCAGTTCAGCTGTTTATGTCCAGGATAAGGAACCCGACTTGCACGTAATTTACCGCGGAATCAGCCCTTTACATTACTCCATAATTGTATGCCCGGGATGTTATTATGCCGGTTCCAACAAAAGCTTTGCCCAGGAGATAGACCCTAAGCTGCTGGAAAAACTTATGCCGGCCTTATATCAATTACGTCCGGATAAACCAATTGAATACACCCGGGAAAGGGATTTGCCTACTGCCTTGAGCTCATTTAAAATGGCCATTCGTTCGGCCCAGCTCAAGCAGGTCAAATCCGGGGAACTGGCCGGCCTGTTTCTGGGCGCAGCCTGGATGGCCCGGGAAGTAAACGATTCTGAATTGGAAACCGTATATCTTAAGGAAGCATTAGAACATTATGTGGAAGCATATAATAAAGATTTTAAGTCCATCGGCAATATGAGCGATGTTCAGGCAATGTACCTGATCGGTGAATTGTACCGCCTTAACGGCGATTATAAGGAAGCCATAAACTGGTTCAACAAAGTGATAGTTCACAAGTACATAAAGCAGTACCCCCATATTGAAAAGCTGGCCCGGGAGCAATGGGCCCAGGCCCGGGATCAGGCAAAACAGCAGCCTGATTCCGCTGCGGAGCCGGATATCCCGAATTCTGCTCAGCCCCAGCAACAACCCGATAACTCAACGGCATCTTCGGCCCAAGAGCCCAGTAACTCTGCTCCTCTTCCCCGACGCCGGCCGACCCTGCAGATGCCGGCTCATCTTTATGCCGACCAGATCGACTGGCTTACCCGTATTGTCAATAACGGGTATAACAGCAGCAGAGCCCTGGTCGGTAAAGAACAGGTTCTCCGCGCCTTGTTGGATGCGGTGATAAAAAAGCTGGAGGATAATCTGCCGGACCAGTTCAGCAATGAAGAGGAATTGCAAGTCGTCTTTACCGAGAAATTATCTGAGTAAAGTCTTAATCCTTATATATCCAACAACACTGCTTCGTCAATGCCGAAGAAATAAAGGTAGCTCTCTTTTACTTTTGCGCCCTGGATGGTTTCCAGGGCTTCTTTATATAATTGCAGCTGGGGCCGATAATAAACTATCAGCTTTTCCCGGTTCTTTCTATCTATGTAGTCGGTTTTAAAGTCTACCAACACAATTTCCGGGCCTTCATAAAAGAAGAGGTCAATGACGCCCTGGACCAACAGTTTTTCCTCAGAAGCAGCAACACTCTCCATTATATCCGCGGCCTGACGCAACTGATTAAAAGCGGTTTCCCTTTCCACTTCCCCGGCTTTCAGTATTCTTTGGCCCAGTGGAGTAAAGAAAAAGCGCATTATTTTAGCAGAATCAACCGCAGCAGCTTCATCCGGCAGAAGTATTTCCCGAGCCACCATAGCTTCCACCTGTTTATCAATCGCTTTTTCATTTTCTACCCGGGTAAAATCAAGATGCTGCATGACAAAATGCATTATACTGCCTTTTTGCGCTGGGGATAAAGGTTTAACGCCTTCGACAAAACGAGGCCGGTCAAGTGCAGCGGGCAGATGCAGGCCCATTAAGCCGGGCTGGCTTTTCCCCTCTTGGATCAGAGATACCGAAACCTTGGACGGAATTCTCTCCGCCGCTTGATAGGGATACTGCCAGTTCAAGCGCTGTACTATCAGTTCCCGAACCTTACCGGGCTCATGTTTTTCCACCTGTTCCTGCAGCCCGGTAAGTATATCAGCCGCCCCGGCATCAGGATTGTCGGCGTCACTGCGTTTAAGCAGCTCTATCTGCCAGCGGGAGGGATCGTCGAACAGCTCCTCCGGATCCCAGAATACCCCGGCTAATTCCCTCAGCACGTTGCCATCGGGATGGCGCATCAGCACCGGTCCCAGCCAGTCCAGCTGGTTTTTCCCCCGGGCCAGGTTAAAGGGGCTGAGGGCTTGGCTCCACTTGCGGGCTCTTCCGGCCAAGTCCCTTAAAGACCCCAGCAGAATCAGCTTGTGCTGCGGTCTGGTACAGGCCACATATAAAATACGCATCTCTTCCGACAGGTTTTCCCGGTTTAATTTATTTTTGATGCATATGCGGGCGATGGTTTCATGGTAACTGCGCAGCTCCGGGTTCACATAGCGGGGACCCAGGCCCAGATCTTTATGCAATAATATTCCGGCACTGCTGTCGCTCATATTGAACTGCTTGCCTAATCCGGCCACGATTACCACCGGGAACTCCAGCCCTTTGCTCCGATGGATGCTCATAATCCGCACCAGATTTTCATTTTCCCCCAGAATTCGGGCTACCCCCATGTCGCCGCTGCGGGCCTGGATTTTATCAATATAGCGGATAAAATTAAACAAACCCTTGATAGATGTATCCTGAAACTGACGGGCACGATCCAGCAACGCTTTCAGATTGGCCTGACGCTGCCGCCCCCCGGGCATGGCTCCGACATAGTGGAAATAGCCGGTCTCATGCAGTATCTTCCAGATAAATTCATCCATAGGAAGATAACGCGACTCCTGCCGCCAGCGGTTTAAATTTTGAATGAAGCCCTGCAGTTTAGCGCTGATATCGGTATCGTTCTCCCGCAGATAGTTTTCCATCGCTTCATAATAGCTGTCCGTCTGGCTCTGCACCCGGATCTGAATCATCTCTTCCAGGGTGAACCTGCCGATGGGAGAACGCATCACGCTTAAAAGAGGAATATCCTGCCGGCGGTTATCTATTAATCGAAGGAGGTTAAGCACCACGGTGATTTCACCGGCTTCAAAGTAACCGCTGCCCAGATCCGCATAAACCGGGATTCCTTCGGCGGCAAATACCTCCCAGAAGGCGTTGATCCAATTACGGGTACTGCGCATTAAAACCACCATGTCCCGATATTCCATAGGGCGGAATTCTTCCCCTTTGGGGTCATAAATCGGCCGCCCCAGCAGCTCTTTGATTTTCCCGGCCGCTACCCGGGCTTCTATCTCCGCATCTCCTGCCGCCATCAGTTCATCCTCTTCATTATCGGCTCGATTTTTGTCGATCAGACAGAGCTCAATAACTTCTGCGGAGGTATCAGGGGTTTTTACCCCGGGATAGAGGGATGCCCGGCTGCCATATTCTATTTCCCCCAGATAGGGCGACATGATATGCCGGAAGATATAATTGACGCCATTAAGGATTTCTTCCCGGCTGCGGAAATTGATACTTAAATCTATCCTCCGGTTAAGCTCTCCGGCCTCTGCCTTAAACTGCTCCAGCTTCTGAATAAATAAACCGGGATCGGCCAGACGGAAACGGTAGATGCTCTGCTTGATATCACCTACCAGGAACAGGTTGTGGTTTTGTTTGATGCAATTGATCAGGGTTTCCTGAACCTCATTGCTGTCCTGATACTCGTCTACAAATATATGCTGATATTTTTGCCGGTATGAGTCCGCCGCTTCGGGGTGGCTTAATACGGTCAGGGCATAATGCTCCAGGTCGTTAAAATCAAGCAGGCTTTTATCCCCTTTGCGCCTCTGATACTCACGGTCGAATTCCATAACCAGTGCGCAGAATTCTTCCATCAATGGATATATCTCGTTGAGGTCGGTTAATAGCCCTTCCGGTTCCTTGAACAGATATTCGCCGCTTACCTGCCGGATGAGATTTTTGGCTTCATCCCGCCGGTCTTTAGCCTGCTCTTTCAAATCGGCGTCCACATCTGGTCCCACCCGGGGAAGACGGCCATAACTTATACGGTTAAAACCGGAATAGACTGCGGCAATATCACCCTGACTTATGGTTTGGCGCAGCTCCTCCAACATTTTTATATCATCCCGCAAAACATCGGCATATACTGCCGGTCCTCCCGGGCGGCGGCAAAGCTGCAGGGCCTCCTGCAGAAGATCGTCCGCCGCCTGCACCGGTATGCTCAGCTGCTCCAGCAAGCCCCGCACCCATACGCAATCACCAAATTCTTCCCTGGTCAGGTTAAAAGCGGATGCTCCGGCCTGCAGCCATTGCTGGGGATAAGGCTTGCACTGGGCAAATTCATAAGCGCGCAGAACCAGTTCCTGCAGAGGTTGGTCGCTTTTGCTGCTGCCAAAAGCCTCCACCAGCTGTAAAAACCCCGGGGTTTCCCGCTCATAAGCAGTCTCGAAAACATCCTCCAGAGTTTCCAGCTTCAGCAGATCGCTTTCCATACCGTCGGCAATGCGGAATCCCGGATCTATTTCGGCCAGGTAAAAATAGCGCCGCAGGACATCGGTGCAGAAGGCATGAATCGTACTGATGGAAGCCTGCTGCAAAAGTTTGAGCTGCCGGCGCAGTTCCCTTTTTTCTTCCGGGCTGCTTTCCAGCTCCGCCTGCAGGGCCTGGCTTATTCTTTCCCTCAGTTCCCCGGCCGCCGCCTGGGTAAAGGTCACTATCAGCATACGGTCTATATCGACGCCATCCTGCAGGATCAATTGTATAATCCGTTCCACCAGCACTGCAGTTTTGCCGGAGCCGGCAGCAGCCGCCACCAGCAGGTTGCATTCCCGGGCTTTAACCGCATCTTCCTGTGCTCTGGTCCAGCTCATGAGCAATCCCCTCCCTGTTCGGCCCGCATTTTGCGAATAGCTTCATTATCTTTCAAGGGCGGCAGATTACGGTAGCGGTTTTCCGGCAGCTGCCGGTCAAACTGGCATATGGAACTATAGAGGCAGTAATCGCAAGCGGTATGCCGTTCCAATTTATACGGTTCAATTCTTACCCGGCCTCCTGCCAGTTCAGCACCGGCTTTTACCAGCAGATTATCCACATGGCGCAGCAGATAGTCAAAATCTTCTGCGCTCAAAACCGCCGAATTGGAGGTAAAACTATCGTCCTGTTTTAAACCGGCGGGAATTATATCCGATGAGGAGGTGATATCGCGGTCCATTTCCCGTACGATATGTATATCTTCCAGCACCATTCCCCTGAGCTTCAGTTCTTTGGCCAGCTGCTGCTCAATCGTTTCCCGGACTTCAGCTTCACTCTTGATCAGAGGATCGTCAATCTTAAAATAGAAGACGCCGCCCGGTTTGAGCAGCGGGCGCTCCAATTCCCGGCCACTGGTCAGTACCGCCCGTAAATAAATAAGCAGCTGCAGGCTCAAACCGTAATAGCAATCGGCCAGGCTCAATTTTTTATCGCCGGTTTTATAATCAATTATTCTCACATAACTGGCGTCGTCCTGGTCCAGGATATCCACCCGGTCAATGCGGCCTTCCAGGTACATCTTCTCTCCATCGGCCAGTTCTATCACCAGGGCGGGAAGGGGCTGCCCCCGGCCGAAACGGACTTCATAGCCCTGGGGAGTAAAATTGCCCCGCTTGATATGTTCGCTCATCATCCAGGCCGCCCGCCGGCCTATCCTTTTCAGTCGCCGGCTCAAATAACGATAGCGGCTGCTGCTTAAGAACACACCGGCTTCCTGAGCCGTCAGCACTTCTTCCATAACCGTGTCCATCATGGCCCCGCACTCTTCCCGCTCAATCGCCTGCCATTTTCCGGGCCGTTTCTCTACTTCCAGAGCAAAACCCAGCAGGGAGTCATGAAATAATTCCCCGATGTCAGGGGCTTTAACCAAAAATTCTTTTCTCTCCCGGGGCGAAAGCCCGTAGCGGACAAAATGGGCAAAGGGGCAGGCGATAAATTGCTCCAGGCGGGTGATACTGCCGCTCAGGGGAAATTTATACAGTCGCCGGGCCAACCCGGAGCCGATAGGCTCAACCTGATTGCGGTGGGAAAAGGCCTGGACCAGCAGGTGGCAGCGGTCCTGCCACTGATCTTGACCGCGGTACCAGTCATAGACATCCCACCAAAAATCCTCCACGGCTTTTTTATCCAGATAAAGCCGCAGGTTCTCAATCAAATATTTAAAGCTGCTTTGAGGGCGGCATATCATCTGCAGCTGCCGGCGGCGGTCGTTTACCAGACCGCTTTCACTTTGCAGCCCGGGAAAGAGATAGCGGATGCGATCCAGCAGCAAGGAGGGACGCAAAGCCCGGCCTTCGCTGTCGGAGCTGGCATAGGATAAAAACAGCTTTTGCTGACATTTGCTCAGGGCGCTGTAAATCAGAAAGCTTTCCTCAGTTCCTTGCCATTCCTGGCTTTGGGAAACTTCCATCCCCTGTTCCGCCAGATAATCACTTTCATCAGAAGACAGCACTCCTTCATTATATTTAGCCGAAGGTATGATGCCGTCGTTCACCCCCACAACAAACAGGGCTTTTATATTATGGCTTTTGGAGCGCTGAATATTGCCCACCAGCACCTGATCCACTGTGGTAGGAATCATCCCCAGCTGATGGGATGAGAACCCCGCCTCCAGCACCTTGATATAATCTTTCAGGCTTCCCTGCTGTTCACCGAGGATCTCTGCCATTTGGTCGAAGGTTTCTATTACCATATTCCAGATCTGGGTATACTCGTGAACCACCTCGTAAAGCTCCCGTTCCCACAGTTCTTCCACCCATTGCCCCAGTTTCTGCGGCACCCCCAGATTCTCCAAATAGTCATACAGCACCCGGGTAAAACCGGCAAAAGTCTTTTCGGCTGCCAAAGCCGTTTTCATTGCCTCCAGCGGAGTTATTACCGCTTCCCGCCATAGATTCAAGTCCTCCAGTTTTTCGGCTTCTCCCCGGGAGAAGGGTTCTTTCCAGCGCCTCCCCCGAATGCCGTAACTGAGCACATAATTCTCCAGTTTCTCCCCCGTTTCACCATCCAGGGCTCCCAGACCGGTCTTAAGACCGCGGAAAATATCTTCATAGAGATAACCCCGCTCCACGCTTTGCAGTGAAGCCAATATAAATTCAATGATAGGATTATCCATGACATCCTTTTTTTGATCCATGAAAAAAGGAATCTCATATTCCCGAAATATCCTTTTTACCAGGCCGCCATAGCTATCAAGGTCATTGCAGATCACGGCGATGTCCTTCCAGCGGTATCCCTCGTCCCGTACCAGGCTTATCAGCCTGGCGGCCATAGCTTCAACCTCGCTGTCCGGATTGGCGGCGGCAAAGATATTTATCCGGTTAATGGCGCCCGGATAGAGACGGCTGGGATAAGCGAACAATTCCCGTTCCAGGTGTAAGAGTTCCCCCGCTCTTAACTGATCGGCGCCGGCCCCGTCAAGGTTTATCATCCTGGCGGTGATGCCCTGGGTTCGCGCCGTTTGCACCAGCTTATGGTACCACCGGCGGGAAAGCGCAAACAGTTCCTCATCCCTGCTGCTTTTGCCATTATCCAAGGTGATACTGACGGTGGTTTCCGGGCAAATACTGATGAGCTTTTCCAGGATTCTTAAACTCTGGGGGGAAAAGGTGGCAAAATTATCCACCCATATCCGGGCGCCGGACAAGTAATGGCTGTATGACATTTTTTCAATAAACAGATTGATATAATCTTCACTGTCTATATAGTGCTCATGCAGAAAGATATTAAACTGCTCATAGATCAAAGCCAGATCATGCAGCTTCCGCCCCAGCAGGGAATCCTCGTCCAGGTCAAGCTGCATATCCCTTATATCCTGAACGGCAATCGCTCTTTGTTTCAAGCCGGCGAGAAATTCCATCAGTTCATTGACAAACCCGTTCTGACGACAGGAGTTCTTGTAAACCAGTAATTCCTCTTCCCATTCTTCCATTACCCGGCGTAAAACCATGCTTTTCCCCTGTTCATTGATTATAACCCGGGTAATGCCTCCCACCTCATTAAATACCCGCTGGGCCAGGCGGCTGAAACTCAGTATCTCCAACTGCATAATGCCTTCGAGTCCGGTCTTGTCCATAAAATCCCGCTCCGCCTGGAGGGTGTATTGCTCCGGCACCAGCAGTATAAGTTTTTCCTTCCTGCCGGCTTCCTGCAGATGACGTTTAATTTCGTTATATATGTAATAACTTTTGCCTTTGCCCGCTCGTCCGGCTATAAATCGTAAAGTCATGCCTCTATCCCCTTCTTCGGTTCACCCGGGTAAATATTATCCCCTGATAGGCTTATTGCTTATCAGGGCCAGCACCCCTATAATAAAAAACATACCACATAATTCTATCCTGGGGAGCGTTGGTTGTGACAGTTGGACTGATTCTTTTAGCAATCTCTATATTTCTTATTGCCTGGGCCTACCTGTCTTATAAAAAGGCAGCCCGGAACCTGGCGCCGTTGAAGCAGGAGGATATGGTAAGCTATTACCTGGATCTGGCCTACCAGTTGCTGCCGGTACCGTTCTGGTGTGCCCTGCTTGGTATGGCCCTGCTGTTGGTTGCCGTTATAACTATCCTAATCAGTATACCATTTATATTTTAGCAAGCCTTGAAAATCAAGCATGAGGTGGGATAAGCCCTCGTTCACGCTGAGCCGGCGAGTCCGGGGGCTTTGATCGGGGAAAGAGTCATATTGCTTCGGCCTGGCATGGCTATATACAATGAGAAAAGGTTTGCCCATGATTCTTGTCGTATATTAGCGTATATTGTTATAATATAAAGAATGTCACAATGAATAGGAGATCATCATGCTTGAACCGACCCCTCTGCAAAAGATTATAACCAGCTTAAATCAGGTGGTTATCGGTAAAGCACAGGTTATTGAACTGGTCATGACCGGACTCCTGGCCGACGGACACCTGCTTATAGAAGATGTGCCGGGAGTAGGTAAGACTTTGCTGGCCAAAAGTCTGGCGGTTTTATTAAATTGCCGGTTTAAACGCATTCAGTTCACCCCTGACCTGACCCCTACCGACGTTACCGGTTTCTATGTCTACAATCGCAAAACCGGAGAATTCGTGCTGCGGCAAGGCCCGGTGATGAGCAATATCCTGCTGGCCGATGAAATTAACCGCACGGTTCCTCGCACTCAGTCCAGTCTGCTGGAGGCCATGGAAGAAAGACAGGTTACCATAGACGGGAATACTATGCCTTTGCCCCGTCCGTTCCTGGTCATGGCCACTCAAAATCCGATTGAACATGAAGGTACTTTCTTGCTGCCGGAAGCTCAATTGGATCGATTTCTGCTCAAAATAAGTATGGGATACCCAAGTGTTGAAGAAGAGGAACAGATTCTCAAGGCGCAAATACAGCAATCTCCACTTGCCGGCTTACAACCAGTGTGCAGTATGGAAGATATTTTAGAATATCAGAACGGCTGTCGTCAGGTGAGGCTGCATCCCAGTTTAGTTCACTATATTGTTGAATTGATAAGTGCCACCCGCAGTCACCCGGCAGTTGCTCTGGGCGCCAGTCCCCGGGCGTCGCTTGCTTTGCAGCGGGCGTCTCAAGCGCTCGCCTTTCTCAGGGACAGAGACTATGTGATCCCGGATGATATAAAATACCTGGCGGGCCCGGTGCTTTTACACCGGCTGATTGTCAAGCGTGAAGAACGCCTGCACGGGTTAACCAGTGAAGCTCTTTTACAAGAAATTATTCGGAGCGTCAAGGTGCCAGAGAGTGACGAAGCATTGTGAACAACCGGTTCCAAGAAGTGGTGAATTCGGTTTTTTCCATCGGGCTGTTTCGCTTCTTATTAATTGCGGCAGCAGTTTTTCTGCTCCGTTTCGATCTGTGGTCACCTGCTATAATTACGGTTATCTTACTGGTAATTGCCGAAACCGGCCGTTGGTGGAGCCGATCCGGGTTACGCTATTTAGAGCTGGAGAAACACTTTAAGCCTCAGCGCTTGTTTGCTGGCGAAAAAACTTCGCTTACAGTCAATATTTATAATCATAAGTTTCTGCCCCTCATTGCTGAATGGACTCAGGAACTGCCCGATGGGTTGGATGCTTCTGATCTATCTGTCGCCACCCTTCTGCCGCGGCATAGCTCTTTTTTTATCCAATCTGAAATTACGGCCAGACGCCGGGGCTTTTACGAAATCCCGCCTTCCGCTGTTACCAGCAGTGACGGCACCGGGCTATTCAGTTACCAGATGGCGATAGGAGATATATGCCCCCTTATTGTCTACCCCCGTCTGGAGGACTGGTCTCAAATCGGGTTGAAACCTTCGGATCTGATTGGAGAAATGGCTGACCGGCGCTACATTCTGCCTGACCCGGTTAAGGTTGCCGGTCTGCGTGAATACACCCCCGATATGCCGGCCCGGCTGATTAATTGGAAGGCCAGTGCCGGAAAAGATATGCCTATGGCTAAAATGATTGAGCCTTCCGCTGATTATAAGTTCTGTCTGGCTGTAGATGCCGATATTATAGGTGAGGAAGATGCCGGTAGCAATCGTTTTGAAAAAGCATTGTCAATTGCGGCTTCCATAACGGTCTGGGCCGATGAAAACGGTATAGCTGTCGGATTAGTCATTAATGCATCTCAAACCGGTCTTCCAGGTCCGGTATCAGTTCCGGTGAATACCGGATTTCCCCATACGCTTTTAATCCTGGAAAAGCTGGCCCGGGTGGAAGGCAATCCCTCGGGAGCGCTGGAGGAGCTTTTGTGGAAGGATAAGCATTCAATTCCCTGGGGAACTGCCCTGGTGGTCATCGGCGCCAGTATTAAACCGAGGGGAATGGGACGGATCATTTCTATTCCCTGTTAGCAGTAAGAGAAGGATATCTATATGTTTAAGCGCAATTCAAGCCTATCTTTTATATCTTTATTAGCCGAAACCGGTTGTTTGTTTCTGCCCTATTACCTGCTTTCCATTCTGATTAAAACCCCGGCAGGACAAATTATGACTTTCCCCCAGTTTCTCCTGCTGATTGTGACAGCCGGTGTGGTAAACTGGTTAATATCCCTTAAATCCCGGCCATTGCTCAGTGTAGCAGCATTGAACCTGGCAACTGCTACACTGGCCGCAGCTTTGCTTGGGGTCTGGATTTTGCCGGGAGGTTCAGCCCTATGGGCAGGGCTGCTGTTTAAAGGCTCCAGCCTCGGCGGTTCTTTACAGTTATGGCTGGCCTTCGGTTTAACCGGCTGGATTTTCCTGCGCTCAATGATTATCTTTAATTCCACTATTATTTACCAGGAGACAGTTAACCGTTTTGAAGCTGCTATAGTGATTGTGTGGGGTGCAGTTTTAGCGGCAGAACTAATTCCGGCGCCAATGCCTGATACTATCGTTGTACTGGCATTCTGCCTGATCTCTAACTTGACTGCGATCGCTTCGGCCCGGTTCACAGCCATTCCTTCCCAAAGCTATATTTCTGCACTGGGAATTCTGATTGCTCTAACCTGCATTGCGGTACTGCTGCTGAATTTTTCACATTCTTATATGTTATCCGCCTCCCAATGGCTTTATGATTCCACCTTTCCTTACCTGGGATTAGTGTTCTATAGCGTCATCACCTGGCTGCTGAAGAAGGGCCATTACCTGCCCGACCAGCATAGTTCCACAATCGGTTCCGCCGAAGCAACAAACAGTGCCAATTTTGGGAGCCATAATTCTCCCCTTAACTCCCATTGGATGCAGTTGCTTTCTTCCGCTATCGGTGTAGTCGCCGCCATCTTATTAGCTATTGTTATTCTGCTTCTTGGCTTTTATTTGGTTAAATATCTGCTTAGAAAACGGTCTTTTTCACCTGTCTCAGGTTCCTCCGGAAATATCAATTACTCCTGGCTGAGTATTAAGTTAATTAATCTGCTTAAGAGATTAGGAATCATAAGGTTGCTGCTGCAGCCAGGAAAACTGGGGGTAGATTTACTCTACCAGGGCTTGTTGTACTGGGGTAAACGCAAAAACATGGGGCGTAAAGATTTTGAAACTCCTTACGAATACTGCAGCCGTCTGGGCACTTCGTTTCCCCGGCAGCAGGAGCGATTGCTGCAAATAACCGATGCCTATGTCCGTTTCAGGTTTGGGCAACACGCTCCCGAACCTGCCCGATTACGGGAATTGCGTTCAGCCTTCCGTCAGCTGTTCAAGCCCCCTTTTTGATAAAGGTGCCATTCTTATCCTGAATTACATACCCTTCGGGATTAATCCGTATCCCTTCGGCCGCGGATTAAGGATACGCACTATCCCATCTACATCCTATTCTTTACATTTTTAACCAGCATGGAAACGGAACCCATCATCAGATCCGGGGGATAATAAGACATAGCCCCTTTTATATACCTATCATACAGTTCCGTGACAATGGACTGCTCACTTTGTCCGCGGTCAAGCCGGTCCTTGATCAGATCAAAGGCCTCCGCCGCAGCTTCCATACTGCGGTTATAAAACTGGCTGACCTGGTCATGGCCAACCGGTATCTCCCCGTGACCAACCCCCACAATCTCGGTGGGATATTGCTGCAGCCGTCTGATAGTTTCCCGGTAGAGGTCGTAATCCTGGAAAAAGACCGGCGACCTTAAACCATCCGGTATCTGGTAGCCGGCCGCATCAGAAATAAACATGGCCTTGGCACTGGGAAAATACGCGGCCAGGGAACAGGGACTATGGCCGGGGGCTTCAATAATATCCAGTTGGAGCCCCTCATCCACTATGAGGCTATCCCCTTCGGCAACGGCAAGCTCCGCCTGCACCCGGTCAATATCAAGCCCTCCCGGGGCATCCGGCAAAAGTCCGTTCCTGACATAAGCGTCAGTGACATAAGCATCGGCTTGGATCAGAACCGGTTTCAATTTATCCCGCGCCAGTATCTTCCGGGCGGCCGGACTGGCTGCGGTCTGGGCTTGGGGAAACAGGTCTTTTAGCCGGGGCAGGCCGCAGACATGATCAAAGTGAGAGTGCATCACCAGGATATATTTTATCCGGGGCCGATTTTTTTCAGCCTGCCACTGCCGGGCAAAAATATCTGCCCCGGCACTGGTGCCGCATTCGATAAGTACCGCCTCTTCTCGCCCTACTATAAAGTAATTAAAATTGCCGTTGCCTAAAACCATCACCCGATCAGCCAACTGAGTCATATAAATTCTCCCCCTCATATGTTTTTTATTTCAGTATATAGGGGTAGTTCTCGAATTTTATGACGGATTCCTGCCGCCTGGAGGCGACATTTTTTACGGGGTTATTTCTTTTTATCTACTCCCTCCAACACTTTTCCGCATTATTTTTAGCCGGGCATATTTACAAGACCGGATTCGGCAAATATAATTAAGTGTATTAACTGTACTATTTTTGGTGGTACAGTTGTGGTGGAAAGGAGGGGCTCTATGTTTGAGCTGGACTTGCGCAGCCGTGCCCCTATTTACGAACAACTGGTGGACAAGATTATTGAGCTCATCATCAGCGATGTCTTGAAACCAGACCAGCAATTACCGTCCGTTCGCATTCTGTCCAGTGAGTTGACGCTTAACCCCAATACCATTCAGAAGGCCTATCGCGAGCTGGAATATCGCGGCTATATCTATTCCTTGCCGGGTAAAGGCAGCTTTGTCAGGCCCGCCCTGGCAGAGGATAATTCCGCCCGCCTGCTAAATCTGGAAAAAGAACTGAATCGAATTATAACGGAAATGCTTTACCTGGGCCTGCGCCCTGATGAAATCTTAGCCAGGGCCGAAGATTTATTATCCGCAGCTAAGGGAGGTAATATCAATGATTGAAGTGGAAAGGGTCAGCAAACAGTTCGGGGAGCTGGAAGCCCTGCACGATGTCAGCCTGGCTGTCCATCAAGGTTCCATTTACGGTCTGGTTGGTTCCAACGGAGCTGGTAAAACGACCCTGTTGAAACTCCTGGCCGGGATTTATAAACCGGATACCGGAAATATTATGATTGACGCCCAATCGGTATTTGAAAATGAAGCTATAAAAGCACGCAGTGTTTTTATTCCTGATATCCTCTATTTTTTTCATAATTATACTATCCAGGACACGGCTGATTTCTATGCCCATATCTATCCCCAGTGGAATCACCAGCGCTATCTGAAACTGGCGGGGGTTTTCAATATTGAGGTCAAAAGACGTATCAGGACTTTGTCCAAGGGTATGCAGCGGCAGGTGGCTTTCTGGATGGGCCTTTCCTTGATGCCTGACGTCATGATACTGGACGAGCCTCTGGACGGACTGGACCCGGTAATGCGGCAGAAAGTCAAACAGCTCATTATTCAGGATGTGGCCGACCGGGCCATGACGGTCATAATATCTTCTCATAACCTGCGGGAGTTGGAGAATATCTGCGATTATATCGGCATTTTGCACCAGGGTAAAATGCTTATCCAGAAGGATTTGGACGATCTCAAGGCTGACGTACATAAAATCCAGGTCGCTTTCAGTACCGAAACCCCTCCGGCTCTGATTGATGAGATGCAGGCCCTCTATCATGAACAACGGGGCAGTATAAGCATTTTTATTGTACGGGGCTCCCACAGTGAGATCGTGAGCCGCATACAGGCCTATGCTCCAGCCATTCTGGATGTCCTGCCCCTCACCCTGGAGGAAATATTCATTTACGAAATGGGGGATAATGGTTATGAAATCAAAAACATCCTTTATTAATAAAGGAATATTAAATAATGATTTTAAACGCTACACCTGGATCGGTATCGTATACCTGCTGGGTTTGCTGGTAGCTGTCCCCTTGAAGCTGGCTATGATTTATACCCGTCCGGAAGCAATCAAGGTGAATTATAATGCTTTTACCTATCTGCGGGTACTGGAATTTGATTCTTCACCCCTGCTTTTAATCCTGCTGCTGACCGTTCCGGTATTAACCGGTATTCTCCTGTTCCGTTATCTGCAGTACGGTAAAGCGGCCGATATGGAGCATGCTCTCCCCATCAAGCGGGAAACCCTTTATAATACCCATATTTTAACCGGTCTGATCTTGCTGCTGACGCCGGTGATAATCACCGCCCTGATCACCTGGGCTCTGGTGGCCGGACTGGGGATTGAGTTTATAGCGGGCCGCAATATCCTGGTCTGGTTAGAGGTAGCTTTTTTGCTCAATCTGCTCCTGTTTTTGAGTACCGTTGCGGTAGGCATGTTTACCGGTTTATCGGTCCTGCAGGGATTGCTCACTTACATCCTGCTGCTGGTTCCCAGCGGGCTCTCGCTTCTGGTATTCCATAATCTCAGCCTGTATGTTTACGGGTTTCCCAATGATTACTACAGCGCTAATTTAGAAAAGCTTTCCCCCCTGCTGAGATTGCCTAATTCCACCCCGCCTCTGCCGGCCGGTGAAATCATATTGTATCTCTTGCTCTGTGTCGCCCTGTATTTTTTGGGAAGATATCTATATCGCCGGCGTAATATCGAAACCGCCGGTGATGCTATTACTATTGAAGTACTGCGGCCGCTTTTTAAATATGCGGTAACCTTTTGCACTATGCTGCTGCTGGGGAGCTATTTTCACAGTGCCGCCCAGGGAAGCATGTTCTGGACCTATTTCGGCTACCTGTTGGGAGCCGGTCTGGGCTATTTCCTGACCGAGATCCTGCTCAATAAATCCCTCTATGTTTTCCAATGGCAGCGGGTAAGAGGCCTGGGCGTTTACGGCTTGGTGATCATAGTTCTGATCGGCCTGCTTTATACTGATTGCACCGGCTACGAAAAAAGGCTGCCCGAATTGAGCCAGATAAAAAATGTATATATGGACAGCTATTTTTATCCTTTAATATATGAAGATGAAATGTATGCCGGCAATGCTTTCAAGCCGTCTAAAGCAATATATGACGATCATGACAACATTGCCCGCATCCAGGCCCTGCACCGGCAAATAATTGCCCGGCGGGGAGAAGAAAAGGAGGCCTCCTCAGGTCCTTCCGGTGAGACCCAGCGGAAAGAAAGGATATGTCTGGCTTATGAACTGAAAAACGGGCGCCATCTCTATCGCGATTATATCATTCCTACGGCCGTTTATGCGGAGCAGTTGAAACCCATTTATGAATCCCGGGAATATAAGTTTCATCACTTTGAAATATTCCGGGCGAATCCGGATACTATCAAAATGATAGATATTCATAGCCGCAATGGCAATAAACACGTGCGTATAGCGGAGCCGGAAAGGATCAAACAAGCGGTCGCAGTCCTACGGCAGGATGTTCTGGAACAGAGCTTTGAAGCAATGACCGTGAATCAGAGGCCTGCCTGGGCTGACATCAATATCACCATAGCGCTGGCTGACGACGCCGGCAATACTATGCCGGCCGTGGTTTACGACCGGGTTGGGATTTACGGCAGCGTCACGTCGGAGCGGAATAATTATTACGATATCGGCATGGAGTGGCAAAAATCATATACCCATTTTGAGCGCTGGCTCCAGGACACGGGATTATATGACCAGGCCCGTTTACTTCCGGGGTCGGATATTGTCCACGCTATTATCAATTATGCTCCCGACGGTATTGACGAGGCCGGCTATCGCCAACTGATGCAAGCCGGAAATGCAGAAGAAAAACCCGGCGTTTTGAAAATCACGGATCCGGATAAGCTGGAATTGTGTCTGCGCACTTACCAGAGCGGCTATAAGGAAGGAGCGCTGTATACCGTTTTTTTTAAGGTCAATACCGGCAATAGTTTCTGGGGCCTGATCCCATCGGCCGAAGCCCCTGATTTTATCAAACCGCACTTCACCCCCTGAGGTGACCAGCGGCCGGTTAGCCAGCCTGATTTTCAGGCCCGGGATTTCAAGACTTGATCTCCATGCAGCCCGGGCCCTGGATACGGCTGTAGCCTCCGTTTTGGGGCACAACTTCTATCTGGGTGTTTATCCGCTCCTTGAGGGCGGGAACATGGGAGATGACGCCTATTATCTTGCCTTCCTGCTGCAGCCCGGCCAGGGTTTCCAGAGCACTGTCGAGTGCATCTTCATCCAGACTGCCGAAGCCTTCATCCAGGAAAAAGGAATCAAGATTGACATTACGGCTGGCCATTTGGGACAGACCCAGGGCTAAAGCCAGGCTGACGATAAAACTCTCGCCGCCGGACAGGTTTTTAGTGGAACGGATCTCTCCCCCCTGATAATTGTCGATAACATTCAATTCCAGCGGCTGGCCTTGATCCCTGATCAGCAGATATCTGTCGCTCATTTTCTGCAATTGCCGGTTGGCATGGCCGACCAGAACCTCGAAAGTCAACCCCTGAGCAAAGTTGCGATATTTTTTACCGTCGGCCGAGCCGATAAGTTCATGCAGCAATTCCCAGCGGGCGCATTCCTTTTTCCGGCCCGCGATAACCTTAAGCAGTTCCTCCTGTTCAGTCCGGCGTTTCTGGTTTTCGGCCAGTCTATGGTTAAGAGCGTATATCTCCTGCTGTAAATCGTTTTGGGCGGCAATAGCGGACTCCAGATGGTTTTGCAACCGCTCATAAGGCTCGTCGCTGAGCATCTTTTCCTTTTCCGCCTTAAGCCGGCTGTTCCTGTCCTGCCACCGGATAGTCAATTCGCTCTCCTCCCGCCGCAGGAGCTCGGCTTCCTGTTGGAGCCGCTTTTTGTCCTCTTCTTGGATGACGGCCGCCTGGTAATCGGCTTCATCCCTAAAACCGGCCTCAAGCAATCGCAGCTGCCAGGCTTCCTCCTGGCGGGTCAATTCCCCAGCCCGTTTCTGCACACTGTCACTCAAGGAGGCCAGACGCACCTGCAGATGGTTCAGTTCCTGCTCGGCCTGATTCTTTTTCCGGCGGGCGCCCTCCAGATTCTCCCGGGCCTCTTCCACCGCTTCCAAGCAGCGTTTTTCCTCCCGGTCGGGGTCCTTATCCCCATATAACTCCAGGCGCTGTTGCCTTAAGGCATTGTACTCCCGGGCTAATTGTTCATACTCCTGAACCCCGTTTTGTATTTCCTGGTCCAGTTGGGCCAGCCGTACCTCCTGCCGCCCCCACCCGGCCTTTAAATCAGCGATATTCTTTTCCTCCCCGGCTTTACCGGCCAGGGCCTCCTGCCATTTACTCCGCCTTTGCCGAAGCTGGTCCAGCAGCGGAGCAAGGTCCGGCAAAAGCGGTTCTTTAATTCCCCAGGGCTCGGTTTCCTGCCCTAATAAATGCCGGATCCGGTTCAGCTCTTCCTCCCCGGTCTTTTTCTCTTTCAGCAGACGGGCATGCTCCTGTTCGGCGCTCTTTTGTTTGAAGCGCGCCTCCTGCAGCGACCGGTCCAGTTCCAAATGGGCTCTGCGTATTTCGTCCCAGGCCTGGTAGGCGTTTTTCTCCGTCTTTTCCCCTGCTTCAACTTCAGCAATGACCTCTTTGCAGAATTCGGTTTGCTGCCGGTTAAGCTCCAGTTCCTTCCCCAGTTGTTCATGGGTCTCCACAAGTGAGCCTTGATTTTTAAGATTGGCGGTTACCTCCTGCCAACGACGAATTTCAGTTTCCAGCCTCCCCTGCTCATCATTGATATCCCGACCGTTTTGCTCTCTGTCTTTATGCAATTCAGCCTGCTTAAGCTGCGCCTGCAGCAGCCGATTCCTGGCCTGGTTCAACCCTTCCTGGGCCTGCCGCAGAGCCAGCTCATTCTCCTGCAGGGCGGGAATGTTGCCCTGGGCAAACGGGTGCTCGACAGCGCCGCAGAGGGGGCAGGCCTCGCCGTCCCTTAAAAGCCGGCGCTCTTCCTCCAGGCTGTGGATACGGTTCAGCAGCGCCAGTTCTTTATTCAGATGGCTTATCTCCCGCTCCCGGAAAGCAACTTCCCTCTCATAGTCGGCAATATCTCCGCTGATCTTTATAATCTCCTGCTGTAATAAATCCGCCTGCCGGCGCAGCCCGGTCAGTTTTTCCCGGGAAAGGGCAATCAGTTCCTTACTGGATTGGCCCTGCTGCAGCCACAGGTGTTTTTGCTGCAAAACTTCCAGTTCCTGGCGCCAGGCATTAAGCTCGCGTCCCTTGAGCCGGGTCCGGACCAGATCGTTTATTTGCCGGTATTCCTGCTCCGCCCGGTCTACGCCGGCGCTGGAAACTTCATAAGCTGCGGCCAGTTCCTCACAGGCGGACTGCAGTGATTGCATCCCGGCAGCTGCCGCCGTCAGTTCTCTGAATTTATGACGATAGCTGTTGTCCTTTTCCTGCAGGGTGGCAGACAGCCGCTCAATCACCGCTAATTTCTCCACCAGCCCCGCATCGGCAGCATGTTGTTCAAGGTAAGTCTCCAGTTCCAGCCTGCGCGCATCTGATTTCTGGAGCGTTTCTTCTATTGCCGCCAGGCTTTGCCGACAGTCCAGATGCTGCTTGCGGCTCCCGGCTATTGAGGTCTGCACCTGTTCCATCCGCCTCTGCCGCTCAGATAATCTGATATCCAGGGCGCGGACGGTTTTGGCCTTTTCAGCTTCACTTTTCTGCCCGGCTTGGGCGGTTTCCTCTTGCCCCGCCATGACCTGGCTGAGGGCAGCTAACCTTTCTACTTCTGCTTCCCGCTCAGGAAGCTCCTGCTTAGCAGCTTCCCACATACCGGTTTCCTGCCGCTGCTGCTCCCGCAGGGCCAAAACCCTTTCATAATCAGTTTCCAGTGCCCGGGCTCGGTCCGCCCGGTTCAACCGGATCAAATCCGGGGAAAAACCCTGCCACCGTTCCTGCCATTCCTGCCGTTCGGTCTCCAGGAGGGCAATTTCCCGGGTCAGAGCATCTATCCCTTCCAGCCAGGCCAGGGCGAGCTTCAGGTAACCGACCCGCTTTTCCGCTTCAGCCGCCCGGCTCAGTTTATTTTGTAAATCATTATTTAATCCCTGCTCTTCCTCCGGACTCAGCAACTGGGTGTAAGCCATCCCGGCCTCCAGGTCTTCCAGGATTTTTCTTTCTTCACCCCGGCGC
Source organism: Syntrophomonas sp. UBA4911 (assembly GCA_002398105.1). Classification (GTDB taxonomy): domain Bacteria; phylum Bacillota; class Syntrophomonadia; order Syntrophomonadales; family Syntrophomonadaceae; genus UBA4844. The sequence continues at coordinate 56,105 of DHCD01000111.1, forward strand.
TGATGAACTTTTATGGAAATCCGGCTGTAGATCTCGGTACCCGTAATCTGTTCCAGGATCGGCGCCCGCTCATCCGGCTGAGCCTGCAGAAAGGCGGCAAAACCGCCCTGGGCCAGAAGCATGGAACGGGTAAAGCGGCCGAAATCCATACCGGTCACTGCCTCTATGGCAAGAGCCACCTCCCGGATCTTTGATTCCAGAACCTCACCGGTGTCTTCATTAATAATCTCATGGCGGGGATTCTGCAGTTCCCCGCCCGGCCGCTTGCGCGCCCGATGCTGGCTCCAGTGGCAGCGGAAACGACCCGCCCGGGTCTCAAAGCAAGCCTCGGCAAAGCACTCGCCCGTGTGCCGCGCCATAATCTCGTTGTCGTTCTTGTTTATCCTCTCCAGGCGCGGGGTGCGGCCATAAAGGGCCAGGCAGACAGCATCCAGTATAGTCGTTTTGCCTGCCCCGGTGGGACCGGTTATGGCAAAGATGCCGTCGGCCGTATAAGCCGGATGAGTAAAATCAATCCTCCACTCGCCCACCAGGGAGTTCAGATTTTTAAATCTCACTTCCAGTATTCGCATGCTTTCTCCCCTACTCTGCCTGTTGCTCCCCTTCATAAAGGGACTGCAGCGCTTCGTTATAAGTCATTAACAGTTCCCCCACTTGAGCGGGAGGAACCTGATGGGCCTCCAGACAGCGTTGAAAAACCTCGTTGACGTCAAGGTCGTCCAGGTTTTCCTCCCCCTGGGCGCGGCTCAGTATCTTATCCGCCATCCGTTTGTTTTTAGCCCGCAGAACTTCCAGTTTGCTGCCGGCGATTATCTCATCCAGCCGCTGGCGCAAATCGCCTATTATTTCATCCCCGTCATAGATTATCTCCAGCCATATGCTCTTATCCCGGGCTTTAAGTTCTTCCAGACGTCCGCTGATGGCTGCCCAATCGCCCTGGACAACCTCCAGGAGCTGAAAACACGGTACGGGAATTTCTGTCACCACCGGCTGCCCATTGCTCACTTCAACCAGATAAACGCTTTTGCTGCGGCCGGCCTCGCCAAATCCCATAGCCAGCGGAGAACCGGAATAACGCCGGTGTTCCGCTCCCCCTACTCTCTGGGCCTGGTGCAGATGCCCCAGGGCCAGGTAGTCGATAGTGGCCGGAAACATTTGCGCTCCCACCGGAGCCAGCGAGCCCACATAGAGATTACGCACTCCGTCCCCGTCCAGTATCTGGCCTCCGGCCGTAAATAAATGGCCCATCGCCACCAGGGGCAAGGGCTTGCCCAAATCGGCCCGGATGCGCTCCGCCGCCTCCACTGTTTGGCGGTAATGTTCCCCGATGCCCTCCACCAGCTTGCGCTCTTTATCTTCCCTGCTTTCCCCGGCTTCAGCCCTGCGCATATCCCGGTCGCGCAGATAAGGAACGGCACAGACGATCATTTCCGGCTCATCCTGGTCATTGCGCAGGACCAGAACTTCATCACCGGCTCTGCCGCTGACGGAGCCTATCACGTGGATATTCAGAAACCGCAGCAATTCCCGGGGAGCGTTTAAAAAGGAGGGAGAATCATGATTGCCGGCAGTTATCACCACATCGCGGCAAGGCGAAGCGGCTATGCGGCACAGGAACCGGTAGTATATCTCCTGGGCCCGGTTGCTGGGAGCGGTATTGTCAAAAATATCCCCGGCAATCAGCAGGGCCTCAACTTGTTCCCGGGTTATATAATCAGCCAGCCAGTTTAAAAAGGCCTCATACTCTTCATATCTCTTCCGCCCATAGAGGGAACGCCCGATATGCCAGTCGGAGGTATGGATAAATTTCATAGGACCTGCCCCTTTGTCAATTTTCTCTATTCAGTATAGCCGAATCCCCTCCCTTTTCGGTACCGGATAGCGGAATTACTTTTATGATTTTAAACCAGCCTCGAATCACATCGTAATAAACCCACAAAAAAAGAGCGCCGGTAAACGGGTCGCGGCACCCTATAAGCGCATATATATTAAATTTCAGTCCTAATTCAACTGGACCGGTCTCCGGTTATTCCAGCAGCAGTATACGGGCTCCGACTGCCAGCAGAGCGATTCCCAGCAAATCCAGGTATTGAAACTCTATTTTTTTCATACCGAACGCTCCCAGGCTGTCCACTAATACCGCGGTCAATATCTGGGCCACTATAATCGCGGTAGTGGCGTTGCCCACTCCGACTTTAGGTATGGTTCGCACCACCAGATATATGATCAGCACATTTAATATCCCCCCCAGAAACCCGTACCAGGGCACAGAGCCTAATTTGCCGAAATTGTTAAAACCCACCCCTAGTATGATTATAATCAGAAATACCACAATACTGCCGATGAGATGAACCAGTAAAGTAGACTCCCACAATCCGATGATCTTGCCCAAAGCAGCATTGAACGTACCCTGTAAAGCCATGGCCGCCCCGGATAAAGCCGCCAGTAATAAGTAAAGCCAGTTCACAAACAATTCTCCTTCGTTTTCTCCTTAGTTTCCGATAAAGGCAGCGCTTTTATTCTCCGATAAAAAAGCTTTGTCCTGGTTTAGAGGTTAGCAGCATGGTTCTGTAAGACCTGCTCCAGTTCCCCGGTACACGTCAATAGAAGCTGTATATTTGCAAGAAGACAACACGTGGCAGCAGGCTCATATATGGCGAGTATTGGTTGGCTAAGAAAGGTGAGTAGGAGGAATTGGAGCAGCCCATAGCGAATATACAGGCAAAATCAAGGCTGGGAGTGAAGGTGTAGAACAGGGCTTTCTTGCAGGCGGCCTCAAGTCTGGCAACGGAATATTTATCGCCGAGCTTTAAGAGGGCCATGCAGGCCTTGTATGTAATGTCCCCGATTGTCAAGACCCCAAATTGAGAATTCTAAAATAGATATCTCCGTTCTGCCTTGATGGCATGATTTAGCCGACATTTATATCAACCAGTGATTTGATATACCATAGCCGGGTTCTGACACGGCCCATTATAATTGCTGAGATTGCCCCTGACAGGCTTGAATTTTATACTGACATCAGCCCTGTGGACTAGGCTATTATAACCTTATTGACGGCCATCATCGCATTGAGAAAGCGTACCGGCATGGTGTGTGGAGAGACTCTCGGCATACATACTCCCCATAGAGCACCATATCAGCTTCATCTTAACTATACTATGGAGGGGTATGCTTTTTATGTTTTTATTGGACTTTTTCAGTAGTCTCGAATGGTTCCTCTGTGTTATTAGTTCCCTTTTATCTTTAAGGAAAATTTCTTACCACATAGATATGGAATGACATTAAAATAGTATCATTTTCTCGAAACATATAGGTTATTCTTGATATAAAAGCGCCATGGAAAATGTTTGCATTCTTCTGCATAATCTATATTAATTCTTTTGGTTGCCACGATTTCTTGTTCATTAGTCTTAAAACCATCACAAGCTATGTATAACCGGTCGCCGCAAAGATCTTCCCCATATTGGTTTTTATCAATATCTAAAGCAATGCACAATTTCCCCGGTCCATTTGTAAGGTTTTCTAATGAATTAGTTTTTTGTACCTGTCTTCGCTTTATCATTATTGGTATTCCAATTATAGGTTCAACCGCTCTTACCAAAACAACTTCCGGTTTTTCCTCAATTTGAGTAACAATATTAAAACAATAATACATTCCGTATATCTGATAAATATATGCATAACCGCCTAATCCATACTGAATATTGGTTCTCTTGGTTCTTATATTGTTATATGCATGAGAAGCTTTGTCATGGGGGCCAATATAAGCTTCAACTTCTACAATTCGACCTCCTGTTATCCCCTCTACACTCTCGTGTATAATTACTTTCCCAAGCAGATCTCTTGCAGCATCTAAAGTATCATTCAGATAGAATTCACGATTTAATCGTTTCATTTCACACATATGCAAATTTCTTTTCAGTATAAAGCGAACATATATTTCTTCCAGCCAAAATGCCAGTCGCTGCAGCATGAACAATACCCTGACTTAATCCTGCGCCATCACCAACAGCATAAATTCCCGGCAGCTCAGTTTCCATATTAATATCAACCGGAACTCTATCCATACACCATTCTAAAGCAGGGGCATATAAAAGGTTGTCGCAATCTGCAATTCCAGGAATGGTTTTTTCCAGGCGATCAAGAAACCATAGGAACTTGTTTTTAAAATCTTCGGGAAAAATGAAATCAAGAATGTTACCAGGATAAATATTTTGAATATTGCTTGATTTTATCTTGTTCTGTTCAAGTTTTTTGTATGTTGTAGGTTGTAAAGTTCTGAAATCACCCAATCTTTGAACAATGATTTTTCCATTAGTAGTTTTCGATAATCGGCTAAAATATTGATTTATTTGCTGTTTGGAATACCTTAATCCTTCAACATCTCCCAATAATATTGCGAAATTAGAATTTGAATTAGTCTGTTCATTATTTCTTATAAAATTTTTCTCGGTATATTTGGTATGGCCTCCAACCTGAGGGAAACCTTCATAATTAACTGTGATTACCTGACCGTTTCTACAAAAGCAATGGGTCTTAATTTTAGTACCATCATCATAAGTATGATAGATTTTAGGATCATAACTAAGTTCCATAAGTCCCTTAAGATTTGTATTAGAGGTTTCCAGCCGTACTCCTATATAGGTTCTATTCTCCTCAAAGGAAATACCTAGATTAGTCAGGGTGTCATGTAACCAATTCGAGCCGAATTTTCCTACGGCTAAAATCAGCTTATCAGTATTGATCCAAGTTTCTTGGTTATTGGTTTTAATTCGTATTAACTTGGTATTGTTTGATTTAATAAATATATCTGATACTTCTGAAAAAAACCTAAAATCGACTTTTTTGCTTAGATCTTTGATAAATTTAATAATTATGTTTTTAAGATTATACGAGCCTAAATGTCGTACTGGATATGTCTTTAACTGGAGATCTTGGGATTCGAACTTATTATTCCAATAGGTGATCTTATCTTTATCTGGATATAATTCAACAGATTCTCCATCATAAGAAAAAAGCGTATCTTCTACCATATCTAATAAATCTTGCTCTAAATAGGGTAGAGATAGATCTCTTAAATGTCCACCAGATTGAAGATCTAATACAAGTTTTCCATCAGAAAATAAACCAGCACCTCCACCACCTTGAACGCGACCACATACTTTACATGCGCAACCTTCAGCAGAACGGTCAGAAATTGGGCACGTTCTAATGTCAGGGGGGGCACCCTTATCTACAACCAAAACCTTTATTCTTTTGTTTTTTACCAATTCATTTGCTGCAAAAAGCCCCGCTGGACCGGCACCTATTATTACAACATCATAATCATTTTTCATTTGGCCTCCAGCTATTCTTCAATATCACTAGCTTCAACATCATATTTAACATTTATAAGTCTTCCATCAGGTAGTTTTATTATCAAAGTCTTATCTTGTTCAGAAGTGCCAATAATTTGCGCTTCATGGGAACTTTTATTGATGGAATAATTTGACCATGCAACATATACACTAATACAAGCAACCAAAATAGTAATAATAGTAAGAATAACCGGCATTAATCTTGCAAATCTATTTTGATATTTTCTGGTTTCTTCCCGTAATTGATAGAGCCCGCTTGTTATAGGTTTGTTCATATATTGATCAAGTGAGAATTTGTCCTTATATTTTCCCTCATATAATTGGGAAGCAGAATATACTAACTTATTAAACTCTATTGTCAAAATCTTGGCATTAGCCTTAATATATACATTGTTATCGGATAAATTGTGGAGCATGCAGATGATTCCACCATTGTACCCTGGATCAATGGGCGGTTGCTTGGATAACATCAATCCTTCCAATACCAAACCTAAGGGAAGAGAAACATTTGCGCAGAGGTCATTAGGCATGTAAAGTATTTCTTTAGTTGATGCATAACATACTTCACCTGGAGGAATTACAATTTGTTGCCCATCACATAAGTGCTTAATCTCAAATCGATTTTCAAGATTAATATTTGAATTACTATAAATGTAATACTGATTTCCTAAACGCATATCATAGCTAGCGCCCTTGATATTATCAGGATCATATTTCTCGATTAATCTCTTATTTTGACATAGAGTCAGTATCTCTTGATTATTAAGAACAGACATGCAATAGCACCTCTATATTTCAAACCGGATGAATCTTCAAACTATTATATTGATATAATTAAATTAATGTTATAGTACGCTATAAAGCACTATTTTTCCTCTATTTAAAATATAAATCCAAGATTTTAGATAATGAAGTGGCCAATTCAGTTTCAATTACCACATCTTTGATGGATGCTTTCATTTATGTTACTATCCAGATAGTTAAAAAAGGATTTAAGCTTGATAAAGCCTATTTCAACCTATATCTCTTCCTGTATGGATAATTATGAAGTATTGGGATATCTACACTATTATTATAACATATCCAAACTAGTGTTCGCGTTATTTGTTTTATATTTGAGAGATAAAGTAGCCATAGCCAGCAAATGGATATTCAAAGGCTACTGTGCCCCCCTGGTATTAAGGCTGGTCAGGCTTAGCCGCTTACTGGTTGAAGCATTCGCCCGTTGCTCTTAATCACAGAGGAGGCCGCCCGAAAACTACGACTGCCTACAACCAATGGTAAAATTGTAAGTGATGAGCAGGTTAAAAAATGACTTTGCGAACTCATTTTGATGAGGGAGAATACTATGGCTTTTATGTTCTGCCAATCATAGACGTATTTGACCGGGTTATTGTAAATTACCACATTGGGCTCAACTGCACTGCTCAGGATGCAGCTCGTACTATACAGGCCGCCATGTTCAAACGGCAGATATACAATACCGATGGTTTGGCCATCAGGAGCGACAATGGGTCGCAGTTTATCATCACTTTGAAGATAGTTGCATCCGGTTCGGCATTGATCATGAACGAATTCCATGTCGTACACTTAACAAGAATGCACATATTGAGTCTTTCAATGCCATTCTTGAAGATGAGTGTTTGAGCAGGTACGAATTTCAAAGCTATGTCGCAGCCTACGACACGGTAAGCAAGTTCATTAAAAACTACAACCCAGTGCGGCTTCATTCCAGCTTAAAATACCACACCCCGAATGAAGCATACCAGTTACTGCAGCAAAACGCTCTAACGATAAAGTCGGTCCGGGTTTAATGGTGATCCTGGCTTGCCAGTTTATATAAATTTTAATTTCTAAGTATGAGCCAGATTTTAAGAGGTTTGTCCAATATCAGGAGGTCAGCCCATTTTAAGCTTCAGCTTCATTAGTAATTTTTGACGTATCTATAAGTTGATCCTTATACTGATTATAATATTCCTGCCTTTCTTTATCAATTTTGTCAAGGGTACCGTCTACTCCAATTTTTTGGCCATTTCCATTTTCGCTTTATATCATTAATGCTGGATATTAAAAAACACATTAGAACCTGCCATAGGGAATCGAATCCATAAAGTAAAACTGGTGAAATAATGAATAGTCAAAAGCCCACCATAATGATATCTTTTAGGGAAAGCCCCTGCAGCTACTGGATATATACTGCTAAGAATAGATAAAAGTAATGTCTACTGTATATTAGAGATGCTATCTTGGGTTATTGGCGGAAAGAGAGATAATGTATATGAATGAAAAGATAATTAGAATGGTAAAAGACACAGATGCCCAAGAAATTCTATCAATATACGCCCACTATATTAAGGAAACAGCCATCACCTTTGAATATGAGGTTCCGACTTTGGCTGAATTTACAAAACGTATCAGGGAAATATCATCTGACTATCCTTACCTTGTCTGTTGGTTAGATGGTAATATTATTGGATACGCCTATGCCCACCGGCAAATGGAACGGGCCGCATATCAATGGAATGCAGAATTATCTGTTTATATTGATAAATCACATTTACATCACGGAATAGGCAAGGCACTTTACAGTGCGTTGATTGAAATATTACAAATGCAAAATATGTGTAACCTGTATGGCAGTGTCACATCACCTAACAAGAACAGCGAAAAACTGCATGAAGCCTTTGGATTCAGCAAATTGGGCATATACCATAAAACAGGATATAAGTGTGGCGCATGGCATGATGTTATATGGTTTGAAAAAAATATTGGTGATTGTTCCCTTGAACCTGAGCCATTCATATCAATTCAAAAAATAAGTAAAAATGCAATTACTGAAATATTAAGTCGTATTAGCAAGACGAGCTTTGATCGGAATTTAAGTTTTTAAATTCTATACTGCTGGTTATACTATAACCCAATATTATCCCGGCCAATGTATAAGCTTTATTTTAATAGCAGGGGGAGAGGGTTGTTGACCCTCCACTCCCTTGTGCCCCCAACCGATCAATTCTCCTTAAATAATTTAAAGGTAAAGGATAGCATAATATTTAATAAGCCGATAATGGTCATACTCTTTGTAAAAGTGGATAATATATGTTGATTGAACCAGGTGGTATAATAAAAAATAATTATACCTACAGTCAATGATAAAAAGAGTAATATTACAGCGTTTATTACCATAATTAACTGTTGGCTTGAAGCATTCTTCAATATTGAAAATGATATAAAAGCATAAACTATTGCCAAAATTGCGGGGACTAAGCTGTTAATTATATTATGAAATACAAAAAGATAAAGAATATTAATTAAATTACCACTAAATTTTATTGTGTATGGCCCATTGATGAATATAGAAAATAGCATTACAAATATTAACAGTAAAATAGAATAAAAGCTAAGTTTATACCCGTTATTAATCATGATTCCACCTCGCTGTTAAAAAATTTTTGCTGGAGTGTGTAAAATAAATTGTGCTTCTGCCCTTTCCGAATATAGAATGAAACGGAAAGGCAGGATTACACATGGAGAAGAAGAAGCTTGTATCTCGAGAAGAACTCAAGAAATTCATTAAAGAAAACAAAATGACCACCGCTGAGGATGTCCAGAGTATGCTTAAGGATCTCTTTGCGGAAACCCTCCAGGAGATGCTAGAGGCCGAAATGGACACCACCCTGGGTTACGAAAGAAACGACGCCAAGAACAAGCAGACAACGAATCGGCGTAACGGTCACAGCTCCAAGAGCGTTCGTAGCGAATACGGAGAAATCGACCTCCAGGTGCCTCGTGATCGTGAGGGTGAGCATAACCCCTTGATTGTAAAGAAGCATCAAAAAAGCTTAACCGGGATAGAGGATCAGGTTTTAGCCCTTTATGCCAAGGGAGTCAGCACCAGAGAGATCCAAGACCACCTTCAGCAGCTTTACGGGGTTGAGGTTTCTCCAACCTACATATCCAATGTTACCAACAAGATAATGCCCATGGTCAAGGAGTGGCAGAACCGGCCGCTGCAAAGAATCTATGCCATTGTATTCCTGGATGCGATTCACTTCAAGGTTAAACAAGACGGCCAAATAGTCAATAAAGCCGCCTACATGGCCATTGGCATTGACCTGGACGGCAATAAAGACGTTCTCGGAATCTGGATTGGGGAAAATGAATCAGCCAAGTTTTGGCTTACCGTCCTGAATGAGCTGAGAAACCGGGGAGTCCAGGATATTCTGATCATTAGCGTGGACAATCTAACCGGTTTCAGCGAAGCCATTCAAGCCTGTTATCCGGATACCGAGATTCAAAAGTGCATAGTTCACCAAATACGCAACTCCATACGCTATGTATCCTACAAAGACGTCAAGAAGATAACCTCTGCTTTAAAGCCGATTTATACGGCATCATCAGAATCGGCGGCCTTGGAGGAGCTAAACCAGTTCGAGACTATCTGGGGTGACCGGTACCCGTTAATCATTCGGTCCTGGCGCAACAACTGGGCTGAAATATCGACCTTTTTCAAGTATCCGCCGGAAATTCGAAAGATCATTTATACAACCAATATGATTGAGAGCTATCACCGTCAATTAAGAAAAGTGACAAAAGGCAAGAGTATCTTCCCAACGGATGAGGCCTTACTCAAAATGCTGTACCTGGCTACACAAGATGTACTGCGAAAATGGACCGGTAGGGTTCAAAACTGGGGTCAGATTCTACTCCAGTTATCAATTTTCTTTCCAGACAGGGTCAAGTCCCATCTCCGCTAGGTTGGTT
>DHCD01000076.1 GCA_002398105.1 Syntrophomonas sp. UBA4911
CTTTTTATTTTGTACAGGGGAGGCCAGTGATCTTGATTCAAATCAATAACTTGAGCAAAGTATATAATGGCGCCGGAAATGAAGTTTTAGCCCTGAAAGATGTGACCCTGTCCGTTAATAAAGGTGAAATTTTCGGTATTATCGGCTTAAGCGGCGCCGGCAAGAGCACCCTTATTCGCTGCATCAACAAATTGGAGGAACCCACCGCCGGCCATATTCTGATTGACGGCCGCGACGTAACCGCCATGAACCGGCAGGAACTGCGTCAGTTGCGCCAGAAGATCGGTATGATTTTTCAGCAGTTTAATCTTCTTTCCTCCCGAAATGTTTTCGACAATATCATGTTTCCCTTGGAAATTGCCGGGGTGCCCCAGCCAGAAGCTCGTAAAAAAGTGGAAGAATTGCTGGAATTGGTTGGACTGACGGACAAGGCCCGGGTTTACCCGGAGCAGCTCAGCGGCGGGCAGAAACAAAGGGTGGGGATAGCTCGCGCCTTAGCCAACGACCCCATTCTTTTATTATCGGATGAAGCCACTTCGGCACTGGATCCCCAGACTACCCGTTCCATATTGAAGCTGCTTAAGGATATCAATCGCCAGCTGGGGCTTACCATCTTGCTCATAACCCACGACATGAATGTGATCAAAGAGGCCTGTGACCGGGTAGCAGTCATTGATAACAGCAGGATCGTGGAGGTGGGAGACGTCTTAAGCGTATTTTCCAATCCCGGCACCCCCACTTCACGAAGTTTTATCAATACTATTATCAATAAAGAGATACCGGAAGAAATTCTCCACCGGTCTTTTGTTGACAATGGTCAGACGGTCAGCCGGCTGATTCGGGTTTCATTTATCGGGGCTTCCGCCGGTGAACCGGTAATGTCCACCATGCTGCAGAGCTTTAATATTAAAGCTAATATTCTTTACGGCAATATCGACCGGGTAAAGGATACCCCTTTCGGCAACCTTACCCTGGAATTGATCGGAGCCCCGGAACTGGTAAACCAGGCTATGGGTTTCTTAAAGCAAAATGGTTTGGAAATTGAGGTGTTGCAAAATGATTGAAACGATTATGGCTATTGATATAAATGCCTGGCTGGATTCAACCCTGGGCAGCAATGCCTGGATACCGGGGGCGTTGCTGCTTGCTACCTGGGAGACTATCTATATGGTGCTGATTTCCACTGCCGTCAGCTATATTGTCGGTTTGCCTCTGGCAGTGATTCTGGTCACCACGGAGAAGGGACATATCCTGGAAAATCAGAGGGTTAATGAAATATTGGGAGCTATAGTAAACATATTTCGTTCTATTCCCTTTATTATCCTGCTTATCCTGGTTATACCCCTGACCCGAATTATTGTGGGAACGTCCATTGGCACCGTCGCATCCATTGTACCTCTGTCAATTGCCGCTATTCCTTTCGTTGCCCGACTGGTTGAAACTTCTCTGAAAGATATTGACTGGGGTTTGATAGAAGCTGCCTTGTCCATGGGAGCCAATACCTGGCAGATTATCCGTAAGGTCCTTATCCCCGAGGCGATTCCGTCTATTGTTCTGGGGATAGCCATAACTGCCATCAATCTGGTGGGTTATTCGGCCATGGCAGGAGTATTGGGAGGAGGTGGGTTAGGAACCCTGGCCTATTACCATGGGTTCATGCGTTACCAGACCGGGGTTATGTGGATAACCGTTATCGTACTTATAATATTGGTCCAGCTCATTCAGATGCTGGGTACCAGGCTATCCAATCAAGTAGTCGCTAAAAGGAGGTAGAGTGAATGAAAAAAAATTTTTCCCTGATTTTGATATCATGCTTAATTCTGACCCTGTTCCTGGCTGCAGGCTGCGGTCAGGAACAGTCCCAAGGTCCGGCCCCGGATAAGGATAATAATAAAGCTGCTGCCGATAAACTGATGGTGGGAGCTATCGGCGAACCGCATACGGCTATGCTCAAGATGGTAAAGCCTAAATTGGCGGAGCAGGGAGTAGATATGGTTATCAAGGAGTTTACCGAATACTCCCAGCTGAATCCGGCTTTAAAAGACGGGCAAATTGACGCCAACTTTTTCCAGCATATACCCTATCTGGAGGATTACAATACAGAAACTGGTTCTGATTTGACCTGGACGGTGAAAATTCACACCGAACCCATGCGTATTTATTCCAAGAAGCTGGACAACCTGGATAAACTTCCTGATAAAGCTCAGGTAGGTATTCCCAATGATCCCAGTAACAGCGGGCGGGCACTGATGGTACTGCAGTCCGCCGGCCTGATCAAATTAAAAGAAGGCGCCGGTGTTACCGCTACCCAGCAGGACATTCTGGAAAATCCCAAAGAATTGAAGATAAGTATGGCAGATGCCGCCACTCTTCCCCGGTTGCTGGAAGATGCCGACATCTGCTGCATCAATACCAATTATGCCCTTGACGCCGGTCTTGACCCCATGAAGGCATTGTTTGTAGAACCGGGAGATTCGCCTTTTGCCAATATCCTGGTGGTGAGGCCGGAAGATAAGGATGATCCCCGCATTGAGAAACTGGGCAAAGCCCTGCAGAGTGAAGAAATCGCAAAATTCCTGCAAGACAACTATCCTGCCTGCGTACTTGCATTCTAATAACGGGCATACTAAAAGAGCTGCCTGGCAAAACGGCAGCTCTTTTAATTTTCTCCGGCTATTTTCTGCAGCTATTTGTTGTCCAGCTGTCTTAAGAGGTTTACCATTTCAATTGCGGTCAGGGCCGCATCGGTTCCTTTGTTGCCGGCCTTGGTGCCTGCTCTTTCAATTGCCTGTTCTATGGTATCGGCTGTTATCACTCCGTACACAACAGGTATCCCGCTGCTTAATCCTACCTGGGCAATACCCTTGGTAACCTCAGCCGCAACATATTCAAAGTGGGGAGTAGCGCCGCGGATCACCGCTCCCAGGCAGATGACGCCATCGTAACCCCGAGCCGTCATTTTCTGAGCGGCCAGCGGCATTTCAAAAGCTCCCGGCACCCAAGCCACTTCAATATTATCGGGATCCACATTATGACGGGTAAGGGCATCAATACAGCCGGACAGCAGTTTATTGGTTATAAATTCGTTGAAGCGGGAAACGATTACCGCAAAACGCTGATTGTCCCCTAACAGCTTGCCTTCATATACTTTACTCATTACGCACCTCCAACAGTAATTCAATCCTTGTTGATTATATATGGGCCAGCAAATGTCCCATTTTTTCCTTTTTGGTGTTTAAATATTTCCAGTTTTCAGCTTTGCTGTCTATCTCAATGGGCACCCTTTCCGTCACTTCCAGTCCATAGCCTTCCAGGCCCCGGATCTTTTTAGGGTTATTAGTCATCAGCCTCATTTTTTTAACCCCGAGATCGACCAGGATCTGAGCTCCTATGCCGTAGTCCCGCAAATCAGCCGGAAAGCCCAGTTCAATATTGGCTTCCACCGTATCCCGGCCATTGTCCTGCAGCTTATAGGCCCTGATCTTGTTGACCAGGCCAATACCTCTGCCTTCCTGGCGCATGTAGAGGAGAATTCCCTTGCCTTCCCTCTCAATCATGCTCATGGCAGTAGCCAGTTGTTCACCGCAATCACAGCGGCAGGAACCGAAAACATCACCGGTAAGGCATTCGGAATGTACCCGGACCAGAATAGGTTCGTCCGGCTCCCATACCCCTTTTACCAGAGCTATATGCCCTTTGCCATCCAGCCGGGATTCATAAGCCACTGCTGTAAAATCTCCATACATGGTAGGCAGGCGGGCATCGTCCACTCTGACCACCAGTTTTTCGGTACGGCGCCGATACTCAATAAGGTCGGCAATGGTTATAAGCTTAATCCCATGTTTGTCGGCAAACTTCAGCAGTTGAGGAATCCGGGCCATGTTTCCGTCTTCATTCATGATTTCGCAGATTACCGCCGCCGGATACAGTCCGGCCAGTTTGGCCAGGTCTATTGACCCCTCGGTATGGCCGGTTCTCCTTAACACTCCCCCTTCTTTGTAGCGCAGGGGGAAGATATGTCCGGGCCGTCTGAAATCTGCCGGTTCGCTGGCCGGGTCTATCAGTGCAGCTACCGTAGCCGCCCGCTCAAAGGCTGAAATCCCGGTACTGGTCGATTTATGGTCAACCGATACCGTAAAAGCGGTTTCATGGTTGTCGGTATTTTTCTGTACCATAGGCTGAATTTCAAGCTGGTCAAGTCTTTCGCCGGTCATAGGCATACATATAAGGCCTTTGGCATGGCTGGCCATAAAGTTTATAATTTCAGGGCTGGCCTTTTCTGCTGCGACTATTACATCTCCCTCATTTTCCCGGTCCTCATCATCTACTATGATTACCATTTTGCCTTGCTGGATGTCTTTAATTGCTTCTTCAATAGTGTTAAACATTGCAACTACCTCCCTATATGAATCCATTTTCGGCCAGAAATCCCAGGTTAAGATGGCTTTGGTTCCTGCTGTCATCTGTCTTCAACAGCTTTTCTATATATCTCCCCAGGATATCGCTTTCCAGGTTAACATAATCACCCGGTTCTTTTAAACCTAATACGGTCTGCCGGGCAGTATGAGGGATTAAAGAAACCGTGAAGCTGTCAGGCAGAACATCTATAACGGTCAAACTGATGCCATCAACGGTTATGGAACCTTTAGGCACAGTATAACGTAGTACATCGGCCGGAGCCTTTATGGTGTAGACTATGGCGATATCTCTTTTTTCTTTGTTCTTTATCGCTCCCGTGGCATCGACGTGCCCCTGTACGATGTGGCCCCCCATCCGGTCGCCCAATCTTACCGCCCGTTCCAGATTAACGCAGGCGCCGGGCTGCAGATGCTTTAAAGTGGTTTTGTCCATGGTTTCGGGCATAACATCAGCGCTGAAATGCTGCCCGTCATATGCGGTTACCGTCAGGCACACCCCGTTAATCGCGATACTGTCGCCCAATTTGACATCGTCCAGAACCTGCCGGGCGTTTACCTCAATTTGAAAAGACTGCGCACCGCGCTTGATACTTCTAACTCTTCCCATTTCCTCAATTATCCCGGTAAAGATAATATCACCTTCTGTTCTATAAACGTTAAGCGGCGTCTGCTTTTATATCTAAAGATAGCCGGTGATCAGAATATCATCCCCCCAACGGCTGATTTCCATTGATTTTACCGGCAGGGCATCCTTCAGCAGCGGTATACCTTTGCCCCCTGCCGGGGTGGGCGCTTCCCTGCCCCCTACCAACTTGGGAGCTATAAAGCAATAAATTTTATCTATTAATCCCTTTTCCACCAGATAGCCGTTAATTTCGCCTCCGCCTTCCACCAACAGGCTCATAATACCCATTTCCCCTAACAGCTTAAAGACTTCTTCCAGGCAGATTCTTTCCCCGCTTCCGGCCAGCGGAATTACTTCTATACCGTTTTGTTCCAGCATTTCCGCCCGGTCCCGCCTGGCCTGCCGGTGACAGAATACAATAGTGCGCTGCTTTTTGGCGCTCCTGACAATTTTGCTCTGCTCGGGTAAATCCAGTCGGCTGTCGATTATTATCCGGATAGGATCCCGGGTATCAGGTTCATCCAGCCGGGTGTTGAGCATGGGGTCGTCCTTTAAGACCGTACCTATGCCCACCATGATTGCATCACAGCTATTGCGCAATTGATGTACGCATTGACGTGACGCCGCTGAACTGATCCAGCGGGAATCACCGGTGCTGGTAGCAATTTTCCCATCCAGGGTCATAGCCACTTTTAGGATAATAAAAGGCGTTTTGAAGCGGATATATTTTAAAAACGCTTCATTCAAGCGCTGGGCTTGTTCCTGCAGCACTCCCACAGTGGCGGCAATACCTGCTTCCCTCAGGATTTTTAACCCTCTCCCGGAAACCAGCGGATTAGGGTCCAAACAAGCCATTACCACTCTTTTGATTCCTGCCGCTGCAACAGCGTCGGCACAGGGCGGTGTTCTCCCGTAGTGGCTGCAGGGCTCCAGGGTGACATATAGGGTTGCACCTCGGGCAGCTTCCCCGGCCGCTTGAAGGGCAATGACTTCGGCATGAGCGGTGCCGGCCTTTTGATGGTAGCCTTCACCTATGATCTCATTTTCTTTCACTACCACAGCCCCCACCATAGGGTTGGGACTGGTCCGGCCCCGGCCCTGGACGGCAAGGTTCAGGGCTCTTTGCATGTATTTTATATCTTGATCGTTATTCATAATAAGATTCCTACCCTGATAAAATAAAATAACCCGATAACTATCGGGTTAAGGCGAACGGCAATAATATACTGTATAATCGCACAGTACATTACAGCTTATCTTCTCCCATCCAGACTTTAACTGTCGGCCCCGGAGTTTCACCGGATCATGCCTTTTAAGGCTTGCGGGCTCTACCGCCGATAGGGAATTTCACCCATCCCCCGAAGAAAGCTAACAACTTATTGATTTTTTATTATAGTAGCACTAGTAGCGCTAACGGTCAAGACCGGCGCCGATGCCCTTCAGGTTTGCAAGTGCAGTTTCGGGAGCGTCTGATTTGAATATATAGGAGCCGGCGACAAGCACTTGAGCCCCTGCGGTTACCACGTCTGCAGCCCTTTCTGCGTTTATTCCCCCATCCACCTGCAGGTAGGTCAGGGACCTGTTTTCATCCAGCAACTGCCTGGCCCGATAAATTTTTTTTATAACCGTGGGGATGAATTTCTGTCCACCAAAGCCAGGATTAACCGTCATCAGGAGCAGAAGGTCTATTTCACTCATAATATCTTCCACCCAGGTTAATGATGTAGCCGGATTTAATGCTACTCCAGCCTTAACCCCCAATTCTTTTATCTGATTAACTACCCGATGCAGATGAGTACAAGCCTCGGCGTGAACCGTTATAATATCCGCACCCGACCTGGCGAAGTCGGGTATCAGGGCCTCCGGATGTTCTATCATCAGATGCACATCCAGGAGCAGATTGGTTTCCGGGCGGATATCCGCCACCACCTGAGGGCCAATAGTAATATTAGGTACAAAATGACCATCCATTACGTCAATATGCAGCCAATCGGCGCCTGCTTTTTCGACTATTCCGATCTCTTCCCCCAGCCGGGCAAAATTAGCCGACAGGATTGATGGGGCAATTAAAATCAATTATAAGCACCTCCCATTCTGAATCAACAGCCATGGCCGGAGGCCGCAACCATCTATGAAAATAATCCAAGCGTTCGGTTATGTTTTTTTGACGCGGAATCAAGGGATTTTATAAGGAAGAACGCGGAAGATAACTTTAATAAATTCCGCGTATTTTTCAAAGATTCCGCGGGTTCCGCGTCTATTTTCTTATTAACAGGCCATGGCTGCAGGCCACAACCACCTATGAAAATAATTCAAGCGTTCGGTTATGTTCTTTGACGCGGAATTCTGGGATTTTAGAAGGAAGAACGCGGAAGATAACCCTAATAAAATCCGCGTATTCCCTAAAAGATTCTGCGAGTTCCGCGTCTTTTTTATAATGAATCTGCGTTGATCTGCGTCTATTTTCTTATTAACTTTTCCAGCATGGTTATATAGTTCTGATAGCGGAACTGAGCTATCCGCCCATCGGCCACCGCATCTTTTACCCCGCAGTCAGTTTCCCGATAGTGCAGGCAATTGCCAAATCGGCAGGCGCAGGTATAGTTCTGGAAATCCGGGTAGTAGTCAGCCAGGCGCTGGCTTTCCATAGCCGGTGTATTTAAGACACTGAATCCCGGCGTATCAGCAATCCATCCCCCACTGCCCAGGGGATACAGCTCCACATGCCTGGTGGTATGCCTTCCCCTGCCGATCTTGTTGCTGACCTCCTGGGTCTTGCTGCCGGCGTCCGCCACCAGGCTGTTAAGCAGGCTTGATTTTCCGCTGCCTGAAGGACCGGCCATAACCGCAATACGCTCCTTGATCGCTTCCCGCAGTTCGTCAATGCCATACCCGGCAGGGACCGAGGTGCGAATGAGGTTAAACCCGCTGCGGGGATAGTATTGTCCAATCATAGCGGCCCGGGAATCTTCCGGCAGATCTTTCTTATTGATGATGATATAAGGAGTGAGATCATTAAAATAGGCGTTTACCAGCAAGCTATCCAGCAGAAACAGACTGGGCGCAGGTTTATCATGGGCCATGACAATCAGCAGAAGATCGGCATTAGCCACCCGCGGACGAACCAGTTCATTCCGCCGCGGTAAAATGCTTTCCAGTATTCCGCGCCGGTTATCAAGTAAGGTGATAAGCACTCGGTCTCCGCTCAATACCTGTTTTTTTACTTTTCCGCGCAGTTGGCATTCATAGATTTCTTTTCGGCTGTCCTGCACATAGTAGAAGCCGCCATAGTTTTTTAGAACCAGGCCTCCTACCTTCTCATCCTTCATTCACTTCCTCCAGCCATTTATAGTTTTTGGACCTTAAAGGGTTTGCCGTTGAGCTGTATCTCCACGCTGGCGCTGCCAAAATAGTTGACCCCCAGGTTCAATGTTTCTCCCCCCTGATGGAGTTCATTATATATCTTTCTCTCTCCTTTGGCATCCCGTAATATGACTTCCACTTTGTAGTAATCGCTTTCCTGAGGTAAAGTAAATTCAAGCCCCCGGGTCTGAGCTACCGGTCCCGGCCCCTTGCTTACCACCAGGTTAACCGTGGTTCCCTCATCGACCATGACCCCGCCAGCCGTATCCTGCTCCATAATCTGATTGCTGTAATATTCGTTGCTGTCCTGTCTTTTGGTATCTCCCAGCACGAGTTTGTTCTCCTCAAGTATTTTCTGCGCCTCTTCCAGAGTGTGGCCGCGTAAATCAGGCATGGCTACCTTGGCCGGAGTTTTCCCTTTGCTCACCATAAGATTGATTTTGCTGTTTTTAGGAACCTTTTCCCCATCTTTAGGGTCTTGGGAGATAATATATCCCTCGGAGAATTTGTCGTCAAAAATCCGGTCGATACTCCCGGTCGCAAGCCCTTCATTACGTAAGATTATTTCCGCATCACTCAGTTCCCGGTTAACCACATTAGGTACTTCTATATTTTCCGAGCCTTTGCTCAAGATGATATATATTTTACGGCCCTCTTTTACTTTCTCCCCTTTGCCCGGATCCTGATGGATTATCTCGTCTTTTTCATAGGTATCGCTGAACTGTTTCTTTTCCACGCTCAAGCTTAATTTCAGCTTGAGCGCCTCTGCATTGGCCTCGTTTATGTTCTTGCCCACCAGCTCGGGAACCACCACTTCCTTGCCGAACAGATTCCCGCCCAACATAAACACCATGCCGGAGAACAGCCCCAATAAGGCTATGGCAATTATAACAATGCCGGTTTTCCGGATCTTTCTCTTCTTCATCTTTCCATCCGTCCCTTCGCCGGAAATCGGCGGCATTACTATGGTATCGTTTTTCCTGGAACTTCCTGTTTTATAAGCGGAATACCCGGTACCCATATTTAAGAGGGAATTGCGCAATTGCTCCGCCGATTGAAATCTTCGGGCCGGTAATTTTTCCATAGCCTGGCATATTATGGCCTCCAGCCCTACTGGAATCTTGTCGTTAATCTGCCGGGGAGGAACGGCTTCATCGTGAATATGCTTAAGGGCAACTGTTACCGGGCTCTCGGCATCGAAAGGTATTTTACCGGTCAGCATTTCATATAGCACACATCCGAGGGAATATATATCTGTAGCCGGAGAGATCGGTTCCCCCTTGGCTTGCTCCGGTGATATATAATGCACTGAACCTACTATATTGCCGCCAAAGGTTATGGTTTTTTTGCTTATTGCCTGGGCTATGCCAAAATCGGCTACCTTTACCATCCCGCTTTTGGTGACGAGTATATTATGAGGCTTTATATCCCGGTGAATTATCCCCTTTTCATGGGCGTGCCCGATGCCATCGCAGATCATTACGGCTATATCAATAGCTCGTTCAACTGCCAGCGGAGCCTGTTCGGCGATGATCTCCTTCAGGGTCTTGCCTTCCACATATTCCATGACAATGTAATATATATCATCGTGCTGACCTACATCATAGATATTAACTATATTGGGATGGGATAAGCTAGCGGCGGCCATTGCCTCGGTCCTAAATTTACCCACGAAAGCAAGATCGCCGGAAAACTCTTCTTTTAATATTTTAACCGCAACTATGCGATCCAATATGCGGCAGCGGGCCTTATAAACATAAGACATACCACCTTCGCCGACCTTCTCCAGTAATTCGTAACGATCACTTAAAACCGTTGCCTCCAAATTACTTACCTCCTAATTAATGCGCAGAAGTATGATGGTAATATTGTCAAACCCGCCTTTTCCCAGAGCAGCGTCCAGGAGTTGGCGGGCTACTTTCTGTACGCTGCCATCAGGCTGCAGTATAGCTGCAATTTCATTCTCGTCCAGCATATCGCTCAGACCGTCACTACACAGTAAAATCATATCACCGGGATATAACCCGGATTCAAAGTTATCTATCTGTACTTCCGGCTGTACCCCCAGGGCTCTGGTCAGTATATGATTGTAGGCGCTGTTCTTTTTTTCCTCCGGTTTGATCAGTCCGTCACTGACCATCTGTTCGGCCAAAGTATGGTCGCGGGTTAATTTTTTAAGTTCCCCCTTACGGCATATATAGAGGCTGCTGTCGCCCACATTGGCAATGGACAGTTGTTCTTTCCCCACCAGCGCGGCGGTAATGGTAGTGCCCATTTCGTGCCATTCCTGATTGCCCTGGCCTTCCGACCATATCAAATGATTGCTTTTCCGGATGGCGGAATTTATTACCGCTATAGGATTATCAATGTCTTTAGCACCGATGTCGTTTACCATGTATTCTCTTATACAATCAACCGCCAGACGGGAGGCTATCTCTCCGCCTTTATGTCCGCCCATGCCGTCACAAACGACAAAGAGGCCATACGGCTCCATTACCAGGTAGTGATCCTCGTTCTGTTTTCTTAATAGACCCGTATCCGAAATAACAGCAATTTCCATATAGACCCCTCTAACACTAGACAAAGTAAGCTTTTAACCTTTCGTACATGTCGATTTGCGCTAACGCTTATATTCGGCCCGCAACTGTCCGCAGGCGGCTTCTATATCCGCACCTTTTTCTTCCCTTACCGTTACATTGACTCCTGCTGCGGAAAGATAATTATAAAATTGCCTGACCCTTTCCGAAGAAGGTTGGGTGAAAGGCAAACCTTCCACTTCATTATAGGGAATTAGATTTATATTGGCTAGTAAAGGTTTAACCAATTTAACCAACCTTTGAGCATCTTCCAGGCTGTCATTTATCCCCTGCAGCAGCAGATATTCGAAAGTAACCCTGCGGCTGGTAAGCCGCTGATACTGTCCCAGAGCCCGGCGGAGCTTTTCCAGAGGATATTTGCGGTTCAAAGGTATAAGCTGGTCACGCAGCTCATTATTACAGGCATGTAATGAAACCGCCAGCGTAACCTGCAAGTTTTCCTGGGCCAGCCGGTTGATGCCCTTTATATCCCCGGAGGTGGAGATGGTGATATGCCTTTGGCCGATATTGACGCCTTTAGGGTCGTTTAAGATGCGGATAGATTTTATAACTTCATCATAGTTTAACATAGGCTCACCCATCCCCATATAAACCACGTTGCTTATCAGACCGTTTTCCCTGGATTTGAGCCTCTTGCCCAGTTCCCGCTTTGAGCCCAGAACCTGTCCCACCATTTCGTAAGCCTTCAGGTTGCGCTGGAATCCTGAATTTCCAGTAGCACAAAATGCGCAGCCTACCGGGCAGCCAACCTGGGTCGAGATACACAAGGTATGTTTACTGTCCTTTTTCTGGTTATGCGGGATAATAACACTTTCTATACGTTTTTTATCCTCCAGCTCCATTAAAAATTTGCGGGTGCCGTCGGTCGCTACCCGCTGTTTCAATACCCGGGGGATCGACACCTGGGCTATATCATCCAATTGATTGCGCAAATCACGAGATAAGTCGCTCATTTCATAAAAAGAGCTTACCGCCTTGGCGTAAATCCATTTGTATATCTGGCGGCTCCGGAATCCTGGTTCACCAATTGCAATTATGAAATTTTCCAACTCACTTATTTCCATACCCAAAAGTTCGGTTTTTTTATTCATGTTCATGACCGGCGCCTTATTTCCTCCTCAGTAGAGCATAAAACATGCCATCATTATCGTATTTACCCGGCAAGAGGGTTAACATTCCCTGCACTGCCTTTTTTTTATCCAGATCATCCAGCGGGAAAAATGCTAATTGGGGGGAAAATCCCTCTAAAACAAATTTATCATTTTGTTTTAAAAACGCTCCTATCAATTCTTCATTTTCTTCCCGGCGGATAGAGCAGGTTGAGTAAAGCAGGTGACCTCCGGGGTTCAGCCAATCAGCCGCTCTGGTCAGCAATGCGTATTGCATCTGGTTAAGCGTCTCCATCCGGCAGCGGTCTTTATTCCATCTGCTATCCGCGCGCCGGTTTAAAACTCCGGTTCCTGAGCAGGGTGCATCCAGCAAAATCTTTTGCCCCTTGACGCCGGGGTCTATAAAATTTATATCCCCAGCTTGCGCTTCTACAATATCAATACCCAGTCGGGTACAGTTTCCTTTCAGGATATTAATCTTGCGCGGGTAGCTGTCATAGGCCCTGATCAGGCCGGTGTTCCCCATTAACTCGCCCAGATGAGTGGTCTTTCCTCCTACCCCGCAGCAGAGGTCAAAAATGGTTTCACCCGGTTGCGGATTCAAAATAATGGCGGCCAGCATAGCGGCTTCGTTTTGGACATAAAAATAGCCTTTTTTATAAGCCGGCAGTTCCTCCAGAGGTCTTTTCAGCGATTCAATTCTGATACTCCAGGGCAGGTTAGGGCTGGCCTGACCTGCCAGGTTTTCTTCTTCCAGTTCCCGAAGCAGCAAATCACGCCCGATTTTAAGCCGGTTCACCCTTAGATCCAGCCGGGCCGGCCGGTTGTTATAGGACAATATCCGGACGGTTTCTTCCCGGGTGAAATTCTCCAGCATATAGTTTACCAGTTCCCGGGGATGGGAATAATAAACAGCCAGGTATTCCCGGCTGTCTGCAGGCGGATATTTTATACTGTTCCTTTGCCTGATCAGGTTGCGCAGTACGGCGTTGGCCACCTTGGCCAAACCGTCATTACAACGCCGGCGCGTAATTTCCACCGCATCGTTGACCAGGGCAAAATGAGGTATCCGATCCATAAACAGGATCTGGTAGGCGGAAACCCGCAATATGGCTCTCAGCCAGGGATTTTGCCGGGCCAGTTCCTGCCTTAAAAAGAGATTTAATACCCAGTCCAGGTGTTTCAGCATACGTACCGTACCGTTAACCAGCTCGGTCAACAGACTCCGGTCTGCAGTCGACAGGCCGGAATGACGCAAAGCTTTGTTTAAGGCCAGATTAGCAAAGGCCTTATCCTCCGTTACCTCATGTACAAGCTGTACTGCCAGATTCCTGACCGGATTAACCTTACCGGCAGTGTCTTTCTTGCCCATGTAAGTCCTCCCGCGGTTTAGTCATCATTGCCGGCAAAAATGGTCAGGTAATAAAGCAGGGTGGCAATAGCTGATAAGGTTGCGGCCAGATAAGTGAAAGCAGCCGCTCCCAGCACTTTTTTTACCATAGGCACCTCGCCGCTGCTGATCAAGCCTGATTCACTCAATTGGACCACAGCCCGGCGGGAAGCGTTTAATTCCACCGGCAGGGTGACCAGATGAAAAACCACCACCGCCGAAAACAGCAGTACCCCTACCATTATCAGGTCGACACTTTGCATGAAAAAACCCAGCAACAGTATGGGGAAAGAGGCATTGGAAGCAAAATTGGTTATAGGAACAATCTTATGCCTTAATTCCAAAGGGCCATATCTCTGATGGTGCTGAATGGCATGCCCTACCTCATGAGCCGCTACCCCAATGGCAGCAATGGAGTTGTCCCCATAAACTGTTTCTGATAACCTCACTTTACGGGTGGTGGGGTCGTAGTGATCGGAAAGGCTGCCGGCCACCGCTTCAACATTAACACTGCCGCTCATTCCGTTGCGGCGCAATAAAGTATTGGCTACTTCAGCGCCGCTGATACCTCGGGCTGACCTCACCTGGGAAAAATGATTAAACGTGGATTTGACCTTGAACTGGGCATAAATTGACAATATCAATGCCGGTAAGACAAAGAGCAAATAACTAAGCATCTTTTCCATCCTCCTTCGTAATGCTCATCAGAGCTTTTTCAACTTCCTCCAGGTTTACCCCGGTGTTAAAACAGGGACCATGGGGACGGCAATTCAAAACCCCTAATACGGGTATGCTCCCCATATCATGAATCCCCAGCGATAAATCTCTTTCACAGGCTATGGCTATCACCCCCCGGGGCCGGATATCGGTTACCACTTTGCGGGCCAGAGTTCCGCCCGTCACCACCCTCAGTAAGGCATTATGGTCCTGGGCCATTTTCTTAAGACTGGCAATATCACACTTGCCGCAGCCTTTACAATTATTGATATCCATGGTTATCTTGTGCGGGCACTCTGCATCCTGCAGACAATGGGGAGCAAGAATCAATATCTGATTCCCCTGGAGACGAAGTTCCTTCAATCCTACCAGATGGTTATTTACCGCTATATAGGATTGCAGTATTTTTTCTCGGCTTATACCAAACAGCCGCCCGGTAAACAGAGCCAGAGGAAACAGCAGTTCGTTCACCCTTTGACCCAGAGTTTCCAGGGAAGGTATGGTTCTCGCCCTGATTATAATTATTACAATTGATATGATGCCGAATAGCAATATTATAAACAAAATAGCAGCCATTACCGTAAGACTGATTAATAATACTTGGCTGAGGATTATATCTTTGTTGCTCATCAGGTAATATACTAGAATCGCTATAAGCAGTATTATCATAAGACTGGCTGCCAGAAGGCCTATGTATATTCTTTTCTTGGTGTTCAAATATCATTCCTCCGGATGAGCAAGCACGGTACCGGGCTTGAGTTTATAGCCCCGCAGAAAATCGCGGGCCCTTATGCGCTTTTTTCCTTCCCTCTGAACTTCCTCTATTTCTAATATCCCCTTACCGCATTGCACACTGAAACCATCGCCGTCAACCGCCACTACCTGGGCAACCACCCCGCTTTCCATGGTATCCGTTACCCGGCTTTTAAAAACTTTCACTTTATATCCATCCATCCCAAACCAGGCACCCGGAGTCGGACTTAAAGCCCTGATCCGGTTATGTATAGCAACAGCAGGATGGGACCAGTTGATTATTTCATCCTCCGCCTTGATCCGTTGGGCATAGTCAGCCTGATTATTATCCTGACTCAACCTGGGAGCAGTTCCGCCGGTGATTTGTTCAATAGTCTCCAGCAGCAGATCGGCGCCCTTAGCAGCCAGTATCGCTTCCAGTTGACCATGATCATAGCTGTCCTCAATAGCAACCGGCAG
>DHCD01000017.1:0-283 GCA_002398105.1 Syntrophomonas sp. UBA4911
GCCGCAGCTGCAACAAATACTGCGGCAAGTATGTTATTAGCAGGCGGCAGTGGTCGGATAAACAAGGAAAAAACCAGCCAAATAACAACCAATCCCCAGGCAATTTTGGTAAGCATAGGTTATCTCCCATCTGTTTTCAGATCTCTGAATCATTTATGGTACGTCTTTTTGCCGTTCATTATAGCATAGGTTTGGTTTATAGGCATGAAGAAAAATTTAATATGCAACAAATGGTACCGGGAACAAGTAAGGGGGGATTTAATGTTTATTACTATCTTTAAAA
>DHCD01000017.1:521-8618 GCA_002398105.1 Syntrophomonas sp. UBA4911
CTGTTAAGATTCACCTTATTAATGCCGGTTTAAATAATAAGAACGCTCAGTTAGTAACAGTTATAATTATTGCATCATTTCTAGTGGGATACGTTACAGCTTGGTTCACATCATCTTCTCATAAATAATACGAGACTAATAAATAGCAATATTGCTGAAAATCAAAGCGATTAAATAATATGAATGCCGCTGAACGGCAAAAGGCTTTTGAAAGGTTGGCAAAAAACTTTTTTGATTTTTGTCAACCTTTTTGCATGCTTATTTGTCTAATTGTCAGATATCCAATTAGGCGGAAGAAATATTCTGGAATAGAAATATGGGGTGGATGATAGGTGATTTATTTGGTTCGTAGAAAAGGATTATTCTTTATATTATTTATATTAGTAATATTTTGCTTAGCTAAATATTATTGCGAGTTAACACCTATTGTTAAAGCTGATAATATGGAATTTAATGTAACTATAAAGCCGTTTTATGAGGAAAGTGAATATGTTACTTATTTTAACAATAATAGTCTAAGCGATATTAATAGCAGTGTCAGGATTGATTTAAACTGGAATTTGAACAATATTAGCTCATTTGACCAAAATCTTTATACTCCGTATATTGTGATTATACCTTTAGAAAAAGGATGGCTTTATGCAGGTACTCATAAAAATATACCAGCTTTAATTGGTAATCGCACTTCAATTAATGAAGAAATAATTGAAAAGGTTTTCCATAATGACCGTTATGATTGGCAAAATATTGATCTAATTGGTATACATACTCGACCCCAATCCTTTAATCAGGGATTTATAACGGTATCTTTCAAAAAGTCTAACTTAAATGCTAAAGCCTCTCCATTATTTAAAATCTATTTGGTTTACTATGATCCCGTTAGAAAAGCTGGATGGTATAAAGTTATAAAACAGGAAGCCAATTTTTCTGGATTACCATAAATTTAAAGCGCTTAAATGACCATTTTAACCAGATAACAAAGGAACCGTCCTTTCGTTCCCATATAATATAATTAGTGCAATTGAGAATAATGCTGAACGGCAAGACATCAAAGTTATTTTAGAATGAAATTAGGAAAACCGAATTGCAACAGCTTAAGTGATTTATAACCGATCAATACATGTACATACAGCAAACGGCTTTGCTTTTACACCTTTTTAGTTTGACGACAGGAGGTATTAATATGGATTTCTCAGATTGGACTAAAAGATTAAAATTGTACGCCCGACAAGTCAATACCATGGATGGGGTTGTACATAATTTTTATATAGGGGAAAAAGCGGAGGAAGAGGAAATTCAAAAGGTCGAAGCTGAGATGGGCTTTGGCCTGCCTGGGGAATTTAGAGAAGTTTTAAAAGGGTATGCAAAATCTATAGATATATCATGGAGCTTTGATGAAAGCACTGAGGATAAAATGCCGGAGCCTTTTAAGGACAAGGTTAGTTCCGGATGGTGCTGCTGGGATTTGAACCAGCTCAAAGATATCAATCACTATAAAAACGAACTTGTTCAAACCTGTTTTATCGAATTAGATGTACCGGGCGCCGAACAACTTCTCAACACCTTTGCCTTTTTAACTGTTCCCAATGGAGATTACCTGCTGATTGATATGAATACCCCGGATGCGCCTGTCACCTACCTAAGTCACGAAATGGATAAAATGCACGGATACAGATTAGGTAATAGCTTTATTGATTTCATTGAAAAATGGACCCTGATTGGATGCGTAGGGCCTGAAGATTGGCAGTTGGAACCCTTTATAAAGGATGCGTCCGCCGGAATAGACGCTGATAGTTCCATCGCAGCCCGTTTCAGAGAATTTGTCGGCTTTGATTCCCGCCATCTTGAAGAAGCTGCAATGCTGACTCCTGAACAACTTATAACTCCAAAAAAGGAATGGTTTCATTCGCTGCTGGGGGACACCTGGGAAAGAAAATATGAAATTATAACTGAGGAGATAAAAACCCGGCAACAATTTGAATCTCTTATTCCTGCCATCAACGGAGCTGTGTTAAATGAAGCCGAGTATAAAAGGGGGCTGGAGAAAGAGGGGACCCACAGGCTGATAAGTTTTAAAGAATATATAAATCCCAAATTTAAAAAAAACGATTTTTAAACCGAACCGCAATTATGAGTCCTTTTAAGGTGGGCTCTATGACTTTTTCCAAGCGCGAATACATAGCGGATTTAACCAGCTGGAGTCCTTTTGAATGTATCCTAAACGGCAGAAAAGTTGTATTTCCCAACATCCCGGACATATAAAAAGTGGGGAAAGATTGAAAAATTTCAATGGCGAAGCCTCCCCCTGTGTCCCCAAAATCTTTTTAAACGATATTGCGATCAAGTCTTTTGGCGGCCGCGTTTAAGACTATCACCAGCACCGCTGTCGCCAGAGCGATCCAGAAGCCCATCCCCTGAGCCCCTTGGAGCAGCGAACTGGTCAGCATAATCATCCAGGCATTGATGACCGGGACAAAGAGGCCCAGGCTGATTATGTTCAAGGGCAGGGCAATGAGCATGAGCAGCGGGCGCAGGAACCAGTTAAGTAAAGTGAGCAAGAGGGCCGCTTCCCCCATGAACCATAGAGATTCCCATTGTATTGAAGGGAACAGTAAGCTTGCCATATATAGGGCCAGAAAGTTGGCAAAAACTATAAAAATGAATTTCCGCATGGCCGCATCTCCTTATAATTAGAACCAGCTCCGGCACGGTCGAACTGCTTATTTCAGATCGACCGAGACCCGCACCTGAGCTGTTTCAACCTGAACCAGCTGGCAAGGACCCAAAGCCCTTATCTCCCGGATGGTTTCCAGACTCAATTGCATTAATCCTGAAAGAGCGGCCGCCCAGCCTGAACCGGAGCGGCCAGCCCATTTAAAACATGAAATCAAGTCGGCCAATTCTTCAATGGTTTCTTCCAGGACAGGAAGCAGCAAAGGGAAGATTATTCCCATCCGGGGAAGGGCGCGAAATCTTATGATAAGAAAGAAGTTAGGCCGTTTATTCAACATAAACCTCCACTATCATCAGTCCTTCCTGGGGATCCTGCACTTGCACATCCACCAGCTTGCCGTCCACCAATCCTTGATCAATAAGGTCCACCAGTTCGTTAAAATCAATCTGCGACAGGTCGACCCCGTGTTTATCCATTTCGCTGCGCGCTTGTTCGGGAATGAAGTTCATACCTACGCTGACAAACTTTGAAGCTACTTTCACCAGGCGCATAGGAATGTTAACATTGACTTTGGTCTTGTCACCGTCGACCTTGACCCGGAAATATTTATCCCGGCCGCCGGGAGGGGACGATCCCCGATCTGTTTTGACCTCTTCCTCCAAAGCCTGCAATAAATGATAGCCTTCCCCGGCGCTGATTTTTCCTTCCTGAATCATTTCCAGTATTTTAAGTCTTTCCTGGTTCATAATCGCTGCTCCTTTCTCTTTCCTATTTCTTGAGCTTCTTCAACTGTTCCAGGGCTGCCTGGGACCCGATTTCTCCTTTTTCCAGGGCCTCCAGTATATCCATCCGTATTTCACCCGGCGCTTCCCGCGCGTCAATTCTCTCGCTGCGAAAACCGAGGGCCTGGATAACTCCTTCCAACCGGCTGCGCACGGTGGGGTAGGAAATGCCCAGTTCTTTTTCCACTTCTTTTATATTGCCGCGGCATTTAAGAAAAATTTCCACAAACTCGACCTGTTCAGCGGGAAGCTGGCAGAACTTGCAGGTTTTGAATTCACCGTCCAAGTTGGTGCCGCACTGGCGGCAGCTTAGCCGGCTTACCAGCAATTCCTGGCCGCATATGGGACATTTACCTGGAGCTTGATAGGGCATAATCGCCACCCCTTTTTTAATAGTTTGATTTATACTATTAATATTAATCAATAATTTAATAATGTCAATTTAAATATTAACATATTGAAGAATTAAATTAAAATAATTAAAAAAGAGATCCGGCGGTCATTATTATGTAGATAACGGCTCGGCAAATGTCGGGCCGCCATTGCTAATTTATCGTATCACGATAAATATTAATTGACATACGAATAACGCTCGACTATAATGATGGGCAGTTGGTACAGAAATGTACCGGAAAGAAGGTCTTGCCTGTGAGTCAGCCTTCACTGTCAAAATGGTTGAAGTGGATTATCATCGTTGTTGGCTTATGCGGACTGCTTGTCTACACTTGGGTAATCCCGTCCTTCGGTAAAATGCTGCTCTCGGAATATCCGGAATTTGCGTATTGCTACCTGCCATGGATGATTCTGATTTGGGTTACGGGGGTTCCTTGCTATGCTGTGCTGGCGTTTGGGTGGCGGATTGCCAGAAACGTCGGAATGGATCGCTCTTTTTCTCTGGAGAATGCAAAACTGCTAAAACGGATCGCGGTATTGGCTGCGGCCGACACTGGTTTTTTCTTTGTGATGAACATCGTGTATTTGCTTCTCGACATGAACCATCCGGGAATTGTGCTGATGTCTCTAATCGTGTTAGTAGTCGGGATCGCAATCTCCGCTGTTTCCGCCGCGCTGTCCCACCTTGTAAGAAAAGCTGCGGAGCTTCAGGAACAGAGCGACCTGACGATATAAGGAGAGGAACATGGGGAACGAGATCATTTTCAATATCGACGTCATGCTTGCCAAGCGTAAAATGAGCGTCACGGAGCTGGCGGAACGGGTCGGCATAACAATCACCAATATTTCTATTCTGAAAAACGGCAAGGCGAAGGCGTTGAAAATTTCAACCTTGGCGAAGCTGTGCGCCGCGCTGGACTGCCAGCCCGGAGATATCCTGGAATACAGGAGGACAAAGAAAAGTGAATCGGGAGAGGCTCCTGATGACCGGACATAGCTGAAACTATATTTTGAAGGAAAAGAAACTATGTTTAGAATGAAAAACGTGTTAAAGAAAATATCTTGCATCACAGGTGCCGTCCTGCTGATAGGCTGCCTTGCGGGATGTCCCTCGGGCAGCGAAACAAATGATATTAGTTATATTTCAAGAACGCTTGGAATTGATCTGGCGGGTGGAACGGTCCTTTCAAGCGAAGATACGCATGGTGGTTTTCATGGCGACGGGGATACTTATGTAAAAATCAGCTTTGATGATGATTCGGGTGCTGCTTTGTCCGACACTATGACGGATAACAGTGACTGGTGCGCGTTTCCGCTATCGGATAACCTACAGACCGTTGTATATGGCAGGGTTGACGGGGATGCCCAATACGGCCCATACCTCACAGACGATAAGGGAGCGTCCATCATTCCCCCGATTGAACACGGCTATTACTATTTTTATGACAGGCATAGCGAAAGTAACAACCCGAAAGACGATACGGAACTTTTAAGCCGCGCTTCCCTGAATTTTACCATCGCCCTTTACGACACAGACAATAATAAGCTGTACTACTATGAACTGGATACTTAAAACAACGCTGCAACGAGGGGCCGGAAAAATCTGATCCAGAAAAAAGGTCAGGCGTTTTTTACTGCTGATGCTCATTTTAATCCAATTCGTCTTGGTAACGCCGGTGCTCAATCTTAAAGCAGAGGTCCATTATGGCCGGCATTCCGGCCTGTTTGGCCAGTTCTGCGGCTTCCGGGCTTATTATCTCGAGCTGCAGCCAAACCGCGCCGGCTTTGCAGGCAATGGCCTCTTTGACAATGTCCAGGCAATCGGCCGGGGGTCTGAATATGTCGACTAAATCAATATGCTCGGGAATGTCGGACAGGCTCGGATAAGATTTTTCACCCAGTACCCGGTCTACCTGGGGATTGACCGGTATAATCCTGTAACCTGCGGCGTGCATGTAGTTTGCCACCGAATAGCTGGCCTTGTACGGCTTCGCCGACAGTCCGACTACGGCGATGGTTTGGGTGTCCTTAAGGATTTTTCGGACCGCCTCCGGATTTTGATAAAGCTTCCGCTGTTCCGCAGTCATTGATGGATTCGGATTTAAAGTCCTTAAAATGTTCGATTTGAGTACCATAATGAAAACCTCCCTAATATTGCCGGGCCGAGCCCAGACCAATCAATTCAGGACAAAGGAGAGATATTTAGAACCAGGGCCTGGTCGTGAAAGTCTTGCTCAGATTGAATATAGCCGGTTATTTTAACAATTTGTACTAAGGAATCCCAGCTATCCAGGCAGCTTTTTAGAACCGCCAGGCAGTTTATCGCCGCCAGGCGGCTGGCGGCCTGTCCTTCGGCAACGGCTTCTCCTTTTTCCCGGCCGATTCCGATGTTCCGGTAGTTCGAACCGGGGATTATCATCTGGCTGATCAGGAACAGGTGATTGATCGAATCGAAGGCAATTTTAATGCCACCAGGTCTCCGGTTTTCTGGTCAACGCCAATCAAATAAGATTATATTAAGTATAACAGTATGTTTACTTAAATACTAGGATATCGAAGATTTTATAACTGGAGATTTATTTGAGAGTTCTGCATATTAGCGGGGAAAATTTTAGTTTACAGTATAACTTACTAAAAAACCGGTATCAATCCTTTGGCTTTCACTCCCTTCTAGTCTGTAATGTGAATTTTTAAAAAATGTAAAGGAAACTTGTCAAAACTGTTTTGATGCGTTACAATGTAAAGGAAACTTGTCATAACGTTAGGAGGTGTTTTCTTGAAAAACAGAGTCGAACAGTTGAGAAAGGAGCGGGGGCTGAATCAGGAGGAATTTGCAAAAGCAATTCGCGTTTCAAGGCAAACTGTCAGTTCTATTGAGAATGGGAAATATAATCCGTCTTTGGAATTGGCATTTATCATAGCAGATTTTTTTGAGAAATCCATAGAAGAGATTTTCATATATGAGAGGAGTAAGACGAATGAAAAAAAATAATCTTTTAATAGGCATATTGTATATGCTAAGCGGTGCTATTTGCCTGATTATAGCATTGATGTTTGATACCAAATTAGACAGCTTATTATTTGGATTTGCAGGCGCCTTTATTGTGCCCGGGATTGTGATAGTAAACAAATATTTTTATTGGACTTCACCAAAAAACAAGAACAGGTACGCCGAGCGATTGGAAAATGAAAATATAGAATTACATGACGAACGAAAAGAAAAGTTGAGAGACAAATCGGGAAGATATGCTTATTTATTGGGCTTAGCGGTCACTAGTTTTTTTATAGTACTTTTTTCAATATTGGGAAATCTGGAAGTAATCACAAACTATAAACTTATAATCTTGTATTTAGG
The DNA here is from genome assembly GCA_002398105.1 of Syntrophomonas sp. UBA4911. Taxonomy (GTDB): domain Bacteria; phylum Bacillota; class Syntrophomonadia; order Syntrophomonadales; family Syntrophomonadaceae; genus UBA4844. The sequence continues at coordinate 7,726 of DHCD01000017.1, forward strand.
AGGGTATCTAGTTTTTCAGTATATTGCAGGTGTTGTTATATTCAGGCATCTTAACAATAAGTATTGAGATTGTTTAAATGGATTCCCATGTACTAAGGTGTCCAACAGCTATGAAAAGATGATAAAAGACAGCGGGGATTAACCCCGCTGTATAATATCTAGAGCTCAAATCATTCAATGCCGATATCCTTAAGTCTCCGGTTTTACAGATTCAGCTCCAGGGAGGCCAGCGGAATTTCGAACTGGGGAATGCCAGCCGCATAAGGGGCGAGTTCGTAGAGAGAAAAGTACACTACCAGATTGCCGTCTTCAATGTAGCAGGACTGGTTTTCCGAGATCCCCGGCCATTGGGTTAAGGTTTCGGGAAAATATTTGTCCGGCTCAAGCTGCATCTGGCGCTTAATTTCCTGGTTTAGAATTTTCTGGTAATCGACTCCGGCTTTGAATAAATCTTTTAACTGCAGTTCTTTACCGGTTTTAAGGTCGATATTGGAGGAGACCCGGTTAGTGAAGCCGTGGGCGCCGCCGGTATAACTGTAGTAGTCTACATACAGGCTGAGCAGATCGTTTTTGCTGTAAGTCACCCGGTAACTGGTCATAGCGTTATAGGCTCTGATGGGCCAGCCCTGCTTTTCAGCCGCCTCCACATATTCGTCCAGATCTTTAAAGGTTTCCTCTTGGAACTGCAAAGCCTGGTTTTCAAAAGCTTTATTTATACTGTCCTGCAGCTGTTGGTCCTGCAGGCCTTCCAGCTGCGGAATGCTTAATTGCAACTGGAAAGTTTCATCGCTGTCTTCAATATTTTTACTGCTGACTTTAAGTCCGTCCTGTATGTCTTCGCTTAACAGCTTGATAAAGAATCCGTTGTCATTAGTAATAAGCTCGGCTCTGGG
>DHCD01000017.1:8891-9216 GCA_002398105.1 Syntrophomonas sp. UBA4911
GAAGGGCGGCGCTGGCCCGGATATCGCTGAAGAGTATTTCCAGACGGTATTCGCCCAGGCTGGGATCCTGCACCTGGTTTTCCCCTTTGAATACCGGGTCATTTGACCCCAGCACCTTTAACTGCGGCTTCCTGGCGGTGCTGTTGGTATCAAGGTATAGATCCGCTTCTTTACTGTTATTAGTGGAAATGGAGTAATCGTTCAGTTCGGTACTGCCGGTTGCTTCTTTATCGCTGCTGCCGGTCAGGGAGATGATGCGTTGGGCATTATCCCAGTTTACCGTTAAGCCCAGCTCTTCGGCGATGAAGCGCAGCGGGACCATAGT
>DHCD01000017.1:9504-9637 GCA_002398105.1 Syntrophomonas sp. UBA4911
GAGGCCTGTTTGCTGCCGATACTCAGCTGTATCTGCTTGGCGCCGTCTTTAATTACAATGGTGCGGTCTTGATTATTCCAGTCGACTTCGGCGCCTAATTCCTCGGCGATAACCCGGACCGGCACCAGGGTGG
>DHCD01000044.1:0-3063 GCA_002398105.1 Syntrophomonas sp. UBA4911
CAGTAAAATATAGGCGTGCCCGCCGCCGGCATAAAGAAGATTGCAACGGTAAAGCCCGCATTCGGCAAGGATTTCATCGACCAGATGTTCCAGCAGCAGTTCCAAGTAAAATGAACGTGAGCGCAGCCCCTTCAAGGCGCCCTTGGAAGAGATGGTATAGATGAACTGCTGAATACCGGAGATATCGCAGGAAAACAGGCAAAAAGCCTTTTCTCCATAAAAACTGTGCCGGTCCCGGAAAAGTTCCCGCTGATAATCATCCCGACCCCGGCTACTCAAATAGAGAACTATACAGGCCGCCAGAGCGGCGGTCAGTTTGGAATGGTCAAACAGGGAAATATCAGCAACTTCTCCCAGGTAAGTAGATGAAGGAACATAGGAAAGGTAGGCTTCGCCAAGCTCCAACAAGGAATTGACATAACTGGCCTGAAAGTTGATGCCGCGCAGTCCCTCGCTCAGGCCGAAAATAATCTCATTATAAGCGGAAGCAGGATTATATGAGTTTAAATCCTGTGGATAATTTATCTTCGCATTGATTGCAGAAACCCGATAGGCTGCTTTTCCATCGGCATTATTCAACAGGTTGTAGATGGATTCCTGCGGCCTTTTTTTATCAAAGCCTTTAGCGCCTTCGCCCTCAATCTCACGCCGGTCAAGTCCGGAAGCGATATTGTCGGCCAGATAAACCGCATAAGCCGGGTGCTTTGATTCCAGACCTGCTCCGGCCAGATCCTGGTGATGATGATAGCGAATACAGTCAAGAATCACGCTGTCATCCGTATATTTATTGATCCAGTCCCGACCTGAAATGCTGTGGGCACGACCGTCAGCCTGGTCCCCCCGATGCAATACCTTGCCAATATCATGCAAAATTCCGGCAATAGTAACCTGCGTTACCTTATTATGCAAATTCTCATCCCCCGACTTGAATATTCTTAACAGAAATACATCTTGTCGGCGCCGCTCTAAAGTTGTTTATAACATTAAAAGGCGCTACCTGAGATACAAAATCAGCGATGAATAATATCCGCACCAAATGATCGCATGCCGTCATAAAACTGGCCTGTTTTCCTATTACTGTTTTGAAATTATAGGGATTTATATTGGATTCGACGATTGCCGAGGCATTTCCTGCCTATGATATCTATAAATTAGCTATTTTTCTACATATAAGTACGCAAATGTACATTAATAGTGACCTACTGAAATGTTCATAAGCAGGAATTAGGATACTGAAGCCAATAGAGACATGGAATCCTCTGAAATATTCAAACTCAATTTAGCGGCAGAAAATAACGATAAGGGGCTTGGGTCATAAAACCGAAGCCCCTTATCGTTTACTGCCGGCCTCCGCTAAAAGATTGTGCAAATTCTCAGACTCTAAGGTTAGTCAAGCCTCTCCCGCTTAATACCATCTGAATTACCTCATCAGTCATTTAATAAAATAGTGAACGCTTCACCCACCTGCTTATAATCATTGCTCATTTTGCCGCTTTTTTCGGGCAGTTGGGCCGCATAAGGCGTCAGGGTAAGGGAAGTTATTTTATCCGATAAATCTCCCTGGATATTTTCGTATTTAAATACTAAATCTTCACCGGATACACTGGTTAAGAAGAATACAACTTCATTGCCTGAATTATCGTGCCCCCTTAAATCAACTGTATAACTGAATTTTGATTTACCTTTTATTTTGCCGAATATCTTTTGATTTACCGGGTTGCATCTAAATTCCTCCAGCATATAGCTTTGATTATCTATACTGAACGAATAATCCAGGGGAAATACTTGAGTATTCGCCATTAGTTCTTTACCATTAGCCGTAAATTCAAATTCCCATTTCCCTTTCATACTTTTTTCCGAACCATCGGCATAATAATTTAAATCGCTCAGTACGATTTTCATATCTATATCGTCACTTAGCTCAATTCCCTTAGCGTCGACCGCACTGGTAAGATAAAATACGGTGTCAGAATTATCAATTGCTCCGGAACTGCCGGTTGCGCCGTAATTAGTCAGCTTGCGGCCGTTGATAAAAATCTGATCGTTAAATCTAAATCCGTCTACCGGTTTATTCATATTGACAAGTATGGAAAAGATTATTTCATCTTTATCCATGATAACATCGCTTAATTTCACTTCTACTCCATTGTCCTCGACGGTTTGGTTCACTACCTTGGCATAGGGGGCAATGTCCCTTTCAATTCCCATGGTTTTCCCAATTGAATAAGAAATCTCTGCAATCTTTGATTCTGCGGCGGCATAGACATTTGCCCCCAGGTTGGTTTGGCTGAAAAAGCCTAAAGTTAAAACGGCCATGGCCGCAATGGCGCCAATTTTTTTAAAGTTAATTCTTCTCCTGCCCGACTTTCTAAACCTACTTTTTAAGCTCTGTTTTTCCATATCATTTAAATCCTCGGGTTCATAGTCTTCCAGGTTAATATTCATATGATTTAAAAGTTCGTAAATATTTTTAGATTCTTTCATTATGCGGACCTCCTTTTATACCGACGGCTTCCCGTATTTTCTTTTTGCCTCTGGAAATCCTGTTATATAGGACAGGTTTGGTCAGTCCCATAGTGCTGGATATTTCGTCCATACTTTGTTCTTCCAGGTATAGTTTTATAAAGATTTCCCGGTCTTCCGGCGCTAAACGGCAGAGCATCTTTTCGGTTTCGCTGCTTACTTCCCGGTTCAGGATTTCCCGGATGGCCTCATCATCTGCGGGGATAACTGTGTTTTCAATGGGTTCATTTTCTAAGTCCCTTAAATATTTTCTGGCATAATTTATGGATTTGTATTTGGCTATCCCTCCTACCCAATTTTTAAAGCTGGATTTTTCCGGGTCATAGTAGCCAATATTTTCCCAGATAGCCCATAAACAATCATTCACACATTCCTCATAATAATTGGGAAGGTAAACCAGATGCTTTTTGATGACTGTTTTGAGAATCCAGGCGTAATGGTCGATAACATATTCAAGAGCCTTCTCGTTCCTCTTTTTCAATTGTTCAATAAAATTTCCTTCGGTTATTTCCAATGGCACCACCTTCATTGACCTTTATT
>DHCD01000044.1:3321-23248 GCA_002398105.1 Syntrophomonas sp. UBA4911
TGGTTCCCGGACATGGATTTGAACCTTGCATTTACGGATATTCCCTGTTATAAAGTAGAGATCATAGAAATATTGGGGGAGTGGGGTGGTTTCTTTAACCTGAACAAGCTGTAACTCATACGCATTAAACTTAGCATGTAAAGATCAATATGAAGTATAGGGAAAATAATCCGGGACAGGAATAATAACCGGTTTGCCCCCCGGGATAACGCCACCCGGGCGGAAGCAGCGGTTATGCTGCTGAAGATGGGTGCGGCCCTGAATCTTATTAGTCAGACCCGGAGTATGGAGGCAGACTGCCGGCTCCATACATCAGCATCTGCTGGGTGATGGCTTTAAATACCGGGGCGGCGTTTTCAGCCCCGGATTTGCCTCCTTCAGCCAGGACCACGATGGCCCAGCGAGGATTCTCCGCGGGGAAATAGCCGGCAAACCAGGTATTGAGTATCTCCTCCCCATTGGGCCTATAGTTGCCGGTCTGGCTGGTGGCAGTCTTGCCTGCTACCTTTATCTCAGACAGGGCGGCATTTCTACCGGTTCCTGCGGTTACTACTTTTTCCATGAGTTGCTGTACGGTGCGGGCGGTTTCCGGGCTGAGAACCTGTTCTTTATCGGGCCGGGTCAGCATTTGTCTGTTTCCTTCCCGGTCAACGGTAAACCGCACCAGTACCGGCGAGGCATAACGGCCGTCATCGGCTATGGTAGCTACCATATTGCATATTTGCAAAGGGGTGAGCATCACCCCCTTTTGACCCAGGCTGGCATTGCCGACAGCCGGATCGGCATTCTCAATCGTAATATGAGAACCGGCCTTGTATTCACCATAACCCAGAAGTCTTTCATCGGTCAAATGCAGGCGGTCGGCAAATCGCAGCAAACCTTCACGGTGCAGCCTGAGTCCGGTGGCAATAAAGCTGGGGTTGCAGGATAAGGCGAAAGCTTCGGCAAAGCTAATGTCACCGTGTCCCTCTTCCCTCAGGCAGGGTATGGACACTTGATCGTTGAATACGTATTCTCCCTGACAGTTGAAGCGTTCCTCCAGGGTGACCAGTTTTTCCTCCAAGGCTGCCGCTGCCACCAGTATCTTAAAAATTGAGCCGGGAGGATAGGCCATCAGGGCTCGATTGTTGAGGCTGCCGGTTTCATCGTCTTCCACGATTTTTTCAACTTCATAAGGATTAAAAGCGGGACGGCTGGCCATGGCCAGGACTTCCTTGCTGTTTACATCCATCACTACCGCGGCTCCGCTTTTTATCCGCTCATCCAGAGCCTGTTCCACTGCTTCCTGTATCCTTTTATCTATGGTCAAAACTACGGTGCCCTGATATTGTTCCTGCTGGTTGCGCAGTTTAAACATTAAGCCCTGGATAGCTATCCCCCGGGCATCCAGGATTGACGTCAATGCCTGGGAACCGGTATTGGCGCCGAGAATATTATCATAGCACTTCTCCAACCCGGTTATTCCTTTATTGTCTGCTCCTCCACTGCTATAACCCAGCAGATGAGACATAAAACCATGCTCCGGGTAGCGCTTTATCACCGGAGCCACCACTACCCCGGTGAGCTGGGAAGAATTTATACGAGCAGTCTGCTCCGGGGTAAGGTTGGAGGCGATACGGACAAAAGGCTTTCCGGATTTTACCGCTTGTTTTAATTCGCTATATAACTGCTGGCTGGTCTTGCCGCCGCTGACCTCGGATAATAGTCGGGCGGCCTGAATGAGGTTCTGCTCTTCTGATTTAACTGCCGGCTGTCCTGATGTACTGCTGTCCGGGAGACGATTTCGGCTCATTTCCTGGGGCAGGCAATAGACGGCAGTTTCGGTCCGGGTACCGGTTATAGGCAAGAGATTGCGATCCAGTATATCCCCCCGGCTGTATTCTTTCAGTTCCACCTGCCGGCTGCGCATTACTACCGCCTGACGGGCAATATCCTGTCCTTTTATAATCTGGTAATATCCCAGTTTAGCCAGCAAACCGGCGGCGGCTAAGAGAAAAAAAATCATTAATATAAAAACCCGTTTATGCGCCATTAAAAAAAACCCCTTTGCCTAAGCCCTGTTATTATCTTGGACTCTGCCGGGGTCAGTTATACCATATTCTCATATAAACCCGGGGACAGTACCCCGCACTTATTCCAGCAATAAAGGGAAAGGTAAATTCCCGATGATTTCTTCCAGTTCCGGACAGGTGTCTTCGGTTCCGCGGATGATGACCAGACCTTGCCCACGGTCGAGGGTAGAAACAATACCCAGATGGTTATAAGCTTCTATTATGCGGGTAAGCAGGTCAATGTTTTCCGGCGCAACCTGGGCTCTGATGGCTGACGGCATTATATTTTTTCTCCTTTCGGGGCACAAGAGAACCGTCCCCCCATGTGCGCCGCCTGTGCCCGCCTGAGGATGGTATAGGCGCTTAAGGGTGTGGGGTAAGGTATATAAACAGTTTGACGGGCGTGACGGGCACGGTCAATCCGGTTGAATTCTTCGTCATATAGTTCTTCAAGCTGCAGCGGGAGGGTCTTCCCCCCCGGCACCATCAGCTGCAGCGGGTCGCCGGGGCCAAAGTTGGCTCTCTGTTCGATCCGCAGCATGTTTCTACTCTTATGGTAACCATGGACGATGCCGCAGAATTCTGCTCGGGTCTGCTTTTCCTGCTTATCGCTATCCTGCAGGAAAGGAGATTCTCCGGCAATGAATCCGTTGGTAAAGGGACGGGTGGCAGTTTGGGCCAGTTCCTCTATCCAATTTTCCAACTCTTCCGATGAAAATTCTTGTCTATCACTCATATAACGGTCAATCGCCCGGCGGTAGACTGAAGCTGCACTGGCCACATAGAGCGGGCTCTTCATCCGCCCTTCTACCTTGAAGGAATCAATCCCGGCTTCTATGAGCTGGGGCAAATACTCCAGCAAGCAGAGGTCACGGGAGTTTAAGATATAGCTTCCATGCCCATCTTCCTCCAGCGGGAAGTATTGCCCGGGACGTTTTTCTTCCAGCAGGGCATAGCGGTAGCGGCAAGGATGAGCACAGGCACCGGAGTTGGCGCTCCTGCCGGTCATAAAATGGGAGAGCAGGCAACGGCCGGAGTAGGAAACGCACATAGCCCCATGAATAAACATCTCAATTTCCACCGCGACCCGCCGTTTGATTTCCTGAATCTCCTCCAGACTCAGTTCACGGGCCAGCACAATGCGGCTGACTCCCAGGCCGCAGTAAAAAGCGGCGGCTTCATAGTTGGTCACACTGGCCTGGGTGCTCAGGGTAAGCGGAAGCGAAGGCGCATAGCGCCGGGCCAAGTTTATAACCCCCGGGTCAGACACAATAAGCCCGCTTACCTTCATTTCCTCCAGTTTCTCCAGATAGGCAGGCAGTTCTTTCAGATCCCGGTTGTGGGCCAGGATGTTTACGGTTACATAAACTTTTTTGTTATATTGGCGGGCAAAGGTTAGTCCCACCCCTATTTCTTCCAGGGTAAAATTATCAGCCGCAGCCCGCAGGCTGAATTCTTTGCCTCCCAGGTAAACGGCATCAGCTCCGAATAGTATAGCGGTTTTCAGTTTTTCCAGATTGCCTGCTGGCATAAGCAGTTCCGGCAGTTTCATCCCATTCCTCCCGGGCTCCGGAAATAAAAATTTTCCGGCGGCGTAGTTTTATACTGTTATTACAATTTTAAGCAGAAGGATTTTAGCATTCTTCCGGGCTGCTATTTTATGTATCGGGCCATGGCCTGGAGATGTTCCTCATAGGTGCGGGAGAAGTAATGGCTGCCGTCCCCCTTGGAAACATAGAAATAGTATGAATGTTCTTCCGGGTTAAGGGCTGCTGCTATGGAGGCTTTGCCCGGACTGGCAATGGGACCGGGAGGCAGACCCGGATTACGATAGGTATTATAGGGGGAATCTATCTCCAGATCGGCGTTAGTCAGCTCGGCTTTCTTCTGGTCAAGACAGTACAGTACGGTGGGGCAAAGCTGCAGGTACATTCCGTCCCGCAGCCGGTTTTTAATGACTCCGGATATGGTAGCGCGTTCATCATCGTGCATAGCCTCTTCTTCAATTAATGAAGCCACTATTATAGTGTCATAAACCTTCATGTTTTCGGTCTGGGCCTGATCGGCAAATTCCCGGTCCCAGATGGCGGCAAAGTTTTTCAGCATCATATCCACGATTTCCCGGCTGCTGGTATTTTCTTCAATATAATATGTATCCGGAAACAGGAAACCCTCCAGTCGATATTCATTACCAGCCGGTACAGCTTTTAAAAACTCATAGGGATAGTCTGCTTTTATCGCCTCCTGCCACGACTCTTCCGTGCACACCCCTTTTTCCATCAGCATAGCGCCAATTTCTTTTACGGTATATCCTTCAGGTACCGTTACCTTGGTTTTGACTACCTGCCCGTCAGCAATACTGTGCGCTATCTGGGCCAGGCTCAGGCTGCGGTTAAAAGAGTAATGTCCCGGTTTCAACTGTACATCCAGTTTTTCTTTACTACAGTAGGACAGAAAGGCCCTCTGGCTGCGAATAAGTTGCTGCTCTTCCAGAATCGCAGCCACCTGGCGGGCGCTGGATTCCGCAGGTATAAAAACATCTACCGGGGTTTTATTGCCGGCATCTACCGGCAAGTATTGCGAGCTCGCGAATCTGGTGCCGCAGAACCCGCCCAGAGCCAGTAAAACAATAAATATAATCAGCAAACGGCCTCTGTTTTTGCGGGGCGGATTAATTTTTATTTCCATCATATCCTCTTCACCTATTAAGTAATTAGACGCAGATTAGCGCAGAGTTATTGTGTTCTGCGCCTATTTCTTCAAACACCACTTCATGATCTGCAAGACCGCAGCCAAATATGAAAATAGCAGGCAGAAGCCTTGGAGTTTGGATGCCTAAATATTCTGTCTCCAGTAATCTATAAGGCATCCCTTACTTCAACCTCACTGCCGGTCTCTGCGCTTTCACCTTGGTTTTCTTCCGGGATTGCCGGAGGAGAAGCCTCCGTTTCCGGCATCTCCCCGCCGGGCGGCAAATCCTCTGTGACCGGTCCTACATAAACCAGACGACTTAAGGGGCGATAGCTGTCCCGGGCCAGTTGTTCCTGCCGGACGACACTGCCGTCATTGCCGAAAAAGGTGCGAAATGATCTTACCACATAACCCGGACTGCCGTTCTGCTCCACTTTTTCAGTACCAGGCGCCATATCCTCTTTAGTTTCCCTGATTTCCTTAAAATCTATAACCTGGTCCACTATATGGCTGACCTGAATCTTTTGCTTGTATTTCATTTTGCCATATATCGTCATGATTACTTTACCGTTGCCGGCCTGAGCCCATATGTAAATGGGGTCGCCCAGGTTGTTCCGGAAGCAAAAATCCTGGCTGCCGTAGGCTACGGTTGCATCCTGGCCCAACGGTACATAAGCGACTGCCAGATTATGGTTGTGCCGCTCGGTAATCTTTAACCCCGCCAGCAAGCAGGCATTATAAAGAGTGGAGGAAACCTGGCATATTCCTCCCGCCAAGCCTTGTTCAAATTTGTCGCCCACGATAACCATGGCATCCCGGTAACCGCCTTCCGGGAGTCGGGGGCCTACCGTTTTATTAAAGGAAAACACCTCGCCCGCATTAACCATGGTGGTATTAAGGGCTCTGGTAGCTAAAATTACATTATGCGAGCGATCTATCTGGGCGGGATTGTACCAGGTGGTAAAGGAAGCTATTTCCCCCATCCCTTGTAAATCGCGTTCTTTGATTTTAGGTTCCACTTCGCTTACGAGGATCTCAATATTGATCTTTTCCGTCGGCCGCCATTCCCCCGGCAGGGCTGCCAGGGTAGGCTCCAGGTCGATCTTTACACCTTTTTTCGCCGGTATTACTACCAATCCCTTTACCGGGTCCATTTCCAGCCGGGCGTCGGTACATTCGGATTCCAAATGTTTCTTCCAATCGTTGCCCATGTCTTCAAGTTTTTTGGCATTATAGGTAATTTTAACCGGATATTCTATAGTTTCAGCTCCATCCAGATTAAGCAGCTTGGAAAGCAGGTTTCGTTGCCTTTCCTGCTCCCAAACTTCAACCGCTATTTCCCTGGGGTCGGGGGAATCAATCAGATCCCCCAGTTTGGTATCATACTGGTAATCACGACAATAAAATGAAATTCCGGTATCAGACAGATAATTAAACTCTGCCGTCAGTAAATCGGCGGCGCCATTTTGATCGTAACCATCTACGTTTATGGCGGCAATACGCACACCAGGCAAAAAATGCTGGGATTTATAAAATACCTGGTAAAAGTATAAAAATAATGCTGCACTGATACCCAGGAAAAGAACCAGCACATATATGATAAATGATCTCCATTTTACCTGAATCAATAACGCTGCCCCCAGAAGGTTAATTGTTGCTGCTTGTCATCTAGTAGATATATAATGAAAAATCTCTGGACTTATTCATTTTACCGCATTACTCACATTTTGACGAATAAAAAAAAGAGCCTCTGCGGGCTCTTTCGGGTTAAAAGGCTAGGATTCTATGTCCTCCAATTCCTGCCAGGCTGCAACTACCATTTCCAGTTCGCCGTCATCCTCAATTTCACTCATGAGCTCGTTGCCTTCATCATCGTGTACTACCTTCAGGATTACTATTACATCCTCTTCCTCTTCCTCGTCTTCTTCCTCTCCCGCCATAGGCATAAGTACGCGGTAGACTTCATCCTCTATTTCCAGCTCGGCCAGGAGTTCAAATTCATGTTCCTCTCCTTCATCATCTACCAGTATCAGGGTATAAAATTCGTCATCAAACAGCTCTTCTTCGTTACTCATCTTTACACCTCTTTCCGCAAACTAAAGTCATTCTAATATTAATGCCCACCCTTGTCAAACTCCATTGGAACCGGCGGCCAGACGGTCCAGGTAAGCCTGTAGAATGTTCACCGCCGCCATTTTATCAATAACTTGTTTACGGCGGCGGCGAGATAGGTCAGCTGCAATCAGTATCCTTTCCGCACTTCGGGTACTCAGGCGCTCATCCCAGTACTCTACCGCAATGGCTAATCTATTCTTGACCACGGTACCAAATTCCTGCACTTCCAGCGCTTTGGCCCCAATACTTCCATCCATGTTGCGGGGCAGTCCTACTACTATCTTCTCCACCTCATAGTCCCGGCATATCTGCTGTATCTTATTTAAATCCGCTTCCGGTTCGGTGCGCTGAAGCACTGAATGGCCCTGAGCGGTCCAGCCCATAGGATCACTGATGGCTATACCTATTCTCTTTTCTCCCACATCTAAACCCATTATTCTCATTAATGCAACTCCTTAAACAGGTAAAAACAGCCCCATACTTTGAGCATGGGGCTTTTAGTGTTATTGCTGAAGGTAGTTTTTTAAAAGGATCTCCAGTATTTCATCCCGGTCTACTTTGCAGATTAAGTTGCGGGCATTGTTATGACTGGTTATGTAGGCCGGATCCCCGGAAATCATATAACCCACCAACTGATGGACAGGATTGTAACCCTTTTCCTCCAGGGCTGCATAAACCGCCTGTAAAATGGCCTGCACTTTGTCGCTGTCGTCACGTTCCTTTTTGAAGCTGACGGTTTCATCAGGTACCTGAGGCATATAAACACCCCCTCTTTAAAGCTTCCTACTATTGATATTACTAGTTTCGAGCTATTATGAAAAGCTTTTTTCTATTATCTGGCGGGCTGCAGCCATAGCCTGGTCTATCTTACCGCTGTCCTTCGCTCCCGCCTGCGCCATATCAGGCCTGCCTCCGCCTCCGCCTCCGGCGGCTTTAGCAGCGGCGCCTACTATTTTACCGGCATGAAGACCCTGGGCCGTAAGATCCGGACTGACAAAACAGACCAGAAGAACCTTGTCTTCTATAACCGAAGCCAGCATCACTACCGAACTGCCCAGTTTATCCTTGAGCATTTCAGCGTTCTGCCGCAAAGCATTAGCGTCGACCCCCTCTACCCGGGCAATTAAGATCTGAGCTCCGTTAATCCGGTCCGCTTTTTGCAATAAATCAGAACTGGCAGCCTGCGATAGGCGGCTTTTAAGCTGCTCTATCTCCTTTTCTCTATCCTTTAAATTATGGACTAAATTCTCGACTTTATGATGGATATCGTTAGGAGATACTTTCAGAGTATCAGCCAGGGCTTTTAATTCAGACTCGGCCTGTTTAAGATAATCCAGGGCATAGGGTCCGGTCAAGGCTTCAATCCTGCGCAGGCCGGAGCCGATGCTGCCTTCACTGATTATCTTGAATAAACCTATCTGAGCCGTGTTTCTGATATGGGTACCACCGCAAAATTCCTGACTGAATTCTCCTACCTGTACTACCCGCACCTGGTCTCCGTATTTTTCCCCAAACAGAGCGATGGCCCCCATTTTCCGAGCCTGGTCAATATCGGTGACTACGGTGGCAACCGGATACATATTCCAGATAGCCTGATTAACTATGTTTTCAATGGCTTCCAGTTCATCCTCACTCAGTGATGCCAGATGGGAAAAATCAAAACGCAATCGTGCCGGATCAACCAGGGAACCTTTTTGCTGGGCGTGTTCTCCCAGCACCTGACGCAGAGCCCGATGCAGGAGGTGAGTGGCAGTATGATTTCTGGCCGTGGCCAGCCTCTGCTGCTGATTTACCTCCAGCCGCAGTTCTTCACCTGTCTGCAGACTCCCCTGCAGAATACCCCGATGAACAAACCAAGAGGCTACCTTTTGTACATCCACAACCTGCATTTTGCCCGATTTACCCATAATTATACCGCTATCTGCCACCTGTCCTCCGCTTTCCGCATAGAAGGGGGTACTGGCGGTAATAAGCAATAATTCATCATCGGCGGCTTGGCGATATAATTCGCCATCCTTGATTATAGCCAGCAGAGAAGCGGTATCTTTCAGTTTTTCATAACCGCTGAAATAAGTAGGCGGAGTATTATTTAATAATTCGGCAATCTGAATGTCGCGGGCAAAAGCGTTCTCTCCCTTGCCGGCTTGACGGGCACGGTGACGCTGTTCTTCCATCATGGAGTCAAAACCTGATTTATCCACCGTAAATCCGTTTTCTTCGGCCATATCCTCGGTTAAGTCCAGGGGAAACCCATAAGTATCATAGAGCATGAAGGCTTCTTCCCCTTCTATTTCATTGCGGCCCTGTTCCCGGGCCTGCTCCATAATATCCTCAACCTTTTTTAAACCTTCGCTGAGAGTGGCCAGGAAACGTTCTTCCTCCATTTTTATGACTTCTTTGACGAAGTCCGATTTCTCCAGGAGCTCCGGATAAGCCCGGCCCATGATAGAGCAGACTACATCTACATTTTGGTAAAGAAAGGCTTTATTTATTCCCAATAAGCGCCCGAAACGCAAAGCCCTTCTCAATATCCGGCGCAGCACATAGCCCCGGCCGTCATTGGAAGGCAACACCCCGTCGGCTATAAGAAAGGTGCAGGCGCGGCTATGGTCGGCTATAACCCGGAAAGGGAATCCTTTTTCCCCCCGGTCATATTTTTGGCCGCTGATCTTTTCAATCCTAGCTAAAAGGGGGATAAACAGATCGGTATCAAAATTGCTGTCAACCCCCTGCAGCAGTGAAGCCAGTCTTTCCAATCCCATGCCGGTATCAATGCTGGGATGGGGCAAAGGGGCGAGAAGCCCGTTTTCATCCCGGTTATATTGCATAAAGACCAAATTCCACACTTCCAGCCAGCGATCACAGTCGCAGGCTCCCAGGGCACAATCAGGACCGCAGGCATGTTGTTCTCCCCGGTCATAGTGGATTTCACTGCAGGGACCGCAAGGCCCGGTATCCCCCATACTCCAGAAATTATCTTTTTCATCCAGGCGCAAAATTCGCCGGGGATCTACATCGGTAAATTCCTGCCACAAGGAGTAAGCCTCATCATCGTCCCGGTAGATGGTGACCCAAAGCCGGTCTTTAGGTAAGCCCACCACTTCGGTCAGAAATTCCCAGGCATATTGGATAGCCTCCGCCTTAAAATAATCGCCGAAAGAGAAATTACCCAGCATTTCAAAGAAGGTATGATGCCGGGCAGTTCTTCCGACCGTATCCAGATCATTATGTTTGCCTCCGGCCCGTACGCATTTTTGAGCTGTCGTTGCCCGGCGGTAGCTGCGCCGATCTATTCCCAGGAATACATCCTTAAACTGGTTCATACCCGCATTGCTGAACAGCAGGGTGGGATCATTTACTGGTACCAGAGACGAGCTTTCCACTACACTATGACCTTTAGCGGCAAAATATTCCAAAAAGGTGCTCCTGATTTTATCGCTTGTCCACACGGTTTGGCCTCCTCTTTCCCTTTAAAGTACTCTAGTCTATTTTCTTTTATAAAAGCACCTCTGTCAATAAAGCTCTTCTGCGCTGCTTCGTCATTCCACCAGCTTTAAATAACTCCATCCGACAATTACTTTCAATACCGCAGTTACCGGTACGGCAAAGAGCATGCCCCAGATGCCCAGCAGCTTCCCCCCGGCCAGCAGGGCAAAGACTATCACCAGCGGATGCAGCCCCAGTTTGTCGCCCATTATCTTAGGGGTGATAAGATTGCTCTCCAATTGCTGAATAACTACGATGGCTATGGTCATATACAAGGCCAGTCGAAAAGAGTCGGACGCCGCTAAAGCGATGGCGGGGATGCCTCCCAGAATGGGGCCGAAATAAGGAACCAGATTGGTTATTCCAGACAGTATGCCAATCAGCAGGGGAAACTTTACCCCGATAAAAGCCGCTGCTATGCCTATCCCGCAACCGACAAAAGCAGCTACGGTCAGGTGCCCCTTGATGAATTCTATGAGGACATTATCAATCTGACCGCTTACCATAATAATCTCATGGCGAGCCCGGGGAGAGAAAAGGTTAAGGAAACTCTCCCTGATTTTTTCCCAGTCATTCATGATATAAAAAGCCAGAATGGGTGAGAAAATAAGAGCCAGGATTTTGCCCAGGAAATTATAAAAGCCGCTCAGGAAGCTGTTGAGCGCCTGGTAAATATAGGATTCAATTTTACCCAGGTTTTTATTTATAACCTGGTTCAACTGCTCGGGGGCATTTATTTCATCTAATCTTCCCGCCATCTGCTGGGCCTGTTGGGCATACTGGGGATAGAGTTCGGCCAGCTTGCTCAGTTCCGTTACCAATCCCGGTACCGCCAGAACCAGGATTATACTCGCTATAACAGCAACCCCCAAGTATAGTGCGATAATAGACCACACCCGTTTCAATCCTTTTTTCTCAATGAAGGCTACGGGGCGAAAAAGCAGGTAGGCCAGGAGGGCTCCGAGAAAGAAGGTAAGCAGTACTTCTCTTACCAGGTAGAGAAAATAGACACTGATTATGAGCGCAACGGCAAATATAAAATAATGGGATAATTTGCGGGAATTTACCTGCATCAGGACTCCTGCTTCCCAACCAGAGCGCTCAGTTCTTTGGCAGTGTCATCAATTATATCCACGGTTCTTTTATACCTGGCTTTGATCTGACGGGCAGCGGGTCTAAACTGTTGCCGATTATAAAACGCGGTGGCCGCAGCCCCCACCAAGGCGCCCATAAAAAGCCCGCTCCAATATCCGCGCACAACCAATCACCTCCCGGTTTCAGTTAATGATAAGGGACAAGGACGATTCCTTTGGTTTAAATCAGCTCCGATGTTTTGTCTATAGAAACCAGAGTACCGTCTTCAGCTACCTCATAGAGGTTCAGCCTGCCTTTGTTAAAATTGAACTCCATGAAGCAATTCCAGCAGTAATACTGGTCATTGCCAACTTTTCCAATTTGCATGCCATGGCATACCGGGCACCTAATAATCACTATCATCGCTCCCTTCATCAAATAGCACGGCGCTTTCCGCAGTACTCCAGTTAACCTGTTCCAGGGGGATTTCCTCCCGTCCTTGCAATATATCCTTGATGGCGCCGGAGGATATTTCCACCCCCCATATTTTCATATTGTCCCGGGAGAGGATAAAATCACTTACTGTCCCCAATTCCTTACCCCCTTGGTCAAAAACAGTGTCGCCCATTTTTTTCTGATATATTGATAATTCTTCCCCGGCAACATAAGATTTAATACTTTGGCGGCTGTTAATGGTAATTGACGCTTCCCCTATATCCATGTCTTTACGTAAAACCATGCCGGGTTCACCTTCGGTCATGGCAATAACCAGGTAAGCCAGCCGGTAATCATCCCCTACCACCGCTTTCTCCACCCGGCCGATTACCTGGGCGCTTTCCCGGTCAAACACCGGTAGATTTTTAATATTTCTTATCTTCATAAGGATAGGTTTTCCCGGTAGGAAAAAAAAATGCAGTCGCTAAAAATAGAGGGCAAAATGACTTAAGAACCCTCAGACTGTCAACTCTGAATGGTTCCGCCGCCGAGGACATATTCGTCCAGATAATAGACGACGGATTGCCCCGGGGTGATGGCACGCTGGGGTTTATCGAAATGAAGCAGGACACTGTCGCCCCTTGGTGACAGCAAAGCAGGGGCAGACGGGGCCCGGTAACGTATGCGGGCCTGTACCGCCAGGGGCTCTTCCAGGCCTTCATAATAGATATAGCTATTATCAACTGCCGTCAGGGTCTTAGCCCATAAATGCTCCTGAGCATCCAGTATGAGCCGGTTGTTTTCAAAATCCAGGGCTACCACGTAAAGAGGACGCCCTCCGCTGATCCCCAAACCTTTACGCTGACCCACAGTATAAAAAGGCAGGCCTTGATGCTCTCCCAGTACATTGCCCTGCAGGTCCACCACCAAACCAGGCTGATAGTGCAAACGCCCCTGCAGAAAATGGCGATAGTCTCCTTCAATAAAACAGATTTCCTGGCTTTCCTTGCTTCCCGCCGCTGTAAAATTGTGCCTGCAGGCAATCTCTATCACTTCCGGCTTGCTCATTTCTCCCAGGGGGAAAAGAATCCGCCCTAACTGCTCCTGACTAAGAGCATAGAGGAAATAGCTTTGGTCTTTAGGCAAATACCGGGCCATGCGCAAGAGGTATCGTTTTCTATTCTCATCATACTCAATCCGGGCATAATGCCCACTGGCTACTTTTTCAAAACCCTTATCCAAGGCATACTCAAGGAGGCTGCCGAATTTTATACAGCGGTTGCACACAACACAGGGATTGGGGGTCCGGCCTTGCCCGTAAACCCCGGTAAAATAAGCAATGACTTTCTCCCGAAATGGTTTACGCAGATCTACGGTCAGATGCCTTATTCCCATTGATGCCGCCGCTTGAGCAGCTTTTACCGCCACCTCCGGATTCCAGTTGATCATGGTAAGACCTGTTACCTCATGGCCCTGTTCTTTTAATAAGAGCGCAGCTACCGTACTGTCAACGCCGCCGCTCATGAGAACTGCTACTTTCAATGGTCTATCTCCTTATGAATCTTTTCCAACTATATATATCATCAAATCAGGTCAGCTTCAAGCCGGTATGGCATGCGGCGGCAAATTATTCTATAATTACGGCAAGAGTTTACGAGATAAGGAGATGGAACCGGGGCGCCCTGTTCCGACAAGTTTATGAATCTTTTTGATTTTCAGGGAAACAAAAATCGACAGCAGTCGGCCCCACTGGCTTATCGGATGCGGCCTCGCAATTTGGATGAAGTGCGGGGACAAGAGCATATAGTAGGTCCGACTTCGGTTTTAAGAAGGGCTATAGAAAAAGACGATCTCCATTCCCTGGTTTTATTCGGCCCTCCCGGTACGGGTAAAACCAGTATCGCCCGCATCATTGCGCGTATGACCAATTCCCATTTTGAAATACTGCAGGCTGTAACCGGCGGAGTCAGCGATATAAAGAAAATTGCCGCCGATGCCGCCGAGCGCTTTAAATTCTATCAGCAGCGAACTATCCTGTTTGTAGATGAGATTCATCGCTTCAATAAAAGCCAGCAGGATGTGCTGCTTCCCTTTGTTGAAAACGGTACCCTGCTGCTCATCGGGGCTACCACTGAAAACCCTCTCTACGAACTGAATAATGCTTTACTTTCCCGTCTGCGGCTTTATGTCCTGAAAGCGCTGGATGAAAAAGCTATCCGGCTCATAATTAAAGAGGCTCTGGGAGATGAAGAGCGCGGCTTGGGCAGTTTCGATATCAGGATCGACGAAGCCGCCATAGGGATTATCATCAGTCTGGTCAAGGGGGATGCCCGTATGGCCCTGAATATACTGGAAGCAGCGGTTAATTCTTATGCCGAACCGGGCGGCACTTTAGATATTAATGCCCCATTGTTGCAGCAGATTACCGGAAAGCCCATGCTCAAATACGATAAAACCGGAGATTATCATTATGACACTATTTCCGCCTTTATAAAAAGCATACGCGGTTCCGACCCTGACGCCGCCCTGTTCTGGCTGGCCGCAATGCTTGAAGGAGGGGAAGATCCCAAGTTCATTGCCCGCCGGCTGATTGTTCATGCCGCAGAAGATGTAGGCCTGGCCGACCCCTACGCGCTTACGCTGGCAACAGCCGCGGCGCGCTCGGTGGAATTTGTGGGATTACCGGAAGCACGCATCCCCCTGGCTGAAGCTACTATTTATTTAGCCAGCGCTCCCAAGAGCAACAGCAGTAAAACAGCTATTGACCAAGCTATAGCTGCGGTACGCAACAGTCCTAAAATAAGCGTGCCTCCACACTTAGGTGATACTTCCCATTCCCGGGCCGGCACGCTGCTGGGCAAAGGTAAAGGCTACAAATACCCCCATGATTACGGAGGTTATGTGAAGCAGAATTATCTCCCTGATGAGCTGCAAGGCAGCCGTTTTTACCAGGCCCGGGATAATGGCTATGAAAAGAAAATCAAAGAATTCCTGGCTATGGTCAACCAAAAAACAAAGCCATCCCCAAAATCATAATTGAAGACGGCTTCTACTTGCCAGCAACCGGGGACAAATATCCCCGGTTATTCCCCCAATACCGAGTCAATGACTTTTTGCAGTTGTTCTTTGCCCTGGGCACCCACTATGCGTTTTATCTCCTGCCCGCCCCTGAAAAAGGCTAATGTGGGTATACCGCGAACGCCGTATTGGATAGCAATGCTTTTGTTTTCATCAACATTCAGTTTGCCGACATTTAATTTCCCGGCATTTTCCGCTGCCAAGACTTCTATCACCGGTCCCACCATTTTGCAAGGGCCGCACCAGGGAGCCCAAAAATCAACGAGAACCGGAAGCTCTGACTGCATTACCTCCTGTTCCCAGTTATCCGCATTTAATTCGGTCAGTGCCAAAAATATCCCTCCTGCTCTTTCCAGTTAAGTTCTACAGGCTACCAGCCTATGTAAACTACAGCTACAGCCACAGCCAAGGAAATGACTGTCCATACCACGGTTCTGAGCATATCAATTCTTACCTGTTTGGTTAATTCATCCATTATGATTCCTCCTGCCCACGAATTAAAAATTCAGGTTTATTATAACATAAGCGTGAAGATAAGTCCTCTAAATAAAAAGGTTGCCATTATTATCTGATTTCATGCATATGATCGGAGAACCCCGGAGCTTCCACTATTTTTTTATAGTTCCCGGGCCTACGGCTATTATGGTATCCCTTCCGGGGGTAAACTCTTCGGCCAGAAGTTTTTTTTCTATTTCCTGGCCATTAACTTTTACTACCCGGTAGCTGCGCTTAATGTATCCGCTCTTGCCCTCCTGCAGAACAATTTGCTGCGGCGGTGATAGTTTTTGGTCTACCTTCATTACGACCCCTGGAGCCAGTTCCTCTTTTTCAGTTATAAATTTTATTTCCTTGCCCGCTTCGGTCTGGCAGCCATATATTTTAACCATAAAGTTGCTGCCTTCTATGACCGCTGTAATCAAAACCGGGTGTTCAAGGTTATTTATAAAACTGGTCCGGGGCCCAACCGGCTTAAGGCCGGCTTGAGAACAGGTCCGGTACAGGACATCATTCACTACGGTCAGAGCCGAGTTATTTACCTTTAAATGCCTGGCAGCTATAGTTTCAGGCAAAGAAAATTCTTCTCCCGGTATCACCACGGAACCGTTGCATATCTCCAGCAAAGGGTCAAAATCTGCCGTCGGCTGGTTTATTTTCTTCATCCCGATTCCCAGTATATCCTTTACCTCTTTTATGTCTTCCAGCCTCACCCGGGGATAAGTCTCACTGGTAACGAGAGGGACAGGTCCCAGAGAGCCTTTTTCCAGGACGGCGCAGATACGGTCCAGACTGGCGGCGATGTCAATGGAATAGCCATTTTTATGGCCAATATAGTCAAGATAATCGTTGTTGTAGAGGATACGGGCGTTAATAGCCGGCTGATCGTAAGTAAGTTTTACCGCACTTAACCGTTGCTGCAGTAAAGTTGCATTCCATTTAATTTCCGGAGCTATATTGCGGGTGCTGCCGCGGGCAATACTATGCTGGAAAATCCCCGCTATGCCCTCCGGCTGCAGGGCGACATCAATTTTGGCGAGGGTGGCGGGAATATCGTAGGCTATATTCACCTGGTTTATCGGTATGCTCAAGGTGCGGGAGGGAGTTTGAAGCAGCAATTGCGTGCCGCAGTCGGCTGGCAGCCGGTCAGCCAGAACCCGGCCGGCTTGATCACGGCTTAATCCGCCCAGTTCCACTCCGCTCACGGTGATATTGGAAGGATAAACCCTGGCATCTCTTTTAGCCAAGGCTAAGGAGGCAAGCAAAAGCGTTAGCATTACTGCCATTATCAGCAATAAAACAATCCGAGCCACATATTTTTTAGAGTTTACCATTTTTACACCTGCAGTTATGCTACTTGGCACACTGAGATAGCTCCACAAAGCGGTTATGTTGTTCGGCCAGATTTATAATATCCTCTGTTACTACGGTGCCTTCAGCAATCAGTATGTTGCCTGCTCCATCCTTAATATCCTGCACCAGTTTTTTCCCCAGCAGGAATTGTCTCTGCCTCTGCTTAAAAAAAGCTGCTCCATCAGTCTCCCCACCGGAAGCTTTAGCAGCACTATCCTCAGGCTGCTCCGCACTGGTGGGATCAGGGCTATCCTCTCTCTCTCTCACAAAGATGACATCAGTTCCATAGGTCAGCACATCGCCTGCTGAAATTATATCAATCTTAGATTCATCCTGCGCCGTCTTATACTCCAGGCGGGTTATTTTTCCGCTGGCCTCATCAACTTCATACTCACTTATTACTCCGATTAAATTTCCCCTGTTGGTTAAAACCCGATTGCCCTTAAGTTCTATGTTGCGCTGCAATAAAGTGTTGGCACTGGAGGTATCATTTATATTGGACAAAAGATGCTCGCTCTCAGTAGTCACAGCATGTTCGCCTATACCCATAACTGCCTTGTAGGGCAGAACCCTGGCCCCCACGTACCAGCTTCCATTACTGACCAGAATAAAATCCAGTTTTCCTTCTTCAGGATTAATCACCAGATCTTTTACCTGTCCGATCTTTCTTCCGTCCACAATAGAAAAGACAGGCAGGCCAATAATCTCCTGGCTTTTTTTCATTATCGCTTCTCCCTTCATCTATACTCCCGGGGGTTCATTTCCGCATCCACTTTTAGGCGAACCCACCTAGGTATCCTGGATACGGGCAAATCACCTATACCCAGACGCTCCAGCTCTGCTGCCAGCAAGTTGATATAATCTAATTGAAGGCTGATTTCGTTTATTATATCAGATTTATGCCCGGGCAGGGCAATAAAGCTGTCCAGAATCGACGCTGCTTTTTGGTACCCGCCGCTCTCCTTAAATATCTCAACCAATTCCACGGTCAGCAGATATCTGAGCTCATAATCGGAGGTTAAATGCCAAGCTTCTTCAAAGCACCGGACAGCTTCATCCAGGTTAACGGAGCGGCAGGCAAATGCATTATCAATGAGATTGATTACCTGCTCTTCGGCAACCGCATTGATGTCTGCTGTTTTCTGGTCGGGCAGATCCGGGGTCCCTGTTTCTACTGTATCATCGGCAACAATATCTAATACCGCAGGTGCTTCTTCTACCTGCGTCAGCTCATAATCGGTCCCGCCTTCATAACCGGAAGCCGCATCGGCTGACCCCGGAATCAGCGGTTCACCGTCACCGGCGTGGCCGGGCTGCTCCTCAGCCGGCAAGGACGCGATATCGGTAAGTACAGCTTCATCCTGGACATTGGGCCGACTTTCGCCAGTAATAATTGCCAGAAGACTCTGCCGTTCCGATAGATCCACCCCCGCTTCTTTGTCTGCTTCATCAGCCGTTTCGTGCGGTTCAGCGCCTGGCTTCAATTCATACCCAACCCCATCCGGTGATGCGGCAGCGGTCGGTTCCTCTGCCGACGCCGGCAATTGTCGGCTGTCTTCCGGCATTACTGCCGATTCGGCAGTCTCATCCTCTCTCACTCTCTCCGGGATTAACAGCAATTCCTCGCTTTGCTCTTCCGGAGCCGGAGCCGGGTTTTCGGCACTGCCGATTTTCTCCGCCGGGGCCATATCATCCGCTCTGACTTCATCCCCGGCATCGTTTTCATTACTGATAGCTGCTTCGGCTTCTCCCAGGGTAATAAGTTTCGCCCCTTCCGGCCGGATATCATTGTTTTCCGGCAGCGGCCGGGCGGTTTCCAAAAAAGCCGTATTTACGCTATTAATCCTGGTAGGCGTAGAGAACTCCGGCTCCATGGACAAAGCCAATCTGCCGATTCTGGCCCTGAGCAGATACCAGGTCATAGCTGCCAGCAGCAATAGATAAATAATAAGCGCAACTGATTTGCCTAACTTTTCCATACTTATAGGAAAAGATAAAATTATAAGCAGGGACAGCCATAATATAATATTTATGTATCTTCCCGGAAGGCCCTCCTTTCGCAACAAATATACCATAAGGCCGCCAATAGGAATAAAAATCAGTATTACATAAAGTATGTATTCTTTCATCACATCATCACCCTAACACTATTACCCTAATATCTTTTCGACAGTTAGTTTCGATTTCCTTCATTATCCTACTTTAAAATAGATGATATTCCGAATTATTTGGTATATTGTAGAATTGATGCGCATAGACTATGGTGCTGCCGCTGTCTGGCAGAGAGAAAATAAACTTAATCGCACACTAATTATATTAATATAAAAAAAGCAGGAGCTCCATAGGCCCCTCCTTATCGCACTATCACAAGCTAATGCGATTCTCATAATTGTATTGTATTCCTCCTTTTAATTGTTGGCTGATTCCAGGGGTTCAAGCTCTCCTGCCCGGTATTTTTCCAATGCCGTTGCTACTGTTATCCCTTCGGTACTGCCGAAAATTTTGATCCCCGCCCTATTCAAAACAGTAAAAGCTTTGGGCCCGATCCGACTGCATATCAGGGCTGCAACTCCTTTATTGAGGAGTGCCTGGGCTAAACCGGTACCGGCTCCGTGGTTTAACTCCATGTCCTTATTGTTTAATACTCCAGGTTCGTTTGTTTCTTCATCCCAGAGAATAAAATAAGGACATCGGCCAAAATGCCCATCTACCATACTATCCATGGAATCTCCCGACGAGCAGACAGCAATAATATTTTCCTCTTGATCTGGGCTCCTTTGCTGATCGTTACCGCCCCGGGCTCCTATTCTGGAATAGGGACAATCGTTCATTTCTTTTCCTAGGCGTTCCCGGCGGCGGCACCGGTTTTCCCCCAGACAATAGTCGCCCCCTTCAATACGTATGGCTTTACCCGCAATAAGCGCTTCGGCAATTTTAGCCCTGCCTTCAATTAAAATGCGTTGAAAGGTAGGCCGGGAAACCTGCATTTTCCGAGCGCACTCTTCCTGTTCCATACCCAGATAATCCTTTAGGCGGATAGCTTCCATTTCTTCCACCAGAAGTACTATTTCCTCCATACAAAAACGCGGAATACCTGCCGGTTTAAAGGATGTAACTGCCGGAATAAATTCTACGTGCCTGCATCTGGG
>DHCD01000065.1:0-12196 GCA_002398105.1 Syntrophomonas sp. UBA4911
TAAATTAAAAAGCAGGGTTGAAACCCTGCTTATAACTGGCTGCTAGCTTTGCTTTCCCAGAAAGCCCTTGACCAGAATCAGGGGAGTTCCGGCGTCGGCTGAACCGCTTACCAAGTCGGCCAGACTCGCAATGAGGTCCTCCGCTTTGCGCGGAGTGGTTCCTTCCGTTTCGTATGCGTTCCGGCCAAAACTCTCCTTCTTCTTTTCCTCCAGCTTGCCTTCAATAGCTTCAAGTCCTACCCCTTCATCCAGCATTTTATCAACCAGGTATTTATATTTGAGTCCTTCCCGATACTTGCCCCGCAGTCCCGCGGTCATGCCAAAAGCGGGCTGAGGATCGGCCAGTTCATAAATACCGGTGGAGGGATCGCAATAAGCGCCGTCACCATAGACTATGACTTCAACATTCTTGCCCATGCCCTCCCGTACTTTAGCCTGAATCCTCTCCGCTATAAGGTCAGCCTCCCGGGGGGCCAGTTTCAGTTTGTCACCTGAGGATATATTGCTTCCCAACAATCCCCACTCCGACCAGGATATCCCTTCATTACAGAGATCCTGCAGGGTAATACAGTTCTGCCCCTGCGCTGCCAGTTTTTGTCTGGTTTCTTCTCTTTTATGAATATTGGCGACTATGATTCCGTCCAGCTTATATTCCAAAATCTTCAAAGGGTCATTGCTTAAGAATATGATACTGCCCCGGGCCTGTTCCCGGATAACCTTCTGGTATAGTTCGATATAATCCACCCCGGTGATGGGATGCCGAAAGCGCTCGGTTCCGATATCATCCAGGCTTATAACTTCACCATTGCTTTTCCCCAGCTTTTCAGCAAAATCATAAGGCAGGATCTGATTGCCCACCTCATCGGCAGGATGAGACAGCTGAACCACTACCTGCCCTTCGGGAACAGCTGCGGCCAGCCCTTTCATTATCATAGAAAAACGGTTTCGGCTCAGTATGGGAAATAATACCCCTATTTTACTGTCCGCCTTAAGTTTAAGTTTTTCACGCACCTGGGAAGCTATATCATTAACCGTAACGTAGTTGTTCTGAGCTCTGGCAACAACCGATTCGGTTATACAGATCGTATCTCCGTGATCCAAAAACCCGTCTTCATTGCATTTAAGCAGTGATTCATACGCCATATTCACCACATCGCTTCCCGGTACTATGACCCCCATTTTAATACCGAAAGCCGATACTCCGAAATAATCAGGTAATTTGCCCATTTGCAACACCCTTTAAACTCATATTTGGGGCAGGTACATAAGTCCCCGCTAAAATATACCTCAAAATACTCTTTTTATCAAGGTCTGCAAAAAGTATACAGCCGGTGTCAGCGGGAATAAAAGCCTGCCAAAGAAGCAAAGCTAAAGACAGAAATTTCTGCATAGGCAGGTGATGATAACAGTGCGAACGCTTTGGAAAGGCGCGGTAAGTTTCGGGCTGGTGAATATCCCGGTCAAAATGTATGTAGCTACGGAAAATAAGGACATCAAATTCAACTACCTGCACCAGGAATGCATGTCCCCGATTGAGTATCACAAGTATTGTCCCCGCTGCCAGCGGGAAATAAGCAGTGAGGAAATTGTCAGAGGGTATGAATATCAGAAAGGAAACTATGTGGTTTTAAATGAGGAGGATCTGGAACGCATACCCCTTGATAACACTAAAACTATTGACATTCTGGACTTCGTTGATTTACAGCAGGTGGACCCGGTATATTTCGACAAAAGTTATTATCTGGAAGCTGCCGCCGGGGGTGAGAAGGCCTATGCACTTTTAATTGAGGCCATGAATAAAACCGGCAAGGTAGCTATTGCCCGGGTGATCATTCGCACCAAGCAGTCCTTAGCCGCACTGCGGGTTAAGGACCGGGTGCTCCTGATGGAAACTATATTCTATCCCGACGAAATCCGCTCCCCGGCCAGCCTCAATCCGGGCCTGGAAAGTGCCCGGCTGCACGAAAACGAGGTCAAAATGGCAATCAGCCTGATTGAGAACCTGTCGGTAAACTTTGAACCGCAAAAATACCATGACGAATATCGCCAGGCTCTGCGGGAATTGATCGACGCTAAAATAGCCGGCCAGGAAGTGGTCAATGCTCCGGCAGCAAATGATCGGGGCAAAGTAGTGGACCTAATGGAAGCACTGCAGGCCAGCGTAAAACTGGCTGAGGAAAACCGGACCCAGAGTGAAGATGGGGCGGTTAAAAAGAAAAGACGCAAAGCGAAAACAGGCAGTTAGTTACTGACAGCCCCTGGATGCAGCCTTCCGGCAACTGGGAATCAGGTTGGGTAAAAGTGGTTCAACGGCCGGCTCCTGCTGACAAGGTAAAAATAAGACGGGTATCATCTATATATACCCGGGCCTGTTTGCTGTTGCAAAGGTAAGAAAGGCAGGCCGACAGGGTAGCCAGGATAAGAAAATACTGATTGCGGTTTACCGGCAAATGGAACCGTTCCACCAGCAGAGGAAACATTTCCTCCCGGGTTCGGGGCTGATTTATAAGTCCGCGGACACATTCAAGCACCTCCGTCAGCATCCTGCAGTTAGCGGCAATCAAGTCAGGAATATCGTCCTGCAGACCGCCATGGGTTAAAAATACCTTCCCGCTGTTAATATCCCGCAAGCGCTTGAGGGTATCCAATTGTTTTTCCACGTCGGCCAGATAAAGAAAAGGGAATTTACTCAGCTTATCTTTACTTATAAGACTGTCGCCGGCGAACAGGACTCCGTCAGGGGTAATCAGACCCAAGTGGCCCAGACTATGGCCGGGAAGCTCCAGCACTTTAAATCCGCTCCCATTTATGAAGAGCTCCCCTGCCTCCACCCGGGCATCCACCCGGCAAGCCTGAGGCATAAGGAACTTGTTTTGCAGCGCCTTCACCGGGCTGGCCGAATAGAGGCCATAGGGTATCAGTATGGGATTTTCCATGAAAACGGCTTCCAGCGGAGAAGCATAGATTTGACAACCGGTCGCCTCCTGCAGGTAATGATTGCCGCCGCAATGGTCTGCATGGGCATGGGTATTGAATAAAGCCCGCACCGTATAACCGCGTTTATCCATTATCCTGTGTATCCGCCGGCCAAAAGCCTCACTGGCCCCACTGTCAATCAGTAAGCAGGTATGGTCAGGAAAAACGTAAACGCCGACCGCACTGGGAAAATCCAACCACCAAGTGCGACCCTGCAAAAGCTGCATATCCATATTTAACCTCGTAAAAGCAGGTCAATGATCTCATCCGGCTGGGCTGCAGGAATAAAGGAAGCAAGATCCTGGGATTCCAGAGCCTTACGCATATCCTCGCTCTGATAGCGTAAGCCGATAAGCTGCCGCTCAATAATGGTTACATCCCGGCTGGCAAAAAAATCGCCATAAATTTTGCATTCCTTCACCAGTCCCCTTTTAACCTCAAAACGGAAGTCAATGTTGCCCCAGTCGAAGCGCTGAGATCTGCGTACATTAAACGGCGGTGAAAAGCCGTATACCCATTCCCAGCGGCGAAACTTATTGTCCCGCAGCGATTCCACCGCCGACCGCTCGTCAGGGCTCAATTCCCGGTATTTTCTGTCTTTATTGATGGCCTGGCTGAGAATGTCCTTGAATTCGGCCATAGTCAAAGGCGCAGCCAGATGCTCACTGATATTGGTTACTCTGCTCCTTACCGATTTAACCCCTTTGGAAATTATCTTGCCGGGGTCGACATTAAGAGCCTGCTGCATATCTTCCAGGTCGCTGGCAAAGAGAATGGTACCATGATGCATGACCCGCCCGTGCAGCCGGCACTGGGCATTGCCGGAAAATTTCCGGCCCTGGATGGTGATATCATTGCGCCCCTGATTCTCGGCCTTAATGCCGATGATCGCAAGCGCTTCAATAACCGGAGCGGTATAACGGGCAAAATCCAGGCTGAGGCCCGGCTCTTCATGGGCAATAAAGGTAAAATTGAGGTTCCCCAGGTCATGATAAACCGCGCCCCCTCCCGATATCCGCCGCACCACCTCCACGTTCCGGCTGCGGATAAATTCCTGGTTTATTTCTTCCACCGTATTCTGGTTCCTGCCGACCACTACTACCGGGCGATTCTGCCAGAGCAGAAAGATATCCTCGGTGATATCTTCCCGGTTAAGCAGATAATCTTCCAGAGCCAGATTAAAATACGGGTCAGTAGAATTATTAATTATTTCCAGCATTTTTTCTCCCTATATTCCTGTATTTGATAGATCTATAGTAAGCAAAATACTTTACTGCTAATATTAAAACAAAAAAAGACTGATTAAAAGAGGTTGGCTCAGGAAGACAGCACTTGCGGGCCATAGGGGTCAATAGGGATAGACATAGCCTTCCACCGCCTCGGCAGGCATAATTTTTCTTACATTAATCTGCGGTTCGTCATATTGCACGCCGTCATATTCATATTGCCCT
This sequence comes from Syntrophomonas sp. UBA4911, assembly GCA_002398105.1. GTDB lineage: Bacteria > Bacillota > Syntrophomonadia > Syntrophomonadales > Syntrophomonadaceae > UBA4844. The sequence goes on from DHCD01000065.1 coordinate 4,428, forward strand.
ATAGAAAGAGTGCCCTCGACCGTTACCCATGACTCCGCTTTAAGCTCGGAAGCCTTATCATATTTACAGAGCAACCCGGCCGGCGCTAAGTCTGCAACGCAGCACGACATCATAAGACGGGCGGGTACAAATTCATCTTGTTCAATCATTTCATGGTCTTTAAAGACAAAGCCGGTCATCACGACAGTGTAGCCTTTGTATTTCTCCATATTCATGTATATTTCTGAAAGCCATATGCTGAAATCATCATTGGCTACGGTGATTTTTTGGTTCTTTACATCTAACCCGGGCAGATCAGCCGTATATTCCGGTGCTGCAGAGGAGAAATCTTCCGCAGGGTCGGTGCTGCCCGGAGCAGAATCGTCAGAGCCGGAATCGGCTGACGGAGCCTGCTTTGGAGCCGGACTATACGAATTCGGGCCGGAGAGAGCGCTCCCGCCGTTGCTGGCGGAAAAATCAGAAGTACTCAGAGGGCTGTGAGGAAGCAACAGCAGCAAAATAGGAATCGCCAGCACATAGCAATGAGCGGAGCGCATTTTATGCTGCGGCTGAAACAGCCTGCCTAGCCCTATAAAAACCCATATCCCCATAACGATTGCCGTAAAGTAAAGATAAGGTTCCATTCTGGGGGTAACATAGGAAAGGTATTTCCCACTGTCCAGCAAATAAAGCATCAAGCCCGCAAAAACCGAATAGCATAGTAATTCCAGGAAAATCTGAGGATTAAACGCTTTGGCCTTCGCCTGCATATCATGTTCCTCCTCCACCGAAAACTATAAAGACTACGGCAAAGCATACGATAAATGCCGTGAATAACAGCCTGACGATAAAAGGCCTGGAAAAGCCCGCCGAAAGCATCATTACGTTTTTGATGTCCATCATCGGTCCAAATATCATGAAGCCCATAATCGCCCCCAGTGGGAATTGGCTGGCGAAGCTGCGCGCTACAGCGGCGTCAGAGGAGGAGCAAAGGGATAAAGAAAACGCCATCGCCATCATAATCAAAATAGAAACCGCCAATTGTGCGCCACTCTGGGCAGCGGTGAATATGCCGGTTCCCAGGACCTGAAAAAGGGAAGCGATAAAAGTGCCGATCACTAAATATTTTCCGACACTGAAAAACTCCGCTTGTGAATGACGCATGAACAAGTCGGCCTTCTCCCTGAAAGTGGTGATTGATTCGGCATCCTGATAACAACCGCAACTGCACATAAGCCGGTCGAGTACTCCTCCGGACAATACATTTCCCCGGGGCGCCCAAACGACAAAGGTAAGCCCGATAATAACGGCGGCTATAATGCCAAAGACCACGCGCCCCGCCACAATCGCCCAATTGCCGCCAAACGCGTAGTAGGTGGACAAAATGACTACCGGATTGATTACCGGCGCCGCTGCCATAAAAGTAACGGCTGCCGCCAGTGGGATGCCCTTTCTGACCAAACTTCTGAAAACGGGAATGGAAGCGCAGTCGCAAACCGGAAAGCAGAAGCCGCCTATAATCGCCACCAGCATTCCTAGGCCCATGGTTTTAGGAAATCGGCGTTCAACAGCGCTTTGCGGGATAAAGATCTGAATTGCCGATGAAAGCAGTACGCCGATCAGCAAAAACGGAAAGGCTTGCAGAATGATCCCCAGAAATACGTTGACGATTGTATTGACCGGGATCTGCAGCATCTCTAAAACCGGCTTGACCATCAAATAAAGGATGATCAGCAAGACGATTATGCGAAAAAAATTTTTGACCGGGCGCTCTTTCTTTTCAAAAAGCTGTTTATAAAGATCGCTATTTACCTGATATATTTTAACGCCGGGGTTTATTCCTCGCAGGAGACGTCGAACCCGGCTGTAAGCCTTGGCCGAATATCCATCATTGCGCACCACGGCAAAATCGCTGCTGGCGATCTGCTCAGGTAAAGCATTTCCCGTCCGGCCCAGCAGATTTTCTATATTCATCGCGTCCGCGATGTGCATCACTTTTTGGATCTGGCACAGGCTGCGCAGGGGCGGATGCAAAAGCAAAGCCTGCAACTGGGAAAAGGGGACGACACCGTTCCACTCAATCCAAATCTCATCGAATTCCCCGCTTAGTATGCGGTCGCGGATTTGCTCCACTATCTGCTGGGATTGCTGCTCCAAAATCTTTTTCGGAAACGCGATATGCTCACAGTTATCATAGCGGCTATGGAACTCCTCCTCACCCGTTTCAAACTGGACGACGATTATCCTGGTCTCGCGCCAGTCACGCCGGTTCAGCAGCTTATTCAGAAATGTCGTTTTCCCGGCATCCAGAAAGCCGGTAACAACATAAACGGGTAACGCCACAATATCACTCTCCGCCCAAGAGGGTACAAAGCTCCTGTCGATTCAGATTCCGGCCTATGATGCACACCATATCGCCGTGGGCGGCGCAATTGGTGATGCAGATATCTCCGGGAAGATATTGCAGATTTATATAGCCATCGACGCCGCGGACGATGCCTTTGGCCCGAAGGATAGTTCCCTTGGCTTGGCGCTCCATATTCAATACCCGCATCTCCAGCTCCTCAATGCTGAATACTCGCTTGGTCCGGATAGTGATGGTGTCAAATATGTCTTCCGCCAGGTTAACGGGATGGCAATGGCAATCGTGGCCTAGGCCATGCTCGTCATGGTTTTCACATCCGCACCCGGGCAAGCCGCAATGATCTGTACATCCACCAGGCTCAGATCCCGGAGCTATAATTTCTGCAGCCTTAATTTGCTCCCAAGGCTTTGAAAAAGTTACCGCGTGTCCATTCAGGTTTTTAACCATTTCATAGGCATCATTTACCTTGCCGGGGAAATTCCCGGTACGGCTGAGCAGGATAACATCGGCCTTTTCAATTTGGTCTTCAAAAAATTCGCCAAAGTTGTCAAGATACATTTGGCAGCGTTTTACGTCTACCACCGTAATTTTAGCCTTCACTTCCGCCAGTGGGAGAATGCGCGGATCCAGGCAGGCTTTTATAATATCCGAAAGCCTCCCCACACCGGACGGTTCAATGATAATTATATCCGGGTGAAAGCGCTCCAAAAGCTCCTGCAGGGCTCTCACAAAATCCCCCGCCAGGCTGCAGCAGATACAGCCGGAATTCAGTTCTTTAACTTCAATGCTGCCGGATTTAAGGAGAGCGGCGTCAACGCTTATTTCACCGAAATCATTTTCAATGAGGACGACTTTTTTCTGGCTGAACGCCTCTCTGAGCAACTTCTGAATCAGCGTCGTTTTCCCCGCCCCTAAAAAACCCGAAACAACGTATATCTCTGCCGCCATCAGCACCCTCCTTCAATTGATAATATGTCGGTACATACCCAAGTATGATATATGCTTATTTACCGGAACATTGGCCGCAATAGCCGTATATTTCTAAATTGTGACCTACCACATGAAAGTCCTTATCCTCAATTTTCGGAATAAATTTCTCCATCGGGCAATTGTCCATCAATATGATTTTGTGGCAGCTCAAACATACGGCATAATGCTTATGCTGGAAGCGATTTAGTTCATAAAGCGCCATTTCATTACTCATCACAGTGATTTTAACGACTATGCCTTTCTTCACAAAAAGCTCCAATATCCGATAAACCGTGGACAGCCAAGCGGATTCACCGTTTTTTTTGATTTCGGCGTAAATTTCCATCGCACTCAAAGGCTTATCAGCGCCTTCAAGTACAGAAAGCACACCCTCCCGCGCTTTAGTTTTTTTCAAGCCGGAAGGCCAGCCTTCGCCTGCCTCTTTCATAATAAGTCCCATTCCTTTCTGAAAAACGGTGTGGAGGAATTTACAGTTCCTTTCAGCCTATATCTCTCATTTCACTAACATGGTATCATATTTCACCCTTAGTCAACAAAAACCTGGTGCTCACCTTTTTCATCAGCAATATCAGCACCAGACACAGGACCCCTATAAGCACGATCGTTCCTCCGGGTTTTAATCTGGCATAGTAGGATACGAACAGCCCGGTTACCATAAAGAAAACGGCGAACCAGACCGAATATATGACCGTCTGCTTATAACTCTTGCCCAACTGCATGGCACAGGCCACCGGGACCACCATCATGGAAGAGACGATCAGCGCCCCCACCGTGCGTGCCGCTACCGATACGGTTACCGCAGTCAATATGGTAAAGATAAAATTGATAACTGCCACCGGAATACCCGCCAGCCGTGCGGAGCGTTCGTCTAAAGCGATATAGAACAATTCTTTGTATAAAAAGATAAAAGCGAGCATCACCGCACAACTGATACCCGTCACCAGGATCATTTCAAAATCGCTGATAGCTACGATGCTGCCGAATAGAAAACTGTTAAAATTGGCCGCATTTTTTACGAAGCCGGACAGCACGCCCGCCAGGCCAACGCCGGCCGACATGACGATGGCGATGGACATCTCGGAAAATTTCGGTATCTTTTTGCGGATGGCCTCAATGCCTAGCGCAGCGGCAATACAAGCGGCAACCGCGCCCAATATGGGGTTGATGCCCGTAATCAGACCGGCGGCGACACCGGCCAGGGAGGTGTGGGATAGAGCGTCGCCCATCATTGACAACCGCTTCAGCACCACAATGATCCCAATACAGGGGATGATGACGGCCAGCAGAATACCAACCAGGAAAGCCCGACGCATAAAATCATATTCCAGAATAGCTACCATATACTTTATCTCTTTCCTTGACTTTAATTAATTTTTATCGGGTGCTTATGCCGGTGGGAAAGCTCGCTCTCGACCTGGGCTTTACTGAGTTCGACCAGAGAGCCTTCTTCCAGGCATAAAATCCTTGACACATAATTGGCCGCCCGGCTGATATCATGGGTGACCATCACAATCGTAAGCCCGGTATCCCGATTGAACTGCGCCAGCAATTCATAGAGAGATTGTACGGTCCGGGCATCCACGCCGGTGGTCGGTTCGTCGAGCAGCATGATCTCCGGGTCATTCACCAAAACCCGCGCCAGCATTATCCTCTGCTGCTGCCCTCCCGAAAGCTCGCCAATCAGCCGTTTGGAGTATGCCTCCATGCCCACCAGTTCGAGGGCGGATCGGCTTTTTTCGCGGTGTTCTTTTTGGGGAAAACGGAACAACCCTATCTGGGAAAATAGATTGGCCGCTACAATCTCTTCTGCGGTGGCGGGGAAATTGACGCTGGACTGTAATCCCGCCTGCGGCACATAGCCAATTTTCGGCCAGTTTTCGAACTGGCGGATATCCTGATCGAACAGCCGGATTTTCCCCCCGGAAGGAGTAAGTTCCCCCAATATAAGGCGCAATAAAGTGCTTTTGCCGGCTCCGTTGGAGCCGATGACGGCAACAAAATCCCCCTTATGAACGGAGAAGCTTATTTGGGTAAAAACCGGCTCGTTTCCGTAACTGAAGCTTAAATCTTCTACTTCTATTGTCTTAGACATGATAACTCCCTATTGCAATGCCGCCTGCAGAGCCTTCAAATTTTGACGCATAACAGCGAAATAATCGTCTCCCGCCGCCTGCTGTTCATCGCTAAGCCCTTCAATGGGACTCAGGACGGCTGTTTCCGCTCCGGTGGCGTCCGCAATGGACTCAGCCACCTTCGGGCTTGCCAATTCTTCAAAGAAAATCACTTTTACCTTATGCTCTTTTACAAAGTCAATGATCTCAGCCATTCTTGCCGGATCAGGTTCGGTATCGGGAGATAAGCCCGTTATGCCATGCTGGTTAAGGCCGTAAGCCGCGCACAGATATCCGAAGGCTTCATGGGAAACAATGATTTCCTTATTCGGAAGAGCGGCCAGGGTATCCTTAAACTCTTGGTCAAGAGCGTCAAGTTGGGCGGCGTACTTTTTGTAATTAGCCTCATAATAGTCCTTGTTGTCGGGATCGGCTTGGGCCAAGGCATTTTTTATATTTCCCATTTGCTTTTGGGCATTGAGCGGACTGAGCCAAACATGGGGATCATATTCTTTACCCTCATGTTCATCCTCGTGTTCATCCTCGTGTTCCTCTTCATCTTCGTGATGATGATGTCCTTCAATAAGGGCGACATCCTTTGAGGCTTCTACCACAACCAGCTCCTTATTCTGCAGGGATTCCAAGACATCCTCGGCCCAATGCTCCATACCGGCGCCGTTGTAAATGAAAACATCAGCCTTTTCCAGTCCGGTAATATCGGTGGCCGTAGGTTCCCAATCGTGGGGCTCGGTTCCGGCCGGAACCATGTTAAACACATTGACTTTGTCCCCTCCGATTTTCGAGGCAAAATCGTGCATCGGATAAAAGCTGGTATAAACGGACAGCTTCTCACCCTGCGACTGGTTATCATCCGCATTTAAGGCAGAAGGATCTTTCTGCCCGCACCCTGCCAGCAGAAATAAGGACAAGCATCCAACCAGAAGTATACTCCAAAATCTCTTCATTACGCAATAAACCTCCTTGAATCCAATCATTTGTCTTGGTTTTTCATCCCAACCGTTACTGTCTACGCCGGGCAAAGCACTCGGCGCAATAGACCGGCCGGTCTTCCCGCGGCTCGAAAGGAACCGTGCATTCCCTGCCGCAGTCGGCGCATATGGCGGTATACATCCTGCGCGGCGGCATCCTTCCCTCATTCCTCTGGACTTTGCGCTTGGCGCGGCACTGCTTACAGCGGCTCGGCTCGTTTTGGAAGCCTTTCTCGGCATAGAATTCCTGCTCTCCGGCCGTAAAAACGAATTCCTGTCCGCACTCCTTGCAAATAAGAATCTTGTCTGTGTACATGTTTCTTTTTCAACCCTTTTCTTAATAATGATATGCGGACCCCGGAACATAAATGCATATGGTTCGCATTCGCATTTTATTATAATTTTGTCATGGCCAAAAGTCAAGAAACAAAAGGTAATATCAGGCAGATTAAGGTATGACCCAGGGATGGCAGTTATAACCGGCAATTGACCGCCAGATCGCTGCATAATTTTTCGCCCTTAATTTAAATGTGGATTAAATATTCCGCTTGAGTTTGCATATATTAACTCACACCAAAAAGTACGTAAAACCGTATTTATTTCAGTACGTTTAAGGAGGGGCCATTAAATGATTGCCATAAAGGCTATGGAGATGCGCAATAAGTTCAAGCTTTATTGCGATAAAGTCGTTTCCGGTGAAACCGTTATTGTGACTCGAAAAGGCAACCATAATGTGGTGGTGCTGTCCGAAAGCGCCTATAATAACTTGTTAAAAGCCGCTCGTAACAGCGCCTATTTAGATATGATAGATAAATCAATGGCGGAATTGGAGCAAGGCGGGTTTGTTCCCAAAAGTCTACAGCCGGGTCCCATTCCAACCTTGAGGTTGGAATGGTAAACAAGAGGGGCGCATCATAGCCCCTCTTGTTCGTGGAGTACCTGCAAAACGTAGTTTACAGCCTTTTTGAACGGAGTTGCTTCATCTTCATCCACCATTCCTTCGGAATACCTGATTATACAGGCTTCTTTTTCCCCGTTTATTAACAGCCAACCAACAATTTTGGGATACTGGATATCAATGCTGTGTATATCAGACAGATTAATTATCCTTTCTTTCGGCTTAATCCCAAAAAGTAGATTGTCATTCAGGTTTAAATGATAATATAACTTGACATTGGTAATTAGGATTCCCCGGCAAAGAGTCCCGAAGGAATTGTCGCTCATCAGCAGCAGCGGTTTTTCAGTTTTTTCGTCATAAGGGGCGAAGTATTTCCGGGCCTGCCTCAGCCGTTTTTGGGGGATGTTCTTCCAATACCAGAAGGTATGAAAGTTCCA
>DHCD01000065.1:12460-13204 GCA_002398105.1 Syntrophomonas sp. UBA4911
GCGCAGGCTCCGGAACCAGCCGGAAGCCGATTCGCCGGCGCTCTTAAGCTTTTCCTGGACCGATTGCCCCTGTTTTTTTATAGGCCCCGGCCGAGCCGGTTTTTCCTGGATGAAGACCCGGGCCTTATTCAGCTTGCTTTCCACCACAGGCTAATTTTACAGCCGGGTCCCATTCCAACCTCAAGGTTGGAATGGTAAACAAGGGGGGCACAGCATCCGCCCCTCTTGCTCCCGGCAGTTCCTATTCACCGGAATCCGTTGCGTGGAGTACCTGCAAGACGTGATTTACGGCCTTTTTTAACGGAGTTACTTCATCTTCATCCACTATTCCTTCGGAATACCTACCTATACAGGCCTCTTTTTCCCCGTTCACCAACAGCCATGCCACTCCGGCGGGATAGACTATATCAACATAATGCATATCTGAAAGATTTATCGTACCTTTCTTCGGTTGGGGCATAAAATTTTTCTCATCACGATCCAGATTATAGTAGAACTTGGTATTGGTCAGTAAAATGCCTCTGAATAATGTCCCGAAAACATTGTCGCTCATCATCAGCAGCGGTTTTTCGGCTTCTTCATCGTAAGGGGCGAAGTATTTTCGGGCCTGCTTCAGCCGTTTGGGAGGTATATTTTTCCAATACCAGAAGGTACGAAAGTTCCAGCGCCGCGGACCGGTGTTATGAATTTTAAAATACTCCTCCACTACTGAAAAAAGAAATTCGTTTTCCACAGTATCCCCCT
>DHCD01000065.1:13383-14147 GCA_002398105.1 Syntrophomonas sp. UBA4911
CCTCTCATCAGCGCAGGCTCCGGAGCCAGCCGGAAGCCGATTCGCCGGCGCTCTTAAGCTTTTCCTGGACCGACTGCGCCTGGTTTTTCACATAGGCTCCGGCCGAGCCGGTCTTTTCCTGGATGAAGACCCGGCCCTATTCAGCTTGCTTTCCACCGCGGACTAATTTTACAGCCGGGTCCCATTCAACCTCAAGGTTTTTAATGGTAAACAAGGGGGGCGCAGCATCCGCCCCTCTTGCTCCCGGCAGTTACTATTCATCGGAATCCGTTGCCTGGAGTACCTGCAAGACGTGATTTACGGCCTTTTTAAACGGAGTTGCTTCATCTTCATCCACTATTCCTTCGGAATACCCGGCTATACAGGCTTCCTTTTCCCCGTTCACCATTAGCCATGCAAACCGACCGGGATATATTATATCAACATAATGCATATCTGAAAGTTTTATCGTACCTTTCTTCGGTTGGGGCATGAAATTTTTTTCATCACGATCCAGCTTATAGTATAACTTGGTATTGGTCAGTAAAATACCTCTGAATAATGTCCCGAAGACATTATCGCTCATCAGCAGCAGCGGTTTTTCGGCTTTTTCATCATACGGGGCGAAGTATTTCCGGGCCTGCTTCAGCCGTTTGGGGGGGATGTTCTTCCAGTACCAGAAGGTATGAAAGTTCCAACGCCGCGGACCGGTGTTATGAATTTTAAAATACTCCTCCACTACTGAAAAAAGAATTTCGTTTTCCACAGTATCCCCCTCTCATCAG
>DHCD01000033.1:0-149 GCA_002398105.1 Syntrophomonas sp. UBA4911
CCTGGATTAAAATTTTTGCATAAAATCATATTTTATTATTGACTTATAATTACAATGAAATTATAATATCCTCAAGTGGCGGAGAAATAAAATATTCCAGTTAGGTAACTTTTATCCCATTTAGTAAACCAGTTAGTTAATTCAAGTTA
>DHCD01000033.1:358-577 GCA_002398105.1 Syntrophomonas sp. UBA4911
TTAATTCAAGTTAATTAATCCAAAGTAGTGTGAGTAAGTCAAGTTCAGTTAGTTAACCCCAATTAGTTAATTATTTTATTAAATTCGGAGGTTCCAAAAAGTCTGAAAATCCTGGTTAAAATCTTTTCTCCGCCACTATATTGAAATTTTTAGAGGCTATCAATAAGATAGCCTCTTTTATTTTGAGCTGGCAGCGGTATAGTACCGATCCGTATTACG
>DHCD01000033.1:750-5355 GCA_002398105.1 Syntrophomonas sp. UBA4911
ATTACGGTCTATATAACGGCAAAAATCCGGGGCTAATACCCCTCTTCGTTACGCCAACAATTGCCGATCACGGACAAAAAAGGCTTCACAACAAACACTGCTTTTTATTTGCCATGCAGATTTTGCATCACATATAGCTTGTGACTATGCCCCATCATAGTTAATAAGTGTTACCCNNGTTGGACGGGTGGTGCTGATTTTATGTAATACTTTCCTATGCAGCATGCAACTTTGGCCGCTGGTCATTAAAAACTCGCCTGTCAATTAATTCTTGAGCTATTGTTTTCCTGACGTTTTTGCATCATATAGCTTATAACTATGTCTCATCATAGTTAATAAGTGTTACCCTATATTGCCCAGCCGATAATATAATTACTTCAACCTACCGGCAAGAAAGGGGCAGCATTATGAAAACAGCAGTTATAGGATATCCGAGAATAGGAAACTCCCGCGAGCTTAAATTTGTCTTGGAAGGCTATTTCCAAGGTGAAACAGCAAAGGAACAATTATTGGAAACAGCCTCCGCTCTTCGCCAAACTCATTGGCTTAAACAGGCGGAGAACGGAATTGATTTCATCCCGTCAAACGATTTTTCCTTCTATGATGGGATGCTGGACACGTCTTTTATGCTGAATGTTGTTCCCCAAAGGTATACAGACCTGAAGCTTGATCCGCTGGCGGAATACTTTGCCGCCGCCAGAGGCTATCAGGGCGCCAATGGCGACGCCAGGGCCCTTACCATGAAAAAATGGTTCAACACCAATTATCACTACCTGGTACCGGAAATAGAAGATGCGGCGGAAATTAAGCTGACCGGAAGAAAGCCATTCGCTGAATTCCTGGAGGCAAAATCATACGGTATTAAAACCAAACCCGTTATCATCGGCCCTTTTACATTTATCAAGCTGGCAAAATTCACCGGTAAAAAAGGAGTAACTGATTTTGCCGGCAGCATCATCAAAGCATACTCTGAACTGCTGGCAGAGTTCAATAAGCTGGGCGCCGAATGGGTCCAGTTTGACGAACCGATGCTTGTTACCGACATGACCGCCCTTGATATAGAGCTATGCAAAAGCTTTTACCGTGAAATACTCTCTGCCAAGGGAAACATCAAGGTGCTTCTGCAGACCTATTTCGGCGATGTGCGCGACTGCTATACTGATATCGTATTGCTTGATTTTGACGGTATCGGACTTGATTTCGTTGAAGGACCAAAAAACCTTGAACTTTTGACCCTTAATGGTTTCCCAACTGACAAGACCTTATTTGCCGGCATTGTGAACGGGAAAAATATCTGGAAGAACAATTATGCGGCAACCCTTCCTTTAATCAATACCGTCACCAGCTATGCGGCCAACACCGTGATTTCGACCTCCTGTTCGCTGCTTCACGTTCCCTATGCGCTTAAAAACGAAACCCGGCTGGCCGACAGCTATAAAAAGCATTTCTCCTTTGCCGAAGAAAAGCTGGCCGAACTGGCCGATTTGAAACTTCTCGTTGCGGACGTTAACAGCGACGCTAATCCAATATACCTGGAAAACACCCGGCTATTTAACGAAAAGCTTTCCAGTCCTGATAATAAAGTTAGGGAAAAGATTTCAACCCTTACCGAAATGGATTTTATAAGGCTTCCTATATATAAAGAGCGCAGGAAAATCCAGCAGCAAAAACTTGGGCTGCCGTTACTGCCTACAACTACAATAGGTTCTTTCCCTCAGACGGCCGAAGTAAGAGCCAATCGTTCTTTATTTAAAAGAGGAGAAATTACCGAGGAGCAGTATAAAACCTTCAATAAAAAGAAGATCCGGGAGTGTATCGCTCTGCAGGAAGGAATCGGCCTTGACGTGCTGGTTCACGGCGAATTCGAGCGCAATGACATGGTGGAATACTTCGGCGAAGCCCTGAACGGATTTCTGTTCACCGAAAAAGCATGGGTGCAGTCCTATGGAACCAGATGCGTAAAACCGCCGATTATATGGGGTGATATTTCCCGTTCCCATCCCATAACCGTCGAATATTCAGTTTATGGCCAGAGCCGGACCGCCAAGCCGGTCAAGGGGATGCTTACCGGTCCGGTAACGATACTCAACTGGTCTTTTCCCCGGGAAGATATTTCACTTAAAGAAGCCGCCTTTCAAATTGCGCTGGCCATCCGGGAAGAAGTCCTGGAACTTGAAGCCAGGGGAATAAAAATAATCCAGATCGACGAAGCGGCGTTGAAAGAAAAGCTTCCCCTGAGACGGGCTGATTGGCACCAAGAATATCTGGACTGGGCTATACCGGCATTCAGGCTGGTTCATAGCGGGGTTAAGCCGGAAACCCAGATCCACACCCACATGTGCTACAGCGAATTTGGTGATATTGTGGAAGATATTGATAATATGGACGCTGATGTTATCAGCTTTGAAGCTTCCCGTTCCAATCTTGGCATAGTTGACGTATTAAGTTCCTGCAATTTCAGGACTGCGGTGGGCCCAGGCGTCTATGATATTCATTCCCCCAGGATCCCTGCTGCCGGCGAAATCAAAGCGGCCTTGAACGGAATGCTGACCAAAATAGCCAAAGAAAAATTATGGGTAAACCCTGACTGCGGTCTGAAAACCAGAGGTGAAGCGGAAACGGTTTCGAGCCTTAAAAACCTGGTTAGGGCCGCGAAAGAAATCAGAGAAAGTTTAAAACTATGAAAACTTCAGAGTTATTCAAAGTAAAAACAGTGCTGTCGTTTGAGGTCTTTCCGCCGAAAAAGACCTCTTTGCCGGATACGATCTATAAAACCCTTGACCAGCTTAACGATCTCTACCCCGACTTTATCAGTGTGACTTACAGCGCAGGCGGCAGTGACAACAGCGCTGCCACTATCGCCATTTCATCGGCCATAAAAAACAGGTATCAGCGGGAAGCGGTGGCCCATCTGACCTGCATCAACCAGAGCAAAGAGGATGTTTTATCTTTGCTGCAGCAGTTGGAGGCCAACCATATTGAGAATATACTGGCATTAAGAGGCGATCTCAATCCCTCCGTTTCTCCCCAACAAGATTTCAAACATGCCAGTGATTTGATCGCTTTTATTAAAGCACATGGCGATTTCAATATTATCGCGGCCTGTTATCCGGAGGGCCATGGCGAAGCGCCCAGCATAGCGGCAGATATAAGGAATCTGAAAATAAAAGTCGAGACCGGAGTAAACCATCTGATTTCCCAGCTATTTTTTGATAACCAATATTTTTATACTTTCCTGGAACGGGCGGAATGCGCAGGTATTGACGTACCGATTGAAGCCGGGATTATGCCGGTAATAAATAAAAAGCAGATTGAACGGATGGTAACCCTCTGCGGGGTTGATCTTCCCAAAAAATTCATCAAGATGATGGAGCGCTACGAAAACAATCCTGAAGCCATGCGGGATGCCGGTATAGCTTATGCCGTCGACCAGATTGTAGATCTGGTTGCTCAAGGTGTTGACGGTATCCATCTTTATACCATGAACAACGCTTATATCGCCCGGAAAATCAGTGAGGCGGTAAAAAGTTTAATAACCTCCCCGTAAAAAAGAGAAAATGCATCGGTTCCGGTTTTTTTATGACAAAACGGTAAACCCATACTCGACGATAAGTCTTTTCAATTCGTCGATATACCTGGCGGCAAAGCGGCTAAGGACGGCTTTGGAATTGGTTATCCAACCAACCGTCAGGTTTTCCTTAGCCTCCAATGGAACCGCGATTATACTGCTGCCATTTAAATCGCTGCTTAACACACCAGTGCATATGGTGTATCCGTTCAATCCGATCAGCAAATTAAACAGTGTCGCCCGGTCGCTGACGCGGATGCTTTTTTTATGATAAACGGTGCTTAATATTTCCTCGGAAAAATAAAACGAGTTAAACTCTCCTTGTTCAAAGGATAAACAAGGATAGTCCTCCAAGTCCTTCAGAGTAACAAAGCTTTTTGCCGCCAGGGGATTTTCCGAACTTATAAAAACATGGGGAGCGGCCGTAAATAAAGGATTGAACACCAGGTGATTTTCACGCAGCAGCTTAGTGATCACCTTTTCGTTAAAATCATTTAAATAGAGGATACCTACCTCGCTGCGCATATTTTTAACATCTTCAATAATTTCATAGGTACGGGTTTCGCGCAGAGTAAATTCGTATTCCTCCCCCTCTGTCTGCCGAACCAGATTTACAAAAGCGTTCACCGAAAAGGCATAATGCTGAGTAGAAATAGAACCTAACTGTCGTGACGGTTTTTTATCCTGGTAGCGCTGCTCCAGAAGTTCGGCCTGTTCCACCACATTTCTGGCATAGGAAAGAAACTCGGCCCCATCGGTAGAAAGTGCTATTCCCTTGGCTGACCGGCTGAAAATTTCAATGCCCAGCTCCGCTTCAATCTCCTTGATGGCATTGGAAAGACTGGGCTGAGAGATGAAAAGCTGCTTGGCCGCCTCACTGATGGAACCGCATTCCACCGTTTTGATTATATATTTAAGCTGTTGGAGTGTCATTTTACTCACCTGCCAGATATTTTTATTGATGCCCCAATGGCCAATAATCCTCATATGCTTCTGCTTGAAAACTAAAAAGGAGCTATGTTTCAATTCCTCATAGG
>DHCD01000012.1:0-2643 GCA_002398105.1 Syntrophomonas sp. UBA4911
ACCTGATAAAGTTGTTATATAATTAGGAAATAGCAGCACTACAGAAAGGACTATAAGATGCTCAGGAAACCTTTTTTCTTTTACACTGCTAATATCAATCCACTTGATTGGAAAGAAATATTTCTCTTTTTTACTGATAAGTCCAACAGCTTTGTAATTCATTTTCCTGAAGGTGAAGAAGGCTTTTTAAACAAAGGCATATCAGTTTTTAGACAACTTCCCGATGTTAATATTAAGCCCTGGGAAGGGATGGAGGATAGCATCGAAATAAGCGGGAAGCTAACCAGGGAGACAAAGGATTTATTTGTTGGATATCAGACTCCGGCATTTAATGGTGAGCATCCGGAACTATGGGACTTCCAATACTATTTAGATGGTAATATCACCTTATATATCGGAGATTTCTGTGATTGTATTGTCTATGTTACCGAAGAAGATATGCTTTATCTTGAAGAAAGAGGCATAGATTTTTCCGATTGGCAAGAAACTGAGTTTTAAAATCAATACAGTCCGGAGCTCACAAACAAAGAGACCGGGGCTCAGGCTTTCATCCCAGCAATTAACGTTTACTCTGTCTTATTGCTATACCACTGAGGATAGTTTCTTTATAAACCTGTCCCCTACCCTTTTAAAATCACTGGACTTGCCGCTCCCCTGCATTTATGCTAATATAAAGCCATAAATTTTTTGAAAATAGATGGGAGAAGTCAATGCGCAAGCGTATTCTGGCCTAAATAAATATATACAGGTCTAAAAGGAAGTTCTTCCCTTAGTCCTGTTATGTCCAGAACGCTTGTTTCTTATTTTTTGATAATAATCCGGTCATGCCAACCGAAGGGGTTGGATGATTACAGATATTCGTATAGCTTGAAAAGGCTGTAAGTAAGAGGGGTTACTTGCAGCCTTGGTTATTTTCTGGAGGTGTTTTTAAATGCTGCTTAGCTGCCGCGGAGTTAAAAAAGGCTTTGGCGAGCAAATGGTCTTAAACGGGATCAATCTGGATATAGGCCAGGGAGACCGTCTGGGTCTGGTAGGCCGCAATGGAAGCGGCAAAACCACTTTGGCCAATATTCTGACCGGCCATATTGATTACGATGAAGGGCATATTATTACTGCCCGCAGGCGATTGAATATCGGCTACCTGCGCCAGACTGAATCCTCAGCCGAGTTTTTGCTCCATGTCCGGGATAGCGAAACCGAAGTCAATGGTGAATTCCAGCGTCTCGCCGGTCACCTGGGAATGAGCCGGATCATGGAGTGGCCCCAACAGAGGTGGCAAAATCTAAGCGGAGGGGAAAAAACCAAACTGGCCTTGGCCCGAGTCTGGTCTTCCCAACCTGATCTTCTTATTCTGGATGAGCCGACCAATCATATGGATTATCAGGGGGTAAATTATCTGATATCAGAGCTGTCTAACTATCCGGGGGCGGCGATTATTATTTCCCATGACCGTTATTTCCTGGATCAGACAGTATCTAAAATTGCGGCAATAGAAAAAGGGATTATTAAAATTTACCCCGGCAACTATTCCTGCTACCGGGAAGCCAGGCAAAAAGAACGGGAAAGCCAAATGCATGCCTACCAGTCACAGCAAAAAGAACAGCAGGAAATCCAAGCCAATATAGCCCGATTAAAGGGCTGGTCAGAAAAAGCCCATCGCGAATCTCGTAAAAAGGGAGAAGGAAAGATGGGAGGTAAGGAGTACTTTCGCAAGAAAGCCAAAAAGCGGGACCAGGCGGTAAAATCCCATATTAAGCGCCTGGAAAATATGCGCCAGCAGGGAGTATTGCGCCCGGAAGAAGAGCTGCAGGTCAATTTTGACTTTAACGGCTTGGAAAAAGGCGGGCGGCGTCTGCTGGAAGCAGATTCTGTCAGCAAAGCCTATGAAGGCTTGCGGTTATTTGCCAACAGCTCATTTTATATAAACCGAGGCGAAAAGATAGGTATTCTGGGCCCCAACGGGTGTGGAAAAACTACCCTGCTTAAAACTATCCTGGGACAGGAGGGCCTGGATGCGGGAAGCATATTTCTGAGCCCCAGTGCCCGGGTGGCCTATGTGAGCCAGGAATTGCCCCAGGATGAAAAAGAAAGCTTAAAAGACCGTATACGAGATTGGCCGCTGGAAAAACAGAAATCCACTTTTGAACTGCTGGTCAGGCTGGGAATAGACTATGACCTCCTTCAGGTAGCCCTGGGGAGCCTCAGCCGGGGAGAAAGAATGAAAATCGCCATAGGATTGGCGATCATAGGGGCATATGATCTGCTCATGCTTGATGAACCCACCAATCATCTGGATCTGTACAGCCGGGAAGCCCTGGAAGAAAGCTTAAGCCGGTTTCCGGGAACTATTATGCTTATTTCCCACGACCGCTACCTCCTGAACCAGGTTTCGCCCGTCTGCTGGTCTTTGAAGATAAAAAAATACGGCGGATAGAGGGCAGGGTATCGGGATATCTGACTGAAAAAGCTGCTGCCTCACCATATTTAAAAAAGAACGGGGAGGAGGAGAAGCTGCTGCTGGAAACTAAGATTTCCCGGGTAATAAGTGAACTAAGCCGGAATAAACCTGGTGATCCAGGTTATTTAAACCTTGAGCAAGAATACCAAGAACTTATACAGCAGAAAAATAGTCTTAATAAGGGA
>DHCD01000012.1:2870-7862 GCA_002398105.1 Syntrophomonas sp. UBA4911
GCAAGGTTCAGATAGTACAATGATTGATATATAGAGAAGGGAGCTGATATTGTGTTTAAAACTTATAGAACGGAGATAGCAGTATTGGGGGAGGTGCATACAGACTAAATTTCATCTGCCCTCCCCCTATCATGCCATTAAAATAACGGGAGGACACTAATATATGAATAAGTTCAGTTTACATGATATAGGACTTTGCGAGCGTTTTGTCCAGGAAGCAGCCATGTATGAAAAATCCTTGCATCTGGCCCGGATTTCGGTCCAGCACCGGGATATATACCAGGTCATCACCCAGTATGGCGAATTTCCGGCGGAGGTCTCAGGGAAGTTTATCTACCGGGCATCTGCCGCCGAGAATTACCCTGCCGTAGGTGACTGGGTTCTTGTGGATCGAAGTGAAGGCGTATCAGGTAATGCGATTATTCACCATGTATTAACCAGAAAAAGTTCCTTTGAACGCAAGGCGGCGGGAACCGGATATGAGTGCCAGGTGGTGGCTGCCAATATTGATACCGTGTTTATCTGCATGTCTCTGAACAATGATTATAATCTGCGGCGGTTGGAGCGGTATCTTTCCATCGCCTGGGAAAGCCGGGCTACTCCTGTGATCGTGCTTACGAAGTCCGATCTCTGCAGCGACTTAGGCCAGAAACTTCCGGAGATTGAAGCGGTTGCTCTGGGTGTCGATGTGCTGGTGACCTCAAGTCTGAGCAAAGACGGATATGATAATATCAAACAATATCTGCAGCCCGGAAAAACAGTTGCTTTTATCGGTTCATCGGGGGTAGGCAAATCCACGCTTATCAATAAGCTGTTAGGCAATGAGGTGCTTGCCACCCAGGAAATCAGAGCTGATGATAAGGGCAGACATACTACCACTCATCGCCAGCTTTTAGTCCTGCCTGGCGGCGGAGTTGTTATTGACACCCCCGGTATGAGAGAGCTTCAGATCGCGGGGGCCGATTTATCCTCATCCTTTGCCGATATCGAGGAGTTGGCTGCTCATTGTCGCTTTAATGATTGCAGACATGAGTCGGAACCGCAGTGTGCGGTCAGAAAGGCCATAGCAGAGGGAACCCTCTCTTTCCAACGGCTGGAAAGCTATAAGAAGCTGCAGAAAGAACTGACCTTTGCCGAACGCAAAAGCACTATGTCTCTGCAACAGGCCCAGAAGCAAAAAATAATTGATATGATGGGGTCGCTCAAAACATGCAGACAGATGCAGGCGTTTAACAGAAAGAACAAAGGAAACAAGTAATCAATACCAGGCTGTACCGAAGCTCTATGCTGCGGTACAGCCTGTTTATAGATAGGCGATTTTTTCCGGGTGTTAGCAGCATCCTACATATCCTTGGCCATTTTATCCAATGATTCTGCCATAGCCCTTATCTCCTCTATACCGGCAGAAATCTCTTCGGTGGCCGCCGCTTGTTCCTGACTGGAGTTGAGGTTAAGTTGGCTCTTGCTTACGGTCTCGTCCACATTATCTTTGATCTTGTTTATGAGCTCGCTTATGCTTACCACGGTTTGTTTGGATTCATCCGATAGTTTTCTGATCTCTTCGGCCACCACTCCAAAACCGCGTCCCGCATCACCAGCTCTGGCCGCCTCAATAGCGGCGTTAAGTCCGAGCATTTTCGTTTCGTCTGCTATCTGCTTGATAAAAGCCAATACCTTGCTTATATCATCAGCTAGTCCATTAACCTGATCAACCGAAGTGTTAAGGTCCTTTTCGTTGATATTAATTTGGGCGGCTGATGCAGCCAGTTCTTCTATTACCGATGATATTTCCTCTAAGCTCATGGCCAGTTGGTCTGATAATTTGCGTAAATTGGCAGCGGCTTGCTTGGGAAGAGCCAGATTGAAGGTGGCTACCACTTTGCTCTTGTCGTCTTCATCAAAACAAGGATTGCTCATGATTAAAACAGGTACGCCATGAACACTGGCATCTAATTCCTCAACCGCCAGTTGGCTGCTCTTGATAGCCCTATCAGCAATCCATCCTGAGCGGATTCCATCTCCTATCTGTAAATCAGGTATATCAAATTTCCTTGAAGGATAGCGGTAGGCAATCTTCTCCAGATCAGTCATATAGAGAAAAGCACCTTCAGAGAACATATCTGCTATTAGAGGGGCAAAATCATCAAAAGAATGAGCTATGGGATGCAGTCTGGGCAACACCAGAATAGCGCTTCCTATTACATCACTATCATCAGTAACCGGCCAAGCATTCATTAAAAGCCGCATACCGTACACATTCCGGGGTACCTTTTCCTGCTCCTCCCGGTTGTTTTTTATACACTGATAAGGAGCCCCGTCCATCCTAAGCCGCGTACCCACGCTAAAATCCTTGATATCAAAAACTTTGGAAGCCGCTTTCCAGGTTATCTTTTCCTGGTCAGTTACTGCTACTATTGCTCCATTAGGCATTTTATCAACCAGCATGGAGGCAATTTCTTTAAAAATTTCTATTTTTTCTGCCGTAAGTATCATACTTTCTACCCCTCCCAATTATTTAGATTGATCACCCGAATTAAAAAGGCTTATTTGACCCCAAATTCCATCCTCCTTCCCTCCAAAACAAGTTACAGCAATTTTTTATCAAATAAATAACAGGTAACCCTAGGATCACCTGTTATTCGTAATCATCATGCCAGGGTCATTCATAACCCTCTAAATTTTTATTTTGTACTGAGCCACTACCCCCAAGCATCCGTTTCTATATTTTAGGTAAAAAGTTAAGAACTACAGCAATATAATAACGCAAAAACGCGATAATAATCATTAAATACATTTCGTAAGGGAACCATTATTTACTTTTTTATTATACATGGTTCGATAATTTTTCTCAATCTGATATCAACAGCTAATTCCATAATCGACAAAATCAATCCTGTCTTAAATCAACGGGCTCCGCCTTCATTTAGTCCATAGGGATTTTAACGCAATTGATAATCCTTTAAAATTTGGATGTTCCACCATGTCCTCATCCATACCGGAAGCAACCAAGGCATATATGCCATCATGCCAGGCAAAGCATTCGAGGGTCTTCTCCTGCGGATCAACCAGCCAATAATGCCGCACCCCAGCCCGCTGATAAATCTGCATTTTTTGCAACCGGTCTTTGCGACGGCTGGAGGGTGACAATATCTCAACTAAAAGTTCAGGTACCCCATCAATCCGGGTATCTTTTACAATCGACTGCTGTTGACCTGCTACGTAGAATATATCTGGCTGGACTACATTGTATTCAAGGGGGGTAACATCCAAAGGGGCGTTAAAAATCTCTCCTTCAGAATCAACTTCCCCAAAATAATCTTCCAGAATCCTTTG
The DNA here is from genome assembly GCA_002398105.1 of Syntrophomonas sp. UBA4911. Classification (GTDB taxonomy): domain Bacteria; phylum Bacillota; class Syntrophomonadia; order Syntrophomonadales; family Syntrophomonadaceae; genus UBA4844. Next base: position 6,204 of record DHCD01000012.1, read on the forward strand.
CAGCCGACGGGAAGCTCGCTGGTGCATAACATTGGGTGACGGTTCTTTAATCAGCATCCCGTCAAGGATTTCAAAACGATAACCCGGTTCTTCCGGTATATCCAGGTAGTCCTGGTAAGTGAGCTTATCGACAGGCTCGGTCTCATACGGGGCGGTATTTTCCCGAATGATGCCACCATCCAGCGCCTTGATCACATCATCCAGCTTATAGCGATATTGTCTGCTGCCCAGTTCAACACAGGGTATTTTGTTCTCCCGGGTATATCTCCAGATAGTTTCCACTGAAAGATCCAGAGCCTCGGCTAAAGCCTGGGCCGTAATTAACTGCTTGTCTAGGGCCATAATATCACCTCCCATCTCATTATAATTAATTCTTCAACTATAATCAACTAATACCAGCTAAAATAGTCTAAAGTCAAGATACAGAAGCTTTTCTTCCGTCTTGGTGACATGATAACCTCTTTCGAAGTTTGTCGTCTATTTAAGCAAAAGGCCTTTTATCTGCCGAAGCAACGCAAAAGTCCTCCTATTTAGCAGCCAATTATCCAGCGACAAAATCTATCCTTATATTTTCCTCCTGAATTGAGAAATCATATAGTTATCAGGTTTACAATGTTATAATCAATACAAATAAAATTTGAGGAGGCCAGGAATATGGAATACCAAGTAGTATTGGAAGAAAAGGAAGCTCAACCTACCCTATCCATCCGAACTCGGACACCGGTTCAGAATCTGCCGCAGGTATTGGGCAAAGCCTATGGTTCGATATTTGCTTATCTTAATGAAATAGGCATCCAGCCTTCCGGAGCACCATATGTAGGCTATTTTAATATGGATATGCAAGACCTGGATATAGAGTGCGGTTTACCTGTAGCCCAGCCGGTAACAGGCAATAATGAAATTAAATCCAGTGAAATCCCGGCCGGCAAACAGGTATCCTGCCTCTATACCGGACCTTATAGTCAAATTGAACCTGCTTATAATGCTATCATGGATTGGATTCCCGCCAACGGGCACGTATCAACCGGAATTTGTTATGAATTTTATCTTAATGATCCGGCAGGAACACCAGAAAATGCACTGGTAACCAAGATTGCTTTTCTGCTCAAGTGATGAGAAAGGGGCTATAGGCAATGGCTGAAAAGGATCTGATTTTGGATGTCCATCATAAGCTGGCCTACGAGGAAATTTTAACCTATATTAATGAGCCGGCCTTAACCTGGTGGAAGACTCTTAATTCCTTTATCCAGGAGGAGTACCGAATAAAGCCCAAGATAACCTTCAGTAATTGCTCAATGCAAAAGGGCTGGAATATAAAATACCATAAATCCGGGAAATCGTTATGTACACTTTATCCCGAAAAAGATTCTTTTACTGTCCTGGTTGTTATAAAACTGGAATTGGCCCATGCTATTGGAACTATGGTCAATAAATTTGAACCCGCAGTAATGAGAATCATCAATTCAGCCCGACCGTTTAACGGTACTAAATGGCTGATGGTTCCAATAGAAAGCGAGCTCATTCTTAAAAATGTACAGGAACTGCTGATTCTGAAGCACGACACTTCTCAGTTAATAAAAAAGGATATATAATCTAAGTCTCTTATCTCTCCGCAGAATATACTTTCCCATTAATTGCGAGTACAGCGAGCATCTGTGC
>DHCD01000069.1 GCA_002398105.1 Syntrophomonas sp. UBA4911
CCCGAAGGGAAAGCCATTTTAGTAAAACATGGTTTTAAACCTATTGAATAGCCCAGCCGTTATAACCGGAGCTACGCTGGCGGACATGACCGCACCTATTTTGCAGAAATAAGCGGCAGGGAGGCTACAATGAAGCAGCAGACAGTATTATCGGAAAAAGAAGGCGGCGGGCAGGGAGGGGATGAACCGGCGGCCGGCCAAGGCAGAGGTTCCTTTAAGATAAGAAACCGGCTTTTTCAAAGCTTGGTGGGACTGATTATCCTTATATTATTTATCTTTATTTTAACTGCCCTGGCTAATATTATATGGAAAGGCTCTGCCGGTCTGTTTTCGAGTTTGGCCAGCGCAGAAATTCGCTTTGCCATTCGTTTAAGCTTGCTTACTTCTATTACCTCAACCTTGATATGTCTCGTAGTGGCATTACCGGTTGCTTATGGACTGGAGCGCTTCAGGTTTTTCGGCCAGGGATTTATCAGTGTACTGCTGGAGATACCCTTGTCGCTGCCTCCCTTAGTTTCCGGGGTAGCTTTGCTTTTGTTGTTTGGAAACACCGAGTTCGGAAAAGTCCTGGCTGCAAAGGGATTACAATTTGTTTTTTCCGTGAACGGAATTATCCTGGCCCAGTTTTTTATAATTGTTCCTTACATGGTAAGGGTTTTGCGTTCTACCTTTGCTGACGTCAATCCGCGTTTGGAATTTGTCGCTCGCACTCTGGGCTGTTCCCAATGGGGAGCCTTTTGCCGTATTACCATGCCCCTGGCTGGAAATGGTATTGTAGCCGGACTGGTGATCAGCTGGGCCCGGGCCATTGGTGAATTCGGCTGTGCCCTGATGGTGGCCGGCGCCACCAGAATGAAAACGGAGACTCTGCCGGTAGCTCTCTTCCTGAATATGTCTATTGGCAATTTAGATATGGCTATGGCGGCAGCCACCTGTTTAATTGCTATATCGGTAACTGCATTATTGGTTTTTGAGATACTGGGAAAAAGAAATAAACGTGATTCCAGGGTAAGTTTGAAGTTGGAGTAGCAAATGATTCGCTTAAATAATATATCCAAACATCTGGGTGCATTCAATCTGAAGAACATCAGTGTAAATATTGCTAAGAATGAATATTTCATCATATTGGGTCCTACTGGTACCGGTAAAACCGTTATTCTGGAGTTGATCGCCGGCATGTACCTTCCCGACGGGGGCGAGATCTGGATAAATGGCGAAAATGTAACTTACAAGTATCCGGAGGAACGCGGTATAGGTTTTGTATACCAGGATTATATGCTGTTCCCTCATCTTACCGTAGAGGATAATATTCTTTTTGGACTCAAGATAAAAAAGGTCTCCCGGGAGTTAATGAGAATGCGGCGGGATGAGATAACTGATATGCTGGGGATAAAAACGCTGCTCCGCCGCTATCCCACTACCCTGAGCGGGGGAGAACAGCAGCGGGTGGCAATTGCCCGGGCTCTGATTACCCGGCCGAGGGTCCTGTTGCTGGATGAACCTTTGAGTGCCCTGGACCCGCGCAGCCGTGAGCTTTTCCGGCAGGAGTTAAAAAACATCCACCAGCAGATAAAAACCACTACCATTCATGTTACCCATGATTTTAATGAGGCCCTGGTTCTGGCTGATCGGGTAGGGGTTATGAACGAGGGGGAAATGGTGCAGATTGGTATCCCGGAAGAGGTTTTTCAGAAGCCGGATTCCGAGTTTGTAGCCCGATTTGTAGGGATAGACAATATTTATGAAGGTGAAATCGTAGCCCGGGGAGAAGACAAATGGGTTGCTCTGGATAACCATCTGCTGCGGGTAGATTCAAATCTTAACGGAAAAGTACGGGTGACCATACGTCCCGAAGACATAATAATCGCACGGGAGGCCAAGGCCGGCAACGTGTATAATGCGGTTAAGGGGATAATAGTCGCTATTATCCCTCAGGGCTCCTCCTATAAAATTGTGCTGGATGCGGGTATATCCATAGTTGCACTGGTTACCCGGCAGACCGCAGGGGAACTTTACCTGCAGGAGGGCCAGCCGGTCTGGGCGGTTTTTAAAGCCGGCGCGGTTCATACATTTTAATTCCGGACTTCTGCCGCCGGGGGCAAAGTTATCTGCCGCCGGCTCCGGGCAGGAATATTACATCGAATGTTCCGGTTGGCCAGGTAAAAACTTTAGTTCAAATAAATAACCGCTTTAATAACCAGCCTGATTCGTTAACCGGGCTGGTTATTGTATATAATAGGATTACGTCGACTAAAGCAGGGAGGATCATATGAAACCATATAGCAGGAAAAACCGTTATAAAGCGGAGCAGCGGCGGCCTACCCGTCTCCCCGTAACTGAACCCGGGGAATTAATGAAGTTTCTTATTGCCAGGCTGCCTGATAAAGGCCGCAATAATATTAAATCATTGTTGACTCACCGTCAGATAATGGTGGATGGGCAGGTAGTTACCCAGTATAATCATCCTTTAGCGGCGGGACAGGAGGTAATTATCAACTGGTCCCTGGTCAGGGATGAAAAGCCGGGCCGGGGCCCCCGGATTTTATATGAAGACCGGGATATCATTATTATTGATAAGCCGGCAGGGCTGCTGTCCATGGCTTCAGATAAAGAAAAAGAGCGTACTGCCTACCACCAGTTGACCGACTATGTTCGGTTAAATGATCCGGAAAAGCGAATATTTATTGTTCATCGGCTGGATCAGGATACTTCCGGGGTAATGCTTTTTGCCAAAAGTGAAGCAGTAAAACGTTCTTTGCAGGACAACTGGAAAGAGGCAATAGTGGATCGGGCTTATGTAGCAGTGGTGGAAGGGCGGATAGATAGAACCGAAGGCGTGGTCAAATCCTGGTTAAAAGAGACCAAAACCCGGCTGGTTTACTCCAGTTCCGTACCCGGAGACGGACAGGAAGCGATAACCCGCTATAAAGTGCTGCAGGCAGGCGCCAGGTATTCTCTGCTGGAAATAAGGCTGGAGACAGGACGTAAGAATCAGATCCGGGTTCATATGAAAGATATGGGTCATAGTATCATAGGGGATAAAAAGTATGGCGCCGTTGCCAACCCTATTGGCCGATTAGGCCTGCATGCTCACATTCTGGCCTTTTATCATCCGGTAAACGGTGAATTGATGCGTTTTGAAACCGAAGTGCCGAAAAATTTTACCGGCCTGTTTAAATAATAAAGGCAGGGAAGTCCGAGACTGCTGAAAAAGTACCCAAAATTACGCCAGTATATTATACATACCCGTTTACCAGATAGAATTTTTCAGCGGTCTTGGAAATCCCTGCCCCGGTGGTATCAGTAACCTCTGGGGTTCGGCCTTTTTGGTTTTCTGGAATTACGCGAGGCATTTTTCCCATAGGACCTTTTAGTACGGTTACCGGTATAGGGTTCTTTAACTTTAATCGGGGGCGCCTCCGACAGCATCTGGGAGGAACTGTTATCATCCGGCTGCCGGGTGATAAGCTTAAGCGCCGCCGATAGCAGAGTAATAGAATCATGCTCCTGCAGCAAGCTTTCCGCCAGTTTTTTATACTGCCCTATATCTTCATTTTCTACTGCAGCGAGAAGATTTTCCATGCCCAGGCGCTGTAATCCGGCTAGAGCGTCGTTAACAGTCGGTACCGGCTGACGCTTTATCTTTTGCCGCGTAAATTGCTCTATATATTTCAGATGACCGATTTCTCTCGGGGTAACCAGGGTGATGGCTTTACCGGTTTCTCCCGCCCGCCCCGTTCGTCCGATACGGTGTACATAGCTTTCCGGATCCTGGGGAATATCAAAGTTGTAAATATGGGTAACGCCGGTAATATCCAGACCTCGAGCTGCTACATCGGTAGCTATGAGCAATTCGGTCATGCCTGACTTGAAGCGCTGCATTATGATCTCTCTTCTGCTCTGGGTCAGATCACCGTGAATGCCTTCGGCAGAATACCCGCGTTTATTTAAGGACTCGCTGATTTCATCCACCCGGCGCTTGGTACGGCCAAAGACGATTGCCAGATCGGGATTCTCAATATCCAGCAGGCGGCAGAGTACATCGAATTTCTGGCTTTCGGGAGTCTCAATATAAAACTGCGTAATATGGGATACTGTTACTTCCTGGGGCTTAATATGAATCATTTCCGGATTATTCATGAATTGACCGGCCAAAGTCTGAATATGCGGCGGGATGGTAGCCGAGAACAGAAGATTCTGCCTTTCGGCCGGCATCTGCTGCAAAATAACCTCAATATCCTCTCTAAAGCCCATATTAAGCATCTCATCAGCCTCATCCAGAACCACCATTTTGACCTGCTGCAGGCGGATAGTCTTTCTGCGCATGTGATCCATAAGTCGTCCCGGAGTACCGACTATGATAGGGGGACGGTTTTTAAGGGATTTGATCTGGCGTTCAATCTCTTGTCCTCCATAAATGGGAAGTGCGCGGATTCCCTTATACTGTCCGATGCGGTTGAGTTCTTCCGCCACCTGAATAGCCAGTTCCCGGGTGGGAGTAATAACAATACCCTGGATCCGGTCTGATTCCCGGTCGCATTTCTCAATCAGAGGGATGCCATAGGCTGCCGTTTTTCCTGTTCCTGTCTGTGCTCTCCCTATAACATCTCGACCTGCCAAAGCCAATGGGATGGTTTCTTTTTGTACGGGAGTTGTTTCTTCAAACCCCATGTCGCTCAGGGCTTTAATGATTTGAGGGTCAATGTTCAGTTGTTCAAATGTTATCAAGTTAATATAGTTCCCCTTTTCTGCAAATTTCCAAAGCTGTAATACCATTACTTTTACCAGCCCGAGGGCAAGAAATACAGATAAAAGTATTAAGTTGATTATAGATGATAATATATCGAAACCACAATGCAGCTTGGGATTCTATCTGGAAAAGTTCTACAGCTTGCAAATCAGGGGAAAAGCAGGTACAATAAATTAGCTATTAGAAGAGAAAGATTTGCCGTGCTAGATGGGGAATTAGCGGTGCCCTGTAACCTGCAACCCGCTACAGCAGGGTCGAATTCCTGAGCCGAGGGTCTATCCTGTAAGGTCTGGCTTGAGTAAGTGGCTGAGAAGTTTGGGTCCGGCGCAACGGGACATCTTGAACCGTGTCAGGTCCGGAAGGAAGCAGCACTAAGGGATTAATCCCGTGTGACGCAGGGCAGCCTGAATGGAGTTAACTGTTCAAGTAACGCTTGGGGGGTATTCTCGAAGCCAGGTGCACGGCAATTTAATTTTGTAAAATTATAAAGCAGGTTAAACCTGCTCTTTTTGTATTATCCGGCAGGAAAGAACGCTGTAAATCAAGAACTCTTGGTTATAGCATCTGGCTGAAAGGAAGAGATATTATGGCTTACCTGGCATTGTACCGTGCCTGGCGTCCGCAACGTTTTTCCGAAGTGGTAGGGCAGGAAAAAACCGTTACCGCCCTTCGCAATGCTATAAAAGAAGGACGCCTGACCCATGCCTATCTTTTTTCTGGCCCCCGGGGAACCGGAAAGACCAGCATTGCTAAAATTGTGGCCAAGGCGCTTAATTGCGAGCAGCTTGAGGAGGGAGAACCCTGTAACTCCTGCTCCTCCTGTATGGATATAAATAACGGCAATTTCATGGATGTCATTGAAATTGATGCTGCCTCCAACCGGGGTATAGATGAAATCAGGGACCTGAGGGAAAAGGTAAGGGTCCTGCCGGCCCAGGGCAAGAAAAAGGTATATATAATTGATGAAGTCCACATGCTCACCACCGAGGCTTTTAACGCCCTGCTGAAAACCCTGGAGGAACCCCCCGATTCCGTCATATTTATTTTGGCTACTACCGAGCCGCAGAAGATTCCGGATACTATTCGGTCCCGCTGCCAGTCTTACAGCTTCCGGCGCCTGACCGGACCGGAGATACTTAACCGGTTGCAGCAGGTAGCCGACAATGACGGCATAGAACTGGACCGGGAAGCAGGCCGGCTTATTGCCCGGCGTGCCAATGGCGGCCTGCGCGACGCCCTCAGTACTCTGGATCAAATCTATTCTTACAAAGGCAACATAATCGGTAAGGAAGATGTGCTGGATGTATTAGGTTTAGTAGATGAATTGTATCTGGCCCGGCTGATGGAAAAGGTGCTGGAGCAGGACACGGCTGACATAATAGCGATGCTGGCAGCGGCGCTGGGGGAGGGAAAAGAAGCCCAGCAGCTGGCGCGGGAGGTCTCCCTTTATTTAAGGGACTTGCTCTTATACACGGTACTGGGTGATGAAGCCGATTTTATAGTGGTAACTGAATCGGCTCGGCCATCTCTGGAGCAACAGAAGTCCAGGGCGGAGCGGGGGCAAATTTTGCAGGCTCTGCGCTTAATGATGGATACGGCTGATAAATTGAGGTTCAGCGAAGGCAATCGTTTTATTCTCGAAATAGCCTTTTTGCAGATGGCCGAGATTTTCACCAGAGTGGAGGCCAAGCCCCGGCAGGTACAGGCAGAAGTCAGGTCTGCCCGGCCCGGCGGGAAAAGTGATAAGGGGGATGCCCGGGAGATGCTGTGGAACCGTCTGTTAGCCGGGGTCAAAGAACAAAAGGTTCCTACCCATGCCCTGCTGTCCCAGGGGAAACTGCTGGGAGCACGTGATGATGTTCTCTATATAGGCTATAAAAAAGGATACCGTTTCCATAAAGAACGTATGGAGGAGAAGCCCAATCGTGAACTGGTGGAAAGTGTAGCCCGGGATATATTAAAAAAAGATGTGCAAATAGAGTTTATTTTCCTGGACGATGAACAATATAATGATATTATTGTGAAAAAAGCCATTGAATATTTTGGGGAGGATATCGTAGAAATAAAGGATTAGGAGGAATGAATCAATGAAATTCAACCCTGGCGGCGGATCTATGAACAAAATGATGAAACAAGCCAAGCAGGTACAGGAACAGATTATAAAAATGCAGGAGGAGCTGAAGCAAAGGGAAATTGAAGCCACTGCCGGCGGTGGGGCGATTACCGTTAGAGTAAACGGCAAACAGGAATTGCTCTCCATAAAAATCAGCCCCGAAGTAGTAGACTCGGAAGACATTGAGATGCTGGAAGATTTGGTTATGGCTGCCGTCAATGAGGGAATCCGGCAGTCCCAGGAAATGGTCTCCACGGAAATGGCAAAAATCACCGGCGGCTTCAACATCCCCGGACTATAAGCCATATTATTAACCACAGATTACACACGCAAGACGCCTATTTCCTGAGGAGGACCCAAAATGAGACTTGCCCGACCGCTGGAAAATCTTATTGATAATTTGCTCAAACTTCCCACTATCGGGCCCAAGACTGCACAGAGGCTGGCTTTGTACATATTGAAGATGCCGGCTGCAGAGGCCCGGCAGTTGGCCCAGGCCATAATTGACGCCCGGGAAAAAGTTTTTCCCTGCTCCCGCTGCGGGTATCTTACCGATATTGATCCCTGCTTTATATGCCGGGATGAAACCCGGGATACAAGCATACTTTGTGTGGCCGAAGAGGCCAGTGACATTATTGCTATGGAGCGTACCGGATACCGGGGCAGATACTATGTCCTGAATAAGAACTTCAACCTCATGGATGATAATAACTTGGAAGACTTGAATCTGGACTCATTTATAAACCAATTGGCTTCCGGGGAAGTAAAAGAAGTAGTCTTGGCGCTGAACCCGGATATTGAAGGGGAAGTAATTTCGCGCTATCTGGCCGGATTGGCTGACGGCCACGGGGTCAAGGCCACTCGCCTGGCGCATGGCCTGCCGGTAGGCGGAGACATCGAATTTGCGGATGAAATCACCTTGCGCCGGGCTCTGGAAGGCCGTAAAGAAATATAACATAATATTAAACCTCATGGCATAGGATGGGTAAAAAACTAAAATATGCCGGGAGGTTTTTCTATGAAAATATGGTCCAGGCTTTATAGTCAATTACTTGCTTACCGGATTCTGGACGATGACTCCTCGAATAAGACCGATTATTCCGATCAGCAATTATTGAAGCAGGCTCATCTGGAGCTCATGTGGGCGCATAATATGTTTGCCCGGGTAGTGGACCAGGACATGGTGGATTGTGCCATTTTTAGCATTAATGCTGCCGAAAAACGCTACAACTACCTGATAAAAAAAATAAAACAGCAACATGATTCCCGGCAGGATACGATGGTCATGGGCCGGTTAGGAAGAAACGGGGTGGAATAATGGAAATGCTGAATGTAATCATAGCGGCGCTTTTTCTGTTGATTATTCTCTACATAGTAGCCCAGGTGTTCATCAAGCCGGTAAAATTGCTCTGGAAACTGGCAATAAACTCGGCCGTGGGTTTGGTTTTGTTATTGCTGGTCAATTATCTGGGAGCGTTTTTTGACTTTTCCCTGCCGGTAAATATTATAAGTGTTTTAATTGCCGGCTTTTTAGGCATACCCGGTGTCCTGCTGCTGATCTGCCTGCAATTATTGATGCTGTAAATATCCTAGCGCAATTTAGAAAGGCCGACTGCGGCCTTTTTTTTATTTTTTATAAAGATAATTAATATAGCAAACCATAACAACATAGTCCAAAGTCGATCTTAATCTAAAATTAACAAAAAAATAGTGTATTCATATAAATAAAAGGTGTATCATTAAATTTAATCTTCATTGTTAGCAAGGCTTACGAATTTAATAGTATAGTGTTATTGATAATTAAGGTTTAAATATGAGTATTATTTATCCTAATTGCATTAATTATTGACTCATAATTAAAACCTATTTTATACTAATAACAATTACAATATTCAGACCTGCAGGAGGTGTTTGCTTTTAGTCCAGAAATTCCGGCAAAGGTTGTAGAAGCATATGTTGGAGAGTACGCCAGTGGCAAAAGCGAATTATCTATAAACAGGGCTCTAGATCTTAAGATTCAGGGACGTGTGGTAACCTTGGTAGACCTGGACACGGTAGAGCCTTTTTATACTTTAAGACCAATAAAAAAAATGCTGGAGGAAAAAGGCCTCACTGTTATCGGATATTCCAGGGAAAATTCATTTGGCCTGGGAGAGACCGGAGCCATGCTCAATCCCGCAGCTAGATGGGCACTGTGGCGTGAAGGGGATATAATCCTTGATATTGGTTACGGTGTTTTTGGCGCCCAAACCCTTAATCTGGTGGAAGGGGCCAACGAATCGGCGGAATTGCGTGTTATTGCGGTAATTAATTATACTCGCCCCATGACGGATAGCCCTGAAAGAATAACAGAATATATCAGCCAACTGGGTAGGGTAGATGCCATAGTAGCCAACACTCATCTGGGGAACCAGACTACAACTGATATTATCAAAAAGGGAACCCAGGAAATCCTGGCCGTAGCACGAAAGCTGAATATCCCGGTGGATTATTTGGCGGTAGATGAAAATATGAGGGATTTGATTGAGCAAGAAGAATTTGAGGTTCCGGTTAAGTTTATACACAGATACATGCCGCAGGCTTTATGGTAACTCAAATTGCTGCAATCTAAGCTTAAAAGAGAAAAATGGGAGGTGTTCAATATAAATGCAGAAGGTCATCACCGAGACTAAAAAGGCATTTATGACTGGTAATGAAACCGCAGCCTGGGCGGCACTGGTTTCTGGCGCTGATGTTATGTTTGGCTATCCGATTACTCCTCAGAATGAAATAATGCATTACTGGACCCGTCTGGCTCCTCAGTATGACAGGAGTTTTCTCCAAACCGAAGACGAAATCTCCGCCGGATTTACCGTTTGCGGAGCAGTTCAGAGCGGCAAAAAGGCTTTTACCGCTACGGCTGGACCAGGTAACGTCTTAATGCAGGAGCCCTTTGGTATGGCGGAGGGTATGAGATTGCCTCTGGTTGCTATCATTCAGCAACGGGGAGGTCCTTCTTCAGGAACCGTAGTTTATTCCCAGCAGGAAGTAACCCTGACCACCTTTGGAGGTAACGGGGAAGGGTACCGTATAGTATATTCCACCTCCACTCATCAGGAAATATACGATTATATTATTAAAGGTTTTAACACGGCCTGGAAATACAGGTTCCCCACCTTTATTCTGGGTGACGGCTACCAGGCTAAAATGAGAGAACCGCTGGAAATGTATGATCCCGCCGAGCGGGGTATTAAAATGGTCGATACTTATCCTTTGATTGGATTGGAAGGCAGTATTGCCGCTTCCCAGCGGGATCCTCAGCACTTATGCAATATCTATAGCCTGGAAGAAGAACTCTATGAAGTGGTAATGAAGTATTCGGCTGAATTTGAAGCCATTAGTCCCGAGCTAGTGGAATATGAGGAAAAATCATGCGATGATGCCGAAATAATAGTAGTATCCCACGGAGTAGTTTCCCGGGCGGCTGACGACGCCGTCAAAGCTCTGCGGGCCCAAGGTATTAAAGTCGGGTATTTCAGACCTATAACCTTAAGGCCTTATCCGCAGAAACAGCTGCGGGAAGCCATAGCTAAAAGCGGGGCCAAAAAACTGCTGGTAGCTGAATCTGCTTACGGTCAATTATACCGTTTGACCAGACAGGAAATTTACGGGGAAACCGTAAATATAGAAACCCTATTTATGCCCGGAGTTGGCATTGTTGATTACGACATTATTAATAAAGTAAAAAGCATCCTATAAGGAAGGGGGTATAGAAAAATGGAAAATGTAGCACCCGCAACACCTAAATCGTGGTATTTACCATCCAAACCGCATAAATTCTGTCCCGGCTGCGGACACGGCATAGTGTTAAAAGCTTTGGGCGAAGTGATAGATGAACTGGAAATACAGGATAAAACTATATTTGGCTGTGATATAGGCTGTTCCTTGCTGTCATGGGATTTCTTTGCCTGTGACAGTACGCAGACCCACCATGGCAGGACTACTCCGGTTATGGTAGGTATAAAGAGAGCCCGTCCGGAACTTATAACCGTCGGATATATGGGTGATGGCGGCGGATATTCCATCGGTTCACAGCATCTGCTTAATGCGGCGGTGAGAAACGAAAAAGTCACCCTGATACTGGTCAACAATACCAATTACGGAATGACCGGTGGACAGATGGCGCCTACCACCCTTCCCGGACAAAAAACCGAAACCAGTCCTTTCGGTCGGGATCCGGAATTGACCGGCTATCCCACCAAAGGGCCGGAATTTGTAGCCCAGCTTACCCCTGATAATGCTTATGTGGCCCGGGCCACCGTATCCAAATACAAGCAGTTGAAAAGATTCTTAAGAAATGCTTTGCGCAATCAAATAGAAGGTAATGGATTTTCCTTTGTGGAGGTTCTTTCCACCTGTCCTACCAATTGGAGAACTAATGCTCAGCAGACCTGGCACTTCCTGGAGGATGAAATGGAGAAATATTTCCCGGTAGGAGAACTAAAAAGCCCCTTCGGAAAGGGGGAAAAATAAATGGCTTTGTTAAGAATAGCACTGGCCGGCGAAGGCGGTCAGGGAGTACAATCGGTAGCGGAGATTCTGGCCGAGGCTGCTTATAATGAACAAAAACAAACAATTTATATCCCCAACTTTGGTCTGGAGCAAAGGGGTGGGGTATCCATCGCCTTCATTCAGGTAAGTGACGAGAGAATAGGCGCCCCCAAATTCAATAAAGCTGATGTGGTTATCGCTATGAGTGAAAGAGCGGTAGGTCGTACAGCGGATTATTCCGATCAGAACACCCTGTTTGTTTATGATACCGGTTTTAAAGTAGATCCTGGCGATTTGCCCAGGGAGGCAAAGAAAATCATTGGTTTACCGGCTATTGATACCGCCAACCAGAAACTACATCCCCGGGTCTTCAACATCATTATTATGGGTGCGGTGATCGGACTTACCCATATGGTGGATTTTAAAGCGGCCAAGAAGGCGCTGGAACATAAACTGGGTTATAAATTCGAAAAGAATCCGGACTTAAGAGAACTTAACTTCAAGGCCCTGGAACTGGGTAAAAAAATGGCTGAAGAGTCCCTGAAGGAAGGGGTGTTGTAATATGGGTAAAGAATTGCAGCCAATAACCTTCCCC
>DHCD01000015.1:0-1085 GCA_002398105.1 Syntrophomonas sp. UBA4911
CGTATTGGCAGTAAAAGCCTGTTTTTCGTTAATAAATAACCGGCTTATTTCCTGATAAATTTCTGCAAATACACTTCTATAAGATAGATGATAAAGAAATTTTACCTTTTTGGAGGCCATGACCTGTCCTATGATATTGGGCATAATCTTGCGGGTATCATTAAAGATAATTATTGAGACATCCTTTTTTCGGAGCAGAGATCCCAGATCCCTGATTTTCAGCATTTCTCGGAATATATTATTAAAAGGCTCCAGAATCAGAACCTGACGATAGCGAATATGCTGTTTTCGTATATAATCCAGGCAATGTCCCATACCTAATCCAAATATAATAAGAATCTGTTCCGGGTCGTCGGTATCGCGGAACAATTCTTCCATTTCCCGGTCAACATCATAACTGCTATGCAGGAAGCAGCGGCACGAGGGCGACTGTAATAATAGATTTTCCTGATTTACACTGGAAATTTGCAAATCATTGCAGGCATAGTCAGTCGTAACCGCCTTTTTATAAAAATCGGGGAAATACTTTTTTAATAATTGCGCATTTTTGATCCAGTTGTTCATGCCATAAATTCCTCATTCGGTAACATTGCCTTAAATTCATATTCCATAATATCCGCCAGCAGCAGATAATCCCGGTTCTGCACGGCTTCCAGACCGGTCTGCATAATCCGGTTAAACCTCTGCACCTGGCCAGCATCGTTCAGGTCCAGAAGGCCTTGCTCAATAACGCCGTTCATCAGTTCGCTTAGTTGGACCGGCACGGTTTCTATTTTATAAGCAAATATATCGTTCTGCAATTGTCTGATTTTTTCCTGCAACAAATTCAATTACCTTCTTTACTCATTCATAAAAAGGATACTTATAAAAAACTGTAGCGGAAAAATATTCCGCTACAGTTAAGTGAAACTACATAACTATCTGAGTAATTGCAGCACCGTCTGTGGCATCTGGTTGGCCTGGGCCAGCATAGCCGTAGCAGCTTGCTGCAGAATGTTGTACTTGGTGAAGTTCATCATCTCTTTAGCCATGTCGACGTCGCGGATACGGGATTCGGACGCACTCAGGTTCTCCGAGGTTACCGA
>DHCD01000015.1:1318-12186 GCA_002398105.1 Syntrophomonas sp. UBA4911
GAGGATACCCGGTTGATGGCCAGGTCGAGTTTGCCGACAGCGATGTTGGCCTGGTCGTTGCTGGTCACCAGGATATTATTTACTCCCAGGGCCCGGGAACTCATGTCGCCTATGCCCACGCCGATGTCCTGCTTTTGGTTGGCGCCGATGTGGAAAACAGTGGTGTTGTCGGAGATATGGACAAAGGTTTCCGCAGCGGTAGCTGTCTTTTCAAACTCAAAGCTCTTAGCAGCATTATCCCAGGTCACCTTTACTCCGGAATTAGATGAGAACTGGACATCCACATCCTTGTGGATGACCCCGATCAGGTTATTGCCGGAGATTTTTACGTCTTTGGCCAGCTGGGTGTTATTGTGGGCTTCATATACGTCCACTGAGAATTGAGTCTCGGTAGCCTTCTGGATGGTCTGCAGGCTCAGAGCACGCAGAACCGGATCATCGCCGACAAAGGCAATTTTGCCGTCCTGACCGCACATGGCGGAACGGATGACAAAGGTGCCGGGAACCGATGATAGCCCGTCATCTCCAACACCCCAGGGATCATAGCTCACAAAGCTGTCTTTGGCCACGCTGGAGTCTACGATCAGCTTTTGTCCCAGGCCGTTATAGATAGCTTCGTTCAGTTTATCCTTGACATCTTTGATAGTGTCGGTATCAAAAAGGGTTATTGAGGTCTTCTGCCCGTCACCCTGCACCAGTTCTATGGTCTGGGGATTGGCGAGGATAAAGTTTCCGGAGCTATCCCAGAATTCCTGGATATCATACAATCTGGTGCTTTCCAGGGCAATCTCACCAACGCGTTCGATCTTGGTAGCTGTAAACGCTGTACCGGTGAGAGTTTTCGTGCTCGTGGCTGCCGCACCCCCGCCAACATCTAAACTAGCATCGGCTATTTTCAGGTCCAGAAAGTAATTAACATTGAGGCCGGACATGCTTCCAGCACCTAGTTTCAATGCCATTACCGCATCATATATGTCCTGATTAGTAGTTAGAACCTGACCTGAAACCGGAGTACCTCCCGAGCCAATTGCCAGATTAACAGTAATGGTTACTGCTCCACCGGCTGTCGCTGTGCCGGTAACTGAAAAACCCTGACCCGCAGCACCGGAGACAATATTAATAGTAACCGAATTTAGCATTACTCCATCGGGTCCGACAAAGTCTTTTAACACGGCCACTTCAATACCATTAGCACCGCTGAGTTCCGTATATCCGGCACTGCCGTCGGTAACGGTCACGGTTTCATGCTTGATCCGCATAATATCAGTCTTCTGGACTTCAGCCTGACCGGGAGTTGCAGCGATTTCAATGCGGTAGTTGCCGCCCCCCGCCGCCTTCTGGCCGAACTGGTCCAGCTGGCGCAGGCCGTCGCGCATGAATACCCGGGTGCTGATCTTGTCGGTGGATACCAGAGCGGAACTGGTGCCGTCCAGCAGGTTCTTGGTGTTAAACTGGGTGGTGCCGGCGATGCGGTCAATTTCAGAAGTCAACTGGTCGATTTCCTTCTGGATCTGGGTACGGTCCTGGGAAGTGTAGGTACCGTTGGCGGACTGTACTGCCAGTTCCCGCATTCTCTGCAGGATAGCGTGGGTTTCGTTCAATGCGCCTTCAGCCGTCTGAATGAAGGATATGCCGTCCTGGGCGTTGCGGCTGGCCTGGTCCAGACCTCTGATCTGGGAGCGCATTTTTTCGGAGATGGCCAGTCCGGCAGCGTCGTCGGCAGCGCGGTTGATGCGCAGTCCGGAGGACAGTTTCTCCAGAGCCTTGGACATTCCCTGGTTGTTGAGTACCAGCTTGTTATAGGTGTTTAATGCCGGTATATTGTGGTTAATAATCACAGTTTTTACCTCCTTGTAATTTGAGCTCCTGCATCCTTGCAGGGCTTATCATTGCGGCTTTGCTATCGTGCCGGTGAGGTTTCCAGCATCGACCTTTAAAGCTATCCACCTCCTTCCGCTCTCTATAACAATGCCTGCGGGAATTGATTCTACTCCTATGCATCTAATAAAAGCGTTGCGGGCACGATTTACATAAGCTACTTTTTATATCGGTTAAACGCATGAAAAAGTTTAGCCTTAACTACGGTCGCCGATAAAAAAATAACTGCGGATTACACCCTCTGCAAAGGCGATTTATGCTGGTTATGCCCGCGATTAAGGCTGTGGATTTACACGGATTTAATAAAAAACCGACGCAGATTTATTATAATAAGACCCGGAAGCCGCGGAATCTTTGGGAAATACGCGGAATTTATCAAAATTTTCTTCCGCGCTCTTCCTTCTAAATTCCCTGAACTCCGCGTCAAAAAAGTATAACCAAACTATTGGACTATTTTCATCCCTGGATACGCCCCTAACGTCCCTTTGGCTGCTCCTACAACAGCCAGCCGTAATCCTGACGGGTATCTACCACCGCCTCCACCAGAACGGTACTTTTCTTTATCTGGTAAATCAGCAGATACCGCTTTGCAAATAGCAGCTTCCGGTATCTGCCGGTCGGAATCAGGGGATCGGCCAGCCATGGATTGCGCTCCGGCAGTTGCTCCAATGATTCGGCTTTTTCGTAAAATTCGTTTACCAAGCGTAATGATGCCTTTTCGCTTACCTGGGCCAGGAAACGGGCATGGGAGACAAGCATCTGCGCCGCTTCATCTGAAATGACCACAGTGTATGGTTTACCTGCGCTGGGCATCCAACACCTCACGGATGGCTGATTTCATCATGGCGGCCACCTCGTCAATGGAATGGCCGGGGGCTCCGTTCAATCTGTCTTCCTCTGCCGCCACCAGCTTTTCCCGCAAACGCAGCATGCTTTCGCGTCGGGCGAAGGTTTCTATATCCATCACCACCAGGTCGCCCTCGCCGTTTTTCGTCAGATACACCGGTTCCCCGGACCTTTTGCACAGCTCGGAAATTTCATTGTAGTTCTTCCGTATTGCTGCGGACGGCTTTATATTCATCATGCACGCACCTCGTTATAGTATTACTATATCCTTATTATATGCTTATTTTACTACAGGGAAACCAAATTGTACATAATCTACGAAGTGTATGGCAACCTGAGGGTTTTTATTTCATGGCAGGGTAATAAGAAAATAGACGCCCTCTTCGAGGACAACTGATGCTCGTTATACTCGCAATTAAGGGTGCATCAACGCAGATTCATTAGACGCGGAAAACGCGGAATCTTTTAAGGAAATACGCGGATTTTATTAAAGTTTTCTTCCGCGTTATTCCCTCTAAATTCCCTGCATTCCGCGTCAAAAAGCATGCCCGCCCTATTGGGTATGCTCTCCACCCTGGGCGGAACCTTAATTCAAAATTAAGAATTCAAAATTCAAAATTTAGCGCAAATTCATTATGATTTTTTAAAATAAAAGGCCGCCTCCGGCGGGAGCTTGATCTTGCCGATGACATCAGCTCCTGACCGGCGGCGGCCATTCTTTTTCCGTGTTGTAACGAGAAAAGACCTTTTTAAGAGGATTGCGAAGAATCCAAGCCTAGTTGCTGCGACAGCCACTGGCTCTGCGTATTGGCCCGCTGCACGGCTTGTTCCAGCGCGGTGAATTGCGCCCAGTAGCGTTCCTCCAGTCTTTCCATTCTTTCTTCCAGGGTTTCGATGCGCTCATCTATCCGGGTAATATCCTGGGTGAGAAAACTGGTGTCATATACGGCGTCACTGGCGCCGGCCTTGGAGTTTATACTGGTTATCGCATTGCTCAGGGTATTGTAAAGCTTCAAGCCTATACCCACGTCATAAGTCTGGTACTGCCCGTCTTCCTCCAGCACGGTCTGGGTACGGTTGAACAGATTCATGACATCGGTCGGATTATTCTGCAGAGCCTCGCGCAATTTGTCTTCGTCAATAGTCAGTTTCCCGTTATCCCTACTGCCGGTAACGTATTCCATGGTGTCTATGCCTATGGAACTCAGGCTCTGATACTTCAGATATTTGACATCCTGGGTGGGGCTGATAAGATTGGATTCAGCGGTGTAGGTGCCGGTACCGATACCCAGCTTCAGCGTATCTTTCAGGAACAGGTTGCCGTCAGCCACCACTTGCAAAGACGCATTGGCTCCTTTATCCGCCGTAGCCAGGGTAAAGCGGTTATCAGAGTAGCTGGCCACGATGCCGGTATCGGCAGTATCGGCGTTTATAGCATTTAATACGTCATTTATATCATCCGTGCTGCTGTCGAAGCTGTAGACATGATTCTCACCGTCCTTGCCCTTAAGGGTAAAAGAAACGGTTCCACTAATTCCAAACTGCCCGGCCAGGGTTTCGGCATAAGAATTGATCTCGGATTTACTGCTCAGGGTGACTCCCGCTTCCAGGATCCTGACCGCATCACAGTTAGTCAGCATGCCGTTGGTCGTCATCCGGATATCCGACGCGATTGAGCTTAGCAGCGATTCACGGTTCATGATGCCCTTTTTAGCCAGCTCTTCCCATTTTTTTATCTGCTCTTCGCTCATCTCGTCTTTCTGGTCGTCGGTCAGGGGCTGGTACTTGTAACTGTGGCTGGATTTATCATACTCGCGCTGTTC
Source organism: Syntrophomonas sp. UBA4911 (assembly GCA_002398105.1). GTDB lineage: Bacteria > Bacillota > Syntrophomonadia > Syntrophomonadales > Syntrophomonadaceae > UBA4844. Next base: position 5,866 of record DHCD01000015.1, read on the forward strand.
GTTGAGCTTGACGTTTATGTTCTCCATCACTGCATTGTAGGCTTCCACAAAAGCCTTGATCTTGTCCACGGCGGCGTCAACATCCTGACTGATGGTGACGGTAACCGTATCTCCGGCCTTTTTAAGGTCAAAATTAATGTCGTTCAAAGTAAATTGGTTGGACTTGAATTCAATACCGGCAGCTCCGTCATAATCAATGGAAGCATTGGTCCCCCGGTATTCGCCTACATCCAGGCCCAGTTTCAAGGTAGTTTTCAGAAAAGAGTCGGCATCGGCTTCCACTTCTATTACCTCTTCGGCCCCCTTATCCACCGTAGCCAGCACGAAGCGGTTGCCGTCAGAGGAATATCCGGCGCTGATGCCGCTGGTTGAGGCATTGGCATTGATAGCGTCGACCACATCGTTTATGCTTTTGGCCGCCGTGTCAAAGCTATATGTATTGGAGACTCCGTCCTTGCCTTTCAGAGTAAAGCTTATGGTACCCGTCAGCCCGAACTGTTCCCCCAGGGTATCCTTATACTCGGCAATCTCAGAGGTACTGATGCGGGTAACCCCGGACATCAGGCTGTTGACTTTGATAACATGGGTACCGCTCAGAGCGTCAGAGGTGGCAGTAGCAGTGAGCACGGAATTGTTACTGCTTTCCACTTTTTTGCCGGTAAAAGTGGAGGGCAGCTTCAGATCAGCTATAGCATTACGGAAGGACAGCAGTTTAAGATTGGTCTCCCGGTAGCTGTCCCGCCGCCATTCCAGAATCTGTTTCTGCTGCTTCTGGCGGTCGATCTTGCTTACTTCAGCTTTGAGCATATCCTTAATTATGCTTTCGGTGTCCATTCCGCTTATTAATCCGCCTATGCGTATACTCATGAAAATTTTCCTCCCTACTCGGTTTTTTTACTATAATCCTTAAGCATCGGCAGCTGGTCTTTCAGTTTTTCCAGATTCTCCAGGGCCTTGCGGTTCTCCGCCTGTATTTCCTGGTAAAGCTCCTGGCGGTATATGCTTATATCCCGCGGCGCATTGATCCCTATCCTCACCGTATCACCCTGTATATCAATCACACTTATCTCAATGTTGTCGCCGATTATTATGGTTTCGCCTTTTTTCCTGCTCAATACCAGCATAGCTAACGCCCCTCGGCGGCGCTGGCCATCGGGGCCGGCTGCTCCTGCCGGAAAATACGGTGACGGGTAGTGTATTTGCTGCTGACCGCAATATACTGCATGGCTTTTCTATTTTCCGGGTTGATGATAATCGGCGCCAGAAGATTAGCGGTAGTTGATTTAAAATCATCCGGTACGGTAAGGACCACATATACCAGCATGGCATTATGGCTTGCGATTTCCAATTTTTTCAGTTCGTCATCAGCTATTTCGATTTCATAATCGGGGAAAAATACAAAGGGTTCCGCCAGCAGGAGACATAAATCCCGGCTGCGGACCGATTGCAGGTAATAAAACGGCCCCTTTTCCTCCATGGGCAGCAGCACAAACTGCTTTTCTTCTTCAAAGGCCGGGATGCCCTCAATAAAATCAAGGATACCATTTTCGTCGATTTCCAGCTCTCCCAGTAAAGCTGTCTGAATCTTCATTTTAATCTCCCTTCCGCCGGTCATATCACGTGTTAATTTTGAATTAACCTATCATGACTGCTGGGCCATACCCATATGGCACAGGCAGGCAACCAAGAATGAAAACAATCCAACGGTTCTGCTTTTTTTTGACGCGGAATTCAGGGAATTTGGAAGGAAGAACGCGGAGAGAACTTAATAAAATCTGCGTATTTCCCTAATATTCCGCGGGTTCCGCGTCGGATATTTCAGCTGCGGCTTATTTCATGCCTTGTGCAGGCGAACCATATTTTTCAGGCCACCGTGTTATAATTCTCACCAACATATCTGATTCGGGCATAGTTTTTCTGTCTTATATAGCCTTCCACCCGGCCCCGTTCCAGATGGGACTCCACCCGTCCTCGTCGGAGACTGGCGTTTACATCGGCCGGCCGGTAATCTATTTTCACCGGATGAATATCGAAACGAATATCCGGTCGTTGCTGGGGTATAGCCTTAACGTCAAAAACATGATCAGTATCCAAACAGGCCGCGGCAAGGTCTGCTACCGAGGTTCCTGTGATCTGCGCCAGGGCATTGCCTTCGTAAACGATCTCGTCCACTCCTGCACTGAAGGCGGATAAAGCCAGGGAAATCAAGTAATCCTTCAGGACCTCGGGCGATCTCAGACCGGCATCGGCAAAGCACTTGCTCTGGTCAATATGCAGATCCGGCCCGGGCGATTCCATAGCCAGCTGTGCCGGCTCGGTCTTTATCTCCACCCGGGGATGCACGGTGTGCATACGCAGAGCCGGCTCTTTGATGTTCAGCCCTATATAAGCGTACTGCTGGTGAATCTGTAAATGTACCATCAGCGGTTTCACCCCCGTTATTTATTGGGGAATCGTAGACTAGCTCAGGAAGTCCAGCAGGGTGGGCATTATTATTCGAGCTCCGGTAGCCAGGGCGGCCCGATATACGTTTTCCTGCATTTTCAGCTCCATAATAACTTCCGCCATATTCGCATCCTCAGTCTGGGATAACAAATCGGTCAGAGACTCCTGGGTTGATGTCAGCCGGCTCTCCTGCAGCTCCAGGCGGTTGATGCGGGCCCCCACGGTAGAACGATGATACAGAAGTTCCTGCATCCTGGTATCGGCTCCGGCTAACTGGTTTCCTACCTGTGGGAGTATCCCCGCCTGCACCTTATTGATCAGATCGTCCATATAGCCCAGTATGCCGGCCTGATATTCAAATTCCGCCGCTTCCGGAGCAGTGCCCAGGGTATTGGTCTGCAGGCTGAGGCTTCCGTCCTGGATCAGACCGGTTTCCTGATCCATGGTAAAGAAATGCAGATCGGTTATCTTATTATCCAGGAAACCCGAGTTAAAGGTGAAGCTGTGCGAACCATGGCCGATCTGCTCGCCATCCAGGTTATTAAAGCCGTATTCGGTGCTTACCTTTTGCGCATTGGGACCTGCGGCTGCAGCTGAAAAGGATATTACCGTCTTATCCCCGGCTACCAGCTGCGGGTTACGGGCATCTATCCCTCCCAGGGCATTGCCGCTGTTGTTCCATATCACCAGGTCGTCGCTAAGACCTATATCGGCAGCACTGATGGTGAAAATCGCCTCACCGGCCCCGGCCTCCATATTAAGCTCCACATCGTTCAGGCTGATTTCCTTATGCTGCCCGTCCAGGGTATATACATGCCCCTTGATATCCGCCGTTACCGTAGATACGCCGTGGTATTCCCATTCAGTTCCGTTAAAGGTCGCCGGCGCAGGTATATATTCATTACCTTGGGCGTCGTAGAGTTTGCCCAGGCCATTATCCAGTTCCAGGGTATCTCCGGCCGCCGCCGGGGAGCCGCTGGTATCTATAGTAACAGTTATTCCCCCGCCTGCACTGCTGTTATAAGTGGCGGAAGTTATGGCTCCTCCAGTATAACTGAAGTTTCCGGTCAGGTCGTCGCCGTCGTTCAACGGTATCAGATTGCCGCTGGCATCTTTGCGATACAGGGGCTGGTCCACCGTAAAGGTCAGGCCGTTGGCGTCGCTGCCGGACTGGATAAAGAAGTGAGGCGCACTGTCGACCTTTTTTACCTCAATGGCCAGTGACCCGCTATAGCTGGCATCAGTAGCGCCGGCCCCGGTCCCGGCCCCTAAGGTGGCAGCCGTTTGGGCATTTTCATAGAAAAAACTTTTGTTCTTAGCCACTGCCTGCAGATAGCTCTGAGATTCAATAGCGGTGGAGTTGCCAAAAGCGCCTATTTCAGTACTCAGCTTGTACTGTCCTTCTCTCAGGTTATAACCGGTAAGCTTACTGATGCCTGAGGCAGCATCCATAGCTTTGTTAAATTCCATCCGCCCCATGAAGAATTCTACCATCTGGGGTATATTAATAGCGGTTGTAACGCCTATGCCCACTTCTACCTCCAGGATATCCTGGTTTCCCCGCCAGAGACCGTCGTAGAAGGGAGATTCGGTTACATTGGTGCCGGCAAAGATATACTTACTGCCATAAGTACTGTTGGCGATAATCTTAATCTGCTCGTTTAACTCCTTCAGCTCCTTGGCCACGGCGCTATGGGCATCAGGATCATTGGTTCCGGTAGCGGCCTTTACCACCAGTTCCCTGGCTTTCTGCATGATCTCATTCACACTGGCCAGGGCGGCGTCGGTTGTTGCCAGGAAGCTTACCCCTTCGTTGATATTGGTCAGATATTGCTCGCCTTCGTTTAAGTTAGTGCGTAAACGCAGGGACTTTACCAGCCCGGCCGGGTTATCCGAAGGGCGGTTTATTTTTTTTCCCGTGTATAGTTGGCGCTCGAATTCATCCAACCGGTTCATATTGATATTAAGATTTCTTCTCAATTCATTAGTGAGCATCTTGTTGGTTATACGCATTGCTATCCCTCCGGAATACTCATTTTAAATTAACTACCTACCCACTACGCCCATGCGGTTGACAATTACATCAATAGCTTCATCAATAGTGGTTATATAGCGGGCGGCGGCGTTATAAGCATGTTGGAACTTCAGCATGTTGGTAATTTCTTCATCCATCGAAACCCCGGATACCGATTCTTTTTTATTCTCCAATTCACTTAAGAGCAGTTCCTGATTGTTGATCATGCGCTCGGCTTCCTGGCTTAATACGCCGGTATCGGCCGCCACCGAGCGCCAGAAATCATCGGTGGTGACGTGCTGCACCATAAAAGTCTCAATATCCTCGGTTTGACCGGCATAAGGATAATACGAGGAAAGAAAAGCCGCCGGCTCCCTGGACCCCAGGGCACCCGAAGTACTCAGGCCTATAGTGCCGTTATAGCTGTCGCCATAGTTCTTACTCAGGGAATTGGTATTTAAAGTATAAAACTTGAGATCAATATCGGTCCCGTCCAGCGCATTGCCGTTGAACACAAAACGGTGACTGCAATCCCCGGGCTCGTTATAATTATAGTTGTAGGAAATATCCAGTTCCTGATAAGGTATGCCGTTGTTGGCAGCGGTTACGTTGAACACCGCTTTATCGCCTACCGTAAGCTCACCCTTGCTCAGCTTGGCCAGATCCAGGTTGTCGGTGCTGAAGGTTACCGACCCTATGGTGAAGCTGGTTTCATTTCCTCCATAGGTGAGGGTAAAACTTCCCGGCAGCACCGCTGTATAATTGCCGTCCCGGTCATATTCGTGGGAATAATAATTATAAGTAACCTGACGGGTAATAGTGTTGACACTGGCGACCTCCAGCATTATCGACGCGTTGACCTGACAGTTGGGATCCACATTTACCGAAGCGCCATTGAATATGTTGCCCGCACTGCCCTGCAGGTACTGCTGCAATAGCCGTACCATGCCGTTATCGACTCCGGAAGTTCCCACCTCGGTGTTAACCGCGTACTCTCCCTGCTGGAGTCCCTCCGACCTCACGTCACTGATACCGGTGTCCGGGAAAATTACCTCCAGGGAGCGGGAGCTGTCCGAGCAAAAGACCAGCTCATTGCCGGTACCGTTTTTGCCTTCGCAGCGCACCGTGACCGCTAATCCCGCTTCATCCAATTTAGCCTGCAAATCATCCACCAGGGCTTGCATGTCCTTATAGTTGGCGGGCGGCTCCAAAGTAATATCCACCGGCAGTCCGCCCGCGCCTATCCGCAGGGTAAAAGGCTGATGATACGCAGGATTGCTTTCATCAAAGACAATATCCAGCCCCTCGGTACGTACCGCATAATTGTAACCATTCAGGTTATGCTTCAGCTTCGCAATCTTTAAGGCATTGGAGCCATCGCCAAAATTAGTCTTTTCATACTCACCGTCACTATTTTTATCCCAGGTTCGATGGGTAGCGGCGGCAATATTTTTTACGTCATTTTGAATATCCATATTTACGCTCATAAATTCAGCCCAGTTTTCTAAAGTCAGCGGGTCCTGGTCGGGCATAACGAAAAAGTCGCTGCCGTCCGGTACCGCCGTCTTGTTGTTCAGACTGAATCCGCCCCGGTGGATTTCATTGATCTTAACTACCAGGGTTTTGGCCAGGGCATTTAAATCGTCAATCATATTGGGAATAACTTCACGATACTCCGAAGGGTCGGCTTCCTGAGGATTGTTGGTACGGCCCCGGGCGTCCAGCAATCCTCGCAGCTCACCGCCGGCAATCTTGGCTCTGATCCCGGTATCGCTCCATACCACCATATGCATGCCTTCATCATCTTTGACTGTACTCAGGGTATTATAACGGTTTCCCTCCACCAGGATACGATCGCCCAG
>DHCD01000015.1:12447-13860 GCA_002398105.1 Syntrophomonas sp. UBA4911
CAGGTCGTTAGGCTGCTTTCCGGATACGCTGATGGCAAGTATCTGCTGGTTGAGGTCGGCCAGGTTAACAGCTATGTCATTTATTTCTTTTACCTTTATGGCTACCGAGGCATTGACGTCCTGCCGCAGTTCTACCAGCTGGCGGTAGGTGTGATTAAAAGTGTCGGCCAGGGCCATACCTCTTTGGGCCACCACCGAACGCAACGCCGAGCTTTCAGCGTTTATTGATAGGTCCTGCCAGGATTCCCAGAACGCATCCATAACTGATCTTAAGCCGTCTTCGGAAGGTTCATTCAATATAACTTCAAGCTTAGACATGGTCGACTGCATTTCCGTCCAATAACCGGCTGTTTTGGCTTCATTCCTGATTTGGGCGTCCACGAAAACATCCCGTACCCTATTGATAGCGGTAATATCCACCCCTGTACCCAGTTGCCCGGCTTTGCCCGATTGGATCACGGACGGCGCATGCCAGGGGCTGGTGGTGACAATATTCGGCACCTGCCGGGTGTAGCCGGGTGTATTGGCATTAGCCATATTATGGCCGGTAACGCTCAATGCCATTTGATGCATGAGGATAGCACGCTTGCCGATTTCAAGGCTAAAGAAATTTGACATCTTATTACCCCTTTAATTAATTTTGAATTATGGGTTTTCTGACGCGGAACCCGCGGAACTTTTAGGGAATTTTATTTATATAACAACTTTTCTTCCTCGGAATAAAGCACTTTACGTCTCACCGCAATATCAGAACCAAAATTTATTAATAACCCTACTTTTAACCCAGTAGCTTTCAGATAATTAACTAATTGGGTTTCATGAATTTTAGATAATTCAATAACAGATTTGACTTCTACGATTATCTTCTTTTCCACAAAAATATCAGCAATATATTCGCCTACTATTGTTCCTTTGTAATAAACCTTAATCGGGTACTGCTGTAATACATTTAATTCGTTATCACCCAATTCCTTTACTAAAGCGTTTTCGTAGACTTTTTCCAGGAATCCGGTTCCCAATGAATAATAGACCTTATGGGCACAGCCAATAATTTTCTCGCTTAAATCATTATATAAAAAAGATTTTTCTGCGTTTTCCATATTATTTCCGCGTCCTTCCGCGTCTAAGAAATTAGATTTTCTTGTCCAGCAGGTTCTTTATGGCATAGTTGGCTTCGCCGGCCTGGATGCCTTCGTTTGAGTAAGTTCCGGCCACATCGTCGCCCAGTACGGCTTCAATGACTTTTATATAATCAAGGGATTGTTCAATCAGTTCATTATTATGGATATTGATCGCCCGGAGACGGCTTAGATTATATTCCAGGCGGGTAATAGCCTTTTCCAGTTCAGGGTAACAGGAAGGATAGCTTTCCTTGCCCTTCTGCAAAATTTCCCGGGCGGATAATTCATCGGC
>DHCD01000015.1:14113-21776 GCA_002398105.1 Syntrophomonas sp. UBA4911
GATACAATGATGCCCTCTTTATGAATCATACTATCCAGTTCCTTAACTTGGCCCATAATTATCAGTTGCTGCTTCTCCTGCCCCACTTCAGCCAGCTGATCCAGCACCTGGTTCATGGCGTCAACCGTGCGGGCAAAATCCAATAGCAGGGATTCCATCAACATCACCGCCTTCTATATCAACTGGTCAACGATAGCTCTGGCAATCATCTTTTCCGCCACTTCATCATCGGTTACCGCATAGGTTCCGCTTGATATCTCTTCCTGCAATTGGTTCACTTTGTCCAGGCGAATATCTTCAGCCTGTTTTACAGCCTGCATAGCCCGCTGTTTGATGCGGCTTTCATTGGAAATGGCCAGTTCATCATTTTTCCCGGCTATTTTACCGAACTGCTTTTTATCCACTTTATTGGCACCCTCATTGCCGTAGATTTTCAGCAGATTCTGTACCTGAGTCCCGGAAATAATCATTAGTCTCCCCACCTTACTAGTCCTCGTTCTATGAAGTATTGTCGCAGAAAAAACGAAGGGGCTTAATGCCCCTTACAGTTAATTATATTTTAAATACTTGGTTTATCTCCATCTTACTTATGTATTCGCTATAGTTTGCTTGCTGTTGACCGGTCCGTCGAACTACTCCCCTGCCTAATTATGACTGTTTCAGAATACAGCATTTTACAAATCCTCTCCCTCTCCTTTAATGTGCATCCTCTCTTTCCCTTTGCCCCGGGGTTTTACTTCCGGTTCGGGTGCCTGCACCCGACGGACAGGAGGGATGAGGCCCTTGATTTCCGCCCCCAATTTTTTTAAACAGGTTTCACAGAATCTTCCGCTGGGAATAGTTTTGCCGCAGCGCTCACACATGGTGGTATAGGACAGACCTCGGGAAATCAATCTGCCGTCACGAAGAAACTGGAGAATCTTATCTTCATCTATCTCTGTTGCTTCGGCCACTTCGGACACACTGGCACCGGGATGTTCACGAACATAACGACGGACAACCGCGTAATCATCATCTTCTTTTTCCAGACATTTATTGCAAATGTCCCTCCCCTGATAGGCAAAAACTCTTCCGCAGATGGGGCAATTTCTGAGATCAGGTGCCATGTTATCAACCTCCCTGCTTAGAAATAACTAGAAACCAATGCCGGTAGCCCAGGTGATTACGCAGACCCGGGCAGCTTCGGCTTCCAGCAGCGTGCGGGTGCACTCTTTGCTGGTAGAACCGGTAGTATACACATCATCTACCAATAATATATTCTTTCTATATATTTTACCACTATCCTGTACCACAAAGGCACAAAGTAGATTTTTTTCCCGCTCTTCTTTGCTCAATTCCCTTTGGGCCGGGGTTTCTTTTACCCTTTTTAAAACGCCGGCATTCATTTTAAGCCGAAGCTCCTTGCCGATCTGGCGTCCCAGCTCTTCAGTCTGGTTAAATCCCCTCTGTTTCAGGTGGGCATAGGAAGCAGGCACCGGAACAATCAGATCAATAGGCCAGAAACGCGGTTCCTCTCTTATCACCTGAGCCATCATATGTCCCATCCTTACCGCCAGATGGCGCCGGCACATAAATTTAAGCACCTTGATCGCGATACGGTAAGGTTCATCATAAGGTCCTACCGCCCTGGCGATGTCAAATAGCGGCGGGGTGCTGCGGCACTCTGCGCATAACCCCGTTCCTGCTTCCAGGTATTTACCACACTTATCACAAATCGGCAGACTTTCCCGCATCAGCTGCAGATTATTTTCACATTCCTCGCACCAGGGGCATCTGGTGCTGTATCGGCCTGCCTTCCGGCAAATGCAGCAGGCCTGTTGAGGAAAAATAATATCCATTATTAAGTTCTGCATATGAACACCTCGGCTTAAAATATACTCGCTTCCATTGTGGCCCTGTCAATGGGCAAGTAAATAAAAATAATCGTATGAACGCTTTGGCATCATCATCCATACGACTAATTTAATGACAGTATAACATAAGTTGTTAAGATTTATATAAATTTTGGCTGAACCGCCTGTTTCTTGCAGCAGAATAACCAATACAATTGCCCGAATAGTCTAAATAAAATTACGTCCCAAATTGTAATATATTATGGAAGGATTTTTTCTGACCAGACTTTTCATAAAAACCCTATGCAGCTGTTCATTATGGGGAGCGACAGCATGGATGATCAACCTGTCCCGGGTTTGAAGATGCCTCAGTATCTTCCTTATGGTGATCTCAATATCATCTTCATCCCTCAGGTAAATATTAACATCGGTATAATCGGAGGTATTCCCATATCTGCTGGCTGCTATCATAACCAGCATGATCGCCATCCATATGGCGAAACTCAGAAGTTTAAGCAAAATGACCACAAAAAAACCTCCTCTTAGCCGCTTAATGTATAATATGCAGGCTGGAGGCTACTTGAGTACTGTTTTAAGGTTGTGGTCAGGAAAACTGGTTATAATATATCTTATCTAAGCCTCATCACTGACAATATTGTTCTTCAAACAATAGACTGCCGCCTGGGTGCGGTCTTTTACTCCCAGTTTGCGGAAAATATTGGTCAGGTGGTTTTTAACGGTTTTTTCACTGATAAACATAGCTTCTGCCATCTCTTTATTAGTATGACCCTTGACCAGCAAGGTCAGCACATCCTTCTCTCTCTTAGTCAGGCGTATATCGTTCTTCTTCTTGTCGTTGCGGGCCAATTCCCGTACCAGGCGATTGGCCACCCGGGGATGGATAACTACTTCACCCTGCATCACCCGGTTTATGGTGTCGATCAGCTCGCTGCCGGCCACATCCTTCAGCACATAGGCGGAAACCCCGGCTCTGACCATCTCCACTACTTCCTCGTCCTCGTAAATAGTCAGGGCAATCACATGGATGGACGGGAGCTCCTTTTTAATTACCCGGGTAGCCACAATACCATCGGTACCGGGCATATTGACATCCATCAGAATAACGTCCGGCTTTTCCTTGCGGGCGATATTGATGGCGCCCTGTCCGTCGCCAACTTCGGTAACTATCTCTATATTCTCGTTCAGTTCCAGTAGTTTTCTTAAACCTTCTCTAACCAGTACATGGTCGTCAGCTATTAAGACCCTTATTTTATCCAACTTCGGCCTCCCCTTCCAACGGCACTGTTATAATTACCTGGGTACCTGATCCCGGTGTTGAAATGATATCAAGCTTTCCTCTAAACAGGCTGACCCGCTCCTTCATACCCAGAATTCCATAGCTCTCTTTATTTCTGCTGGCATCCAGATCAAAACCCCTTCCTTCATCTCTGATTACCAGAGTAAGTACCTTGCCATTATCCTCAAGTTTAACCATAGCCCGCTTAACCCCCGCATGTTTGCGGATATTGGTTATAGCTTCCTGCACCAGCCGGAATAACGCAATCTCCAGAGACAGCTCGTATTGCCTTTCCTGTCCTATTTGCAAGAACTCAATGGTAAAATTATACTTGGCTTCATAATCATTAAAATAATCCGTCAGGGTCGTACTAAAACTATTTTGATGCAGCAAAGAAGGCTTCAGGTCAAACATAATGCGCCGTATATCGGCCAAAGTTTCCTTTCCCATATCTTTGACATTATCAATCTCGCTATAAATACTCCTGACATCCTGGTCCCATAACCTTTGCATCAGATCCAGCCGGATCAACATCCCGGCCATACTTTGGGCGGGACCGTCATGCAGGTCCCGGGCTATTTTCCTGCGTTCGGCTTCCTGGGATTCAATTATCCAAGTAACCATCTGCTGCTGCCGGTATGATTCCTCAATGGTATCATATATTTTTTCGACATTTCCACGCAAAATCTTTAGTGCCAGACCGGTATTTTGTAAAAAATTATTGGCCTTCAGTCCTATCTCTTTAAACTTTTTAATCTGACGATTTAATTCATCCCGGCGACGGCGCAAATAAACCTCATTTTGCCGAAGGTCAATCAACTTCACCTGCAGTTCCCGGGCTTTTTCATAGGCCTCCTGTATATGTTCCTGGGAATAAGAAAGGAAATCGCGGCTTACATCCATAAGCCGCAATCGGGCATAGCGTTCCATTTTTTCAAATTTATCCACTTCCAGGATAACCTGTCGGGTCTGCATCTCAACTTCCTCCAGGTCTAATTGCAGAGAGATATAAATGTCATTGCATTCCTCGGCAATATCAAAAATATCGTCGCGGCCATGCTCCAGGGTCTCCATCACTTGCGCTAAAATCTTATCCAGTTGGGTAAGCTGCTCCGGCTGTTCTTCCCCGTTCAGGCAGTTGTCATCTTTACCCATACCAAAGTCCCTTCCCCAATCAGTCCGTCAGCCCCAGGCTGCGGCTGACCTCTTCCTGAATAGCCTCCATCATACTCTTATCGCCGGCTTCCACATAGACCCGAAAAAGCGGTTCGGTGCCTGAGGGGCGAACCAGCACCCAGCTGCCGTCTTCCAGCACTATCTTGCTGCCTTCCACCCGGCTCAGGGAATCAACCTTAAGTCCGGCCACCGTTTTGGGAGAATAATCAGCTATCTTTTCCAATATCAAATTCTTATCTTCATTGCTGACTTCTATATCGGTACGGCGGCTCTGTACCGTGCCATATTCGTTCGTCAGGTCCCCGCTTGATTCCTCCAGGCTCTTGCCGTTATAAGCCACCATTTCCGCTGCCAGCAGGCAGGCCAAAATACCGTCCTTTTCAGGAATATGCCCAAAGATACTGAGCCCGCCGCTTTCCTCCCCGCCCAGCATACAAGCCTTATCCCGCAAAGCCTCACCGATATACTTAAATCCTACCGGGGTTTCTATAACACTCAGGCCATTTTTCCTGGCAATCCGGTCCAGCATATGAGTGGTGGCCAGGCTTCTGCATACCGGTCCGCGGAAGCTGCGGGTCTTTATCAGGTGATCCAGTAAAAGACTCATAAAGCGGTTGGCATTAATAAATTCTCCATTCCGGTCAATTATGCCGAAACGATCCGCATCACCATCCAGGGCTAAGCCCAGATCAGCCTCGTAAGCCAGGACCGCCCGGCGCAAATCACCAAGATTGCCCGCGGTAGGCTCAGGCAGATTACCGCCGAAAAAAGCATCCCGGTAATTATTAATAGCCCTTACCTCACATCCCAGCTCGGCAAGAATTTGATCAAGATAGCCGATCCCGGCGCCGAACATGGGATTTACCACCACTTTTAAAGACTTTTGCCCGAAGTATTCACCCTTTATCAACTTCAGCAGGTGGCTGCGATATTCGCGTTCTATTTCACATTCTTCATATAAACCCAGTTTAACCGCTTCCGCCAGATCCAGCTCATAGACTTTACCCTCGCTTAAAACCCGGTTGACTTCCTTTTCAATAACATCCGTGATATCAGGCAGAGCCGGGCCGGCATATTCCGGTATAAATTTGATTCCCGAATAATAATAAGGATTATGACTGGCCGTTATCATTATGGCCCCGCTGGTTTCTTTTTCCCAAACGGTGAAAGCCGTAACCGGAGTCGGACCAGCCTTCTTGAGCAGAATCACCTTGATTCCGTTTCCTGCCATCACCCGGGCGCACTCCTGCGCAAATTGCTCCGCCATAAAACGGTTGTCGCAACCTATGACAATGCCCTTTTTCCCTAGATTATTGCAGTTTATATAACTGGCGATTCCCTGTGTCACCGCTCGGCAATTGGCAAAAGTAAAATCCTTGGCAATAATTGCCCGCCAACCATCAGTTCCAAACTTTATGGGCGCCATCAATATCCTCCTTAAAGAACTGTACTAAGGTTTTGCCCTTGTTACCATCACCATCATAATAAGTTATCCTGTTAATACTTGTCAAAGCATGCTACAGACTAATAGCGGGCAAATACAGGGACGTCCTTCCCAACATGAGGACGTCCTTATCGCAGCAGTACTTTTCCAGCATTTGCCAGACAAGAACGTCCCCCGGTTTGCTCCCTCTATTTGCCATCAATTCAGCTGGCGCCTACCCGCACATACAGAAAATCAGTCGCCACTTTCGCTATCCTGCGGGCGGCCTTGCCATCTCCATAAGGATTTATGGCCCGGGCCATTTTTTCATATGCGGTCGGATCACTGAGGAGGGTATAAGCCGCCTGGTAAATACGCTGCCGGTTGGTTCCGGTCAGTTTTACCGTGCCTGCCTGCACCGCTTCCGGCCGTTCCGTAGTATCCCTTAAAACCAGCACCGGTTTACCCAGCGACGGAGCCTCTTCCTGCAAGCCGCCGGAATCGGTCAGCACCAGATAGCAGCGATTCATCAGATTGGCAAAGGGCTCATAGTCCAGCGGTTCTATGAGGTGAAAGCGTTCCTTTTGACCCAGCATCTCCAGCGCTACATCCCTGACCACCGGATTTTTATGCACCGGAAATACCACTTCCACGTCCGGGAATTCATCAACCAGGTCAATTAATGCCTGGTAGATTTGCCGCATAGGTTCGCCCCAGTTTTCCCGCCGGTGGGTAGTAACCAAAAGAATACGCTTATGCAGATCAATTTCTGCCAGTTCCGGTGCGAAGCTGTAATCGTCGCGCACCGTATCCAGCAAAGCGTCAATGACAGTATTACCTGTCACCCAGATTTTAAACTGGGCGGTAGATTCAGCCAACAAGTTATCCCGCGAGGTATCGGTAGGAGCAAAGTGCAGCTCCGCCAGCCTCCCGGTCAAAGTGCGATTGATCTCTTCCGGGAACGGCGAATACTTATTGCGGGTACGCAGCCCGGCCTCCACATGCCCTACCGGTATGCGCAGATAAAAAGCGGCCAGGGCGGCGGCAAAGGTGGTGGTGGTATCGCCGTGAACCAGTACCAGATCAGGCTGTTCCTTTTCCAGTATAGTTTTCATCCCGCCCAGAACCCCTGCGGTTATAGTGAAAAGATCCTGCTTCTCTTTCATCAGATCCAAATCATAATCCGGTTTTATCTTAAACAGGGTCAGTACCTGATCCAGCATTTCCCGGTGCTGGGCCGTTACACAGACTATGGTATTGATGTCCTTAACCTTTTTTAATTCCTTAATGACCGGAGCCATCTTAATCGCCTCCGGCCTGGTTCCGAATACTACCATCACTTTTCCCAAATGCACAGTATTACCTCCATTGAGATCAGATTGGGATGACGGATTAGGTCGACATGGGGACGGTCTTCTTAGCAGCCTTATTCTTTCTTTAACATGGATATCGGCAGGATATCGGTTATCTCAAATACCAGGCAGTTTTTTAAGGGGAAGGCTGCATAAGGAGTAGCTTCCAGGCGTTTTTTGATCCGTTCATAATACTCGCCTTCCGCCTGGTCTTCCTTAAGTTCCACATATACCCTTATGCCGTCCTTGGTCTTTTCATTATCAGTCAGCAGCACCATAAAAACACCCTTACCGGTCTCCTGCAGATTGGCATAAGTCCGGTCCGCTCCGAAACGGGCGCAGATTATGGTTTCATCATCAATCATCTCCAGTACGGAAATCACAGCAATATTAACATTATACCCTTTATCCGTCGTACTCAGGGTGGTGGATATATAATTGGCGTTCAGTAAATCCCGGGCCTTTTCCCGCAGCGATCTTTCCATCCCATATCCCCCATATAATATCTTTAGCCCATAGTAATATATCAGACCAGGTAAGTCAAAATCGTTCAGGGGGACTCACTGCGGTGACGGGTAAGCAC
>DHCD01000015.1:22048-23430 GCA_002398105.1 Syntrophomonas sp. UBA4911
CGGTCATTGATGGTTACCAGCCCTTCGGCGGGCAATTTACTGCCGGCATACCAGAAGTAGAGAGTCATGAAGGATTTTTCCCCCGGCTTAAACTCGGGCGGCACCGCCGTAATCAAATATTGGTTGTCTGCCGGCCGGTCAGGGGCTTTGCCTTCTAAATCAGATAGAACCTGCAGGGTATACTGGGAGGTCTTTAAATCATATTCACTCAGAGTAGCCGAACTGTAGACCACTACTTCCCATATGCCCGGCAGCGGCTGGCTGTAAGGCATATTGACCGAAGCGGTTATCTGGGAATCACCTACCCCGGCGTACTGGCTTATTTCCTGCTTACCCCGGGGAGATATAACATGCATCCGCACCCGTCCTTTATCTCCCGACAGGAGTTTAAAACTCAAGCTGGTCATGTTTTCCGGCACCTTGAAAAAATAGCGCTTAAACTGCCCGGCCGAGAGCTCGTTTTTCACCTCGAACTCTTTTTCCCCGCCTTTACCCAGCTCGTAGGGTATAATCACCGTTTGCAGCACCGCCACATCCCATTCCGGCGTATCGTACTCATCAGCCAGCAGGAAAGTGCTGTAAAGACCCGGTTCCTGCAGTTCCTCATATTTTATATCAACCGACCTCTCACCCCGGGCGGGTACCTGCAGCAGATACTGCCCCGGCTTTACCCAGGCTGCCAGTCCGCCTATGGATAAATCTTCGTTCTCATCCCCATTATTAATTATATTTAAGGTCAATGCTTCCGGCATCAAACCCCGCGAGTAAAAACCGCGGCCTTGGCCCAGACCCGGGCTATACTGCCGGCCGGATAAACTGCCGCCTTTTTCCTCCATATCCTGCAGCGCATCCCAGGCCTTCAGGAGATTCACTGCCCCCAGGCCCTGTTCCACCACTTGAAAATCAGGCAGGGGTTCAGCCCCGGCCAGCAGAGCCCGGCCAACGGAGCGGCCGTCATGGATATAGAGTTTGTGGGCGCTGGCATCCAGCAACAGCGCCGCCGCCCCGGCTAAATGGGGAGCAGCGATACTGCTTCCTTCATCCAGGCGATAAGGCTGGCCGGTCCACAGAGGATAGGTGGACACCGCATTCCCGGGGGCCAGCAGCAGCGGCGCCGCCGACCCGTCGGCAGCCGGACCGCTGGAGCTGAAATACCACAGCGTAGGTTTTTCCACCCACCAGCCATAATCGGTATTCCACATTTCCGGAGTGGCGTAAGCCCCTACACTGATAATATTATCCAGCGAAGCCGTTTCGGCCACCGTCCCCAATCCCGGGCCATTATTGCCTGCCGCCATGCATATCAGCATGCCGGAGGCCTTCTCAATATTAGCCAAAGCTTTAGTCAGAGATTCCATTTCCGATTTTTTGACCTGATATTG
>DHCD01000055.1 GCA_002398105.1 Syntrophomonas sp. UBA4911
TTTTATGGATCAATTTTTCCCCGGTAAAGAAGAAAAACCGGATAAGCCGATTGATTTCGATTCCAAGGAGCTGGGAAAATACGAAGGAATATACCGGCCTGCGCAGACCGCGAAACATACCCTGGTAAAAATGGAAGCGCTGGCTATGGGAGATTTGCAAATAAAAGCTGATAAAAAGGGAGATTTAACGGTAACGGTTCTGGGAGAAAGCGAAATATACGGTGGGTTTCCTAAAGTCAGCAAATGGGAAGAAATCAAGCCCTTATTATTCCGCCGGGCCGACCAGGAAAGATATATGGCTTTTCAGGAAAATGAAGCGGGCGAAATAATCAGTCTTACTTCCGGCTCAGGCTATCACGGCTCGTTTGTCAAAATCCCCTGGTATGAATCAAGCAGAATCCAATTATATTTGCTGATTTTTTATATGGCTGTGTTTTTAACTGTAATCACCATCCATTTCCTCCAATTGATTAAGCGGCGTAGAAACGTATTACAAATCGGCGGATTCCTGTCATTACTGTTCCTGACGGGAACCATCGGAACATTGTATACTCTGTTTTTTAAGCGTGTGGCCGGTTTCCCCGCATTTGCTTTCGGCGTCTCATTACCGGCTGAAATTATGTTAACCCTGTTGCTGCTGGCATCAATTTTGAGCATGATTTTTTTCATTCTGCTGATTAAAAGCTGGTCGGCAAATAAAATGACTCTAGGGCAAAAAATATCTTATTCCATGGTTATGATAACTTTTGCCGGCATGATATTATGGCTGAATTATTGGAATCTGCTGGGATATAAATATTAGCAGTCCGGGCATTGATTTGGTTCCAAGGACATATGGGACCCATGGGCCAGGAAGAAATTATTTCACTCGGGGCTACTATAGACATGGATATAAAGGGGCTTATGAAACAGGAATGCCTAACAAAAGCACCAGGCTTTGGTTTATAACCGGAAGCCTGGTGCTTTTTGTTCTTAAAGCAGGGATTGTTTAAAAATATAAAACGCTTTGTATACGGTGCAATTTATGAAAAGCATAAGGCAATTTGAGATTCATTGTCACAAAATCGTTATATTGATTGTTATAAGGGCAGAGCCGGCTGATGAACATACAAAGGAGGAAGCACATGAGCGACACGGAGCTGGGGCGGCGGTTTGCCTCCGGCGGAGAGGATGAGCTGGAAGAGATGATCAATCTCTATGGGGCAAAACTGCTCCGCTATGCAACCGCCTTATTATGCGACCATCAGGAGGCGGAGAATGTGGTGCAGGAGGTATTCATTACGGCTTATCAAAACCGGGCAACCTTTGACGGAATCAACCTGTCCGCCTGGCTGTACAAAATCACTTACAACCGCAGCCTGACCCAGCGGAAAAGACCCCGGATGCTCTATTTCAGCGAAGTCCGCCAGGAGGCGGCCCCGCCCCCTGAGGATACGGATATGAGTGAAGAGACGATTTATGCGCTGCGGCGGCTCAAGCCGGAAGATCGGGCTCTTCTTTATGGACGGATTATGGAAGAGCAGAGTTATGAGCAACTATCCCGCCTTCTGGGGCGTTCTCCCGCCGCCCTGCGCAAACGATACGAACGAGCGAAAAAGAAGCTGGCGAGCTATTTGGCCGACCAGTATGATGGAAAGGAGGAACAAAAAGATGAGTGCATTTGACCGGGACGAGCAGAAAATACACGATGCGCTTTTCCGAATAACCGTTGACGCCAGCGGACTGGCCGGACAGGTCAGGAACCGGCTGAATGAGGAGATTCCCCGCTCGGCGCCGCGGCGGGTGCGCAGGCCATGGGTGGCGGCGGCGGCGATAGCGGCAGTGTTGGTTGTCAGTGCGGCGGCCGTGGCAGCAGGGAGCTTTGATTGGCTTATAGCTAAAATCAATCCTCCCTTTGGTGAAATTGTCGAGCCGGTGGAGGTCTCCTGCGAAGACCAGGGAATCCGCATGGAGGTCATCGGCGCGCAGAAATATGATAACCGGGCCATCGTCTACCTGTCCCTCCAGGATATAAGCGGCCAAAACCGGCTGACGGAGCAGACCGAATTCCGGGACGGCTTCAGCGTGACCGTGAACCCGCCGGAGACAACCGGGAAAACGGGCGAGGTGGGCGCGGGCGGCTACTCATTGGGACAAAACCTGCTCTACTTTGACAAGGAAACCAATACCCTCTATTACGAATTCAATATTGCATCGGACACTCCGCTGGCCGATCCGCTGGAATTAGGCAGCTTCCTGATTTATTTCGATGAACGGGCCTATGAGAACGAACCGGTTGCCGTATCCCTATCTGACCTTGCCGAGACGGAGGTCACGCCCCTCCGCGAAGACCAGATCTGGGGCGGTACGAATGTGCCGGACGACCGCAGCGGACTCACCGAGGCGCTGGTGCCGGGTCGTTACGCCGCCCTACCGTCCGGGGAGGACGATCAGTGGCTGTCCAATATCGGCATCGTGGACGGGAAACTGCATGTGCAGACCGGCAAGGTTTTCGGCAAAGAGTTTGGTAGCAGCGACGCAACGCTCTCTCTGATGGCTTCGGACGGCGAATTGATCGCACCCGACTATGAATTGATGCTCCTTGGCGACGGGGATCAGCGCCTGCTTGGAGAAGACGGTTTTGATGACGCGGTATACAAGTACGAGGAATCTGTTTTTTCTGTAAACACTGATGAACTGAAGGGATACACCCTCTGCTATAGCGGCTTAGTTCATTCCGGCGTGGAGGGCCATTGGAAGGTGGCGGCCAATCTGAGCGACACCAGCAGGCAAATGCGCATCTGGACCAGCGATATTGAAGTCGACGGCTATCGCTTCGAGTATTTGACCCTCAGTCCGCTGGGGCTTGAAGTCCGGGGCAGCTACGAAGGGGATAAATGGGCGAGCGAAATGTCCCTGGCGCTGGAGACTGGCGACGGCCTGATCCCCCTCGAAGGCGGCGGCGGAAGCCAGAACGCTGATGAACATACCTTCAATTCAAGCTGGAACACGGAAACCCCTCTTAACGTTACCACAGTGACCGCCGTCATCGTCAACGGCACCCGCATTCCGGTCGAATAAAAGCAGCGTATGCCAGGCTGCCTACGGGGTAAAAATCCTAATGCCAAATTTTTGTCGCTTGCAACCAATCTCAAGCAAGCCGAAGGACAGTTGTCCTCCGGCTTGCTTGTTAAGTGCCGTCAGCGGCATTTTTTCTTGTATGCGGAATGTATCCCCGTCTGCTATCGTCGCGCTTCAATCTGCTCCTATTCCTGTAGTCATAACCATGACTCATGTTGGAGTAGGGGACAATTTTTTTACCTGGCCTCTTCTAGCTGGAGCGGAAAGCTTCCGGAATAAGATCGGCCAGAGTAGCTTTAGCCAGACCTATACTGGTATCAGCAGCGCCGTAATAAACCAGAATTTCATCGTCATCCTCAAGAATCTCTTGATCAACACCCGGCACTGCTCCGCAGGTAAAGACTACGTTGGGCACCCAGGACCCGCTAAGCCCTATTTCGTAATCTTCTTCCGGCTCCAGGATGGGATTGGGAGAACGGTAAATCACTTTCTGGGGATTGTTAAGATCCACCAGCAAGACCCCCAGACGGTACACATAGTTGTGGTCAACTCCATGATATATGAGCAGCCAGCCGTATTTGGTTTTCAGGGGCTGGGCGCCGGCGCCTATCTTTAAGGAATCCCACATTCTTCCTGGTCTGGGGCCAACTATGATAGCGTGTTTATCCTTGAGCGGAAATTTGATCTCATTGCAATAAGTTACCCATATGCTGGGTTCTATACGGTGGTAGACCACGTATTTGCCGTTAATTTTCTCCGGGAAGATAATGGCATCCTTATCCCAAATATTTTTAAAGGCCAGGCCTTCCCGGCACCAATTCTTGTAATTGCCTTGAAGAAAGTCATCAACCGCAATAGAAGCGGCGGCAATCTGGGCAACATTACCATCATAAGCGGTATACAGCATGTATAGGCGGTCATTGATCCGGATTACGCGCGCGTCTTCACAGCCCATCTTTTCTTCCGGTATTTCCGGTGAAAGAATAGGTTCGGGCAAGCGTTCCAATATCCGGTAGCCGTCGCTTATGGCCAGGCCGATGTGGGATATGTTATCCTCTCCCACCGCCCGGTAAAAGAGATATACTTTATCCCTCAGGCGGATAGCTCCGGGATTGAGGACATATTTGTTCTCCCAGGGGCTGTTGTCCAGCGGTTCCAGCAGAGGATTGCCCTCGTAGCGCTGCAGATGTTTGCTGGGTTCGTTAGTCGTTTCCTGCACTACCACGGCAACATCTTTAGGCCGGGTGGGAAGCAGGGTGTCAAGCAAGTTCTGGTTGCTCTTGCCGTTCTGAATATGGCGAAATACTATCTGCATGATCTCATCCGGGTCATATCCCAGTTCCGCATAAAGGAACTCCAGAAACTCATGGTTGAACCAACGGCTCTCCACACTGGTGGTAAGGGGCGTAGGTATATTCAATCCCCCTTTGAAACTGTAACTGGACCAGCTCCATGCCGTACAGGTAAGGAAGGTATTATCCTCCAATACCTGGCTCAGGCCATAGGACTCAGCTATCAAGCCGAATATGCGGGCGGCCTCTTTATCTCCCCGGGACTCGCAATCCCGGGCCAGTTGCCTTATCCGGCTAACTAATCCCCGATGATGATTATTCTCAAATATACTATGGGCCGAGAACTCATCCCCTCTTTGCAAACCTAGCAGGGAGTTGCCCATCTTATTACTGATGTTCTTTCTCTCCGCAGCATTGAGGGTAAACAATTGAGAATAATCCTCCGCTACCGCCATT
>DHCD01000113.1 GCA_002398105.1 Syntrophomonas sp. UBA4911
GGTAAGCAATAATCTCAATTTTCATACCTCCTTCCTTTTTCAACTGGTGACGGCGGGCAGCCGATAAGCCCCTGACTGCATTTTGAGCAGGGGCTTCCCGGCTGCCGAAGATTAGCCGCCGTCTCAGGCCAAAATATCCGTTAATTTACCCTGCAGCTCCATTGCGGTCAGCATTGACCAGTAGAGAAAGTTCTTTTCTCCTTCTGACGCATTGAAAATTTCCGATGGCCGCATGCCTTTCTGGGCATAGTAGTGAATCATGTAGGTCAGGCCATCATCTTTTATAAGTTTTTTATTTCTTCTCCATCGGTCTCACCCAGGGAATTAAAACCGCTCAGTTTCATGATCTGCTCGCTGAGACTGGCAATCTCGCCGGATAGAAGCAGTCTCTTGACCAATTCCTTGGGAGTGGGCACAGCCAGTTTTTCCAGGAGCCGACGGTCTTTTAAGTCCGGGTCTATAACCCCTTTCAGGATGGCAAAAAGAGCCGCTTCTTCCTCATCGTAAAAATCTTCCCGCTCATGGGCTTTATTGAACCGGATTTTGGCAGCGCTTTCCCGGATTTCTTTGGCTTCATCCAGAGTCAGAGCCTGGATGGTAAAACAGACTTTAGCCCCCGCCAGTTCAGAAAGACGCGGCATATACACCTGCTTACCGGGTCTGTGGCGGATATCCTCCGGTTTAAGGCTGAGAAGCATTTCCAGGGTTTGACTCATTTTTTTCCCTCCTTAGGCCGTAACCATGTCCAGCAGTTCCCAGTCACTGAAGGTAAACGGGCATTCCAGGACCCCCTTGGTTTTTACTTCCCAGGCAGCCAGGGCTAAATCGCTGAAAGCCGCATCTTTAATAAGGATGCGCTCCGCTCCTTTGGCAGCCGGGTCGGCCAGAGCGGATAAAATCTGCAGACGGGGATTTATTCCCTGTTTGATACGGTCGCTTAATTTAAGCATCATACGGCTGTTCATTTTATGCAGCTTAATCGTCCCGGTTCCTTTATAGCCCATCATCTTGGTATCTATTCCCGGACGGCCGCACATGGCTATTTCCTCTTTCTCCAGTTCTATTTTGGCTTCCAGTCCATAGGCTTCGGCTACTTTTTCTCCATCCAGCCATATTTCACCGAAGCTGCCGTTCATAATATTTTCAGCATTGGCCAATTATAATACCCCCTGTCTTATAAATTGATGACTAAGTTGACGTCTTCAATGGCATCAAGCGGCCGCACGGTTGACACCAGAAATACCTTATCCCTGGTATTGGCTTCCTTGATTTGCTGCTCTTTCCAGCCGTCGGCCGGTTCGCCGATACTTTTCAGATAGGTTTTTTGGGCCGGAACATTGATCTGACAACGGTTCTTGCCGGAATCCAAAACCCTTTCCAGTTCCAGGGTTTCATAATAGGCATTGACAGCCGCTATCAGCAGCAGTTTGTTGGGATAACTGTTTTGCACTGAGCCTATGTACTCATCTTCAATGGTTTCTTTTATATCGTGATAAACCATATCAAGGATCCTGACCAGCTTGATCTTTTTCCAGTCTTCCCCTTTAGTTTCAGTGGTGGTCACCAGGCTGGTAACCCCGCGGGCAATTTTAACCTTTTCGCCGTCATGGTAAAGAATCAATTGCCCGGCATTGATTTTAGCATCCGCTTCATCTTTGGTCAGCTTGGGTACGCCGTCAAGCTCAGACAGCACCCGGAAGGTGGGAGACACAGTTAGAGGAAGACCGGCAATCAACCCTGCAATTCTGGCGGTAAACTGACTGGCGGAATAGGCATTTCCCTTCGTCATTATGTTTTCCGTGGTGAAATTAATAACCGCCTCATGATCGGCGTTTTCATTAGGCAATACCACCATAATCCTGCGCTCCTTATTATCGCGCATGCTCTTCGCCCAGGCTGCAGCCGTGCCGGTATCAGCGGCGGCAATACCGGGAATAGCCAGGATATTGAATTTGATAGTTTCCAGATAATTGAAGGCATGGGCATAATCGGCCGCGGAATCCGGCAGCACCACTGCCTTGATCTCCTTGGGAGTACCCATAAAGGCATGCTCCAGGTACATTTTATTGGCTGCCGATAATGTATCGGGGATGTCGGCAATATCCAGCAAATGATATTCGGTTAAATTGGCGACGCTGCTGTCTTTCAGTACCAATGCCAGGGTCCCGACCGTACCTTGTTCAATGGCTTTGATCGCTTTGCTCTGAAAAATAATATTAACTGAAGGCAATCCCACAGTTTATCCCTCCTTATAATCGTTATAGATATTCTGCATGAGATCGTACTGGATTTCCGCTCGGGTATTCAACGTTTCCAAATCCAGTAAACAATAGAGCTCGTTATCCCGCAATTCTATAGCTAAATTAAATATGTGATACTGGGTTCCGTCAGGAGCAGTCAGGGTCATAATATCCATCAGCTCCTGCTGCAATCGCGCAGCGATGCTCAGCTGATCCGTCAGGTCTATGTCGCCCTCCTGATCCTGGGGTGAATAATAAACGAGCTGCCAGGTAATTTTATTCCGGTACCGGTCCCGGCTGCAATCTTCACTGCATCCCTTAATCAGCCGCACCAAAAAGCCGGGCCGGGTAAACTCTGCCGGGAGCTTATTTAAATAAACGTTGGTTATTGAGGGAAACTTGCCGTTAAGGATAGCTGCTATAGCGGCAAAACTGCTCTCATATATTTTAATCACCTCCTCTCCCTACTGATGAATACAGTAGTACCAGCCGGGTATGATAGTTATCCACCTCCTCTGAGACGTAATGCCCCCCAATAATAAAAGAGCCCGCAGGCTCTTATTATCGGGAATCAATATTAAACTGACTTACTGCACTATCAGTATAATTCCTTATCTCCCCGATCAATTCGTGATATTTTCTCATTCTATTCTCCCTGTTTTTCTAAATAAGTACTGATAGCGGATATGCCAAGCAGCTCATCAGCCTCATCATCGGGTAAAAGGCCCAGGCACCAGGCCATTTTATGTATGATCTGTTTTCTCCGGCGATAATACACATCTTTCTCCAGCCCGGGAATACCAATATCGGAACAGATATACTGCCAGGATTTTTTCTTGTTATAGGTGAGGTCAATAATGGCCTTTTCTTCCTCGTCCATCATTATTTCGAGGGAGTGGTCGACGATTTTTATCAAGTTCTGCAGTTGCCGTATCATCTGCTGAGTTTTGTGCATCGCCTCTAAATCTCTGACCGCATCGTTCTCAACTGAAGAATATACCCCATAGTATTTGCCTTCCCGCAGCCGGTAGGATGAAACCAGGGTTTGGCTGGAAGGTATTATGTGGTCTTGCCAAGTCTTTATTTTCTCCTCCAGAGCGCGCATTCTGATAGGAAAACTCTTATAGTTGTACAGCAGCGCCTCGGTCTCCTGATACCACTTCTTCTTACGCAAAGATATCCTCTCCTTTATACTTTTTTATGTTTGATGGTAATTTTGACAGGAAGGGGAGCAGAAAA
>DHCD01000095.1:0-17495 GCA_002398105.1 Syntrophomonas sp. UBA4911
AAACCGCCGGTCGCCAAACCATTTTACATTTTTACACATAAGTATCTACTGCCATATTTGCGTTTTTTTCTTTGCCGCCTGGCAGGTCGAATTTGTTCACGTTTCATCAAAAATAAATTCTGGGGATGATACAGAATTGCCTATTCTAAAACAACCCTTCCCTTCCTCAATTGACAACAGTTAAACACTTGGCTAGTTTGAGCAGTGCCAATGTCTTGGGTGTAACTTTCTCATCCATATCATAGCTTTCAGCAAACATCATTAACTTGTCATAGCAGGTTGTGCTTAATTAATGAATATACGATAAATTGATGGAATGGCTTAACCGGCGCAAAATAGAGCCGCCCTCCTAAATTGTAGAATTTTACGATTGTAGTTACATAGACTTTGGAAGCATTTTGATCCAATAATACCGAAAACCTGAAAACAAGGTGTTTATCATCCTTACCCATCACGATTTCATCTGAGGTTCTCTTTATTACTGTAAATATCATTGCCTGAGACCCGACCGGATAATAACACTCTTTATTGATCAATGCATTCTTACCATCTGCTTTCAGCCCAAATATCCCTACGATCAAGTCTCTCGATCTCTTCAAACCAACAATCCAAGAATGAAACGACAGATCAAGGAGATCCGTCACGATCCGGTCTATGTTTTTATTTTGTGACTGGACTGATTTTTCATAGGACTCACAATAGTCAATGTCACCGAAGCCATCTGAAATAACAGAACCAGCAGGTATACAGTCTAATCTTTTGACAGAGTTCATAGGCGTTCCCTCTCTACATAGATTACCGGGCAAGAGCAACTGTCTCACTTGAGACAGTTCTTATAATAAAGTATAATATGCGTAACAAAACAATGTCAATCCAATGGTCTTAAGTGCTACAATACGTGAATGAATGAGACAGGAGGAACGCGTTAATGATCCCTAAAGAAAATTCCATTGCCATACAATCAAAAGAGCTTTTTGCTGAAGCTTTAGTCGATCTTTTAAGGACCAAGCCATATCACAAAATCAACATTACTGAACTAGCTCAAAAAGCTGACTTGGATAGACGAACATTTTATCGGAATTTTAATTTTAAGGATGATATTTTAGCGTATCGCATTAAAGGAATCATTGAGGAATTTCAGGAGTCGATTCATCAGCAAAAACATCTTGATGCATATATTATAGCCAAGACATATTTCGCAGTGTGTTCTCATCATGTCGACTTTTTAACGCTTTTAAGCGAGCAGGGTTTGATGATCCATCTGCTAAGCGCTTTTGATCAAGTATTGCCTTCACTTACGGAAAAATATGTCCGGAGAGCGGTGGACGAATCAGAGGATGATTTTGCTTATGTATTGTCATTTTATGCCGGGGGTTTTTGGCATTTGTCTAATAAATGGCTACAAGAGGGTATCCAGAAAACACCGGACCAGTTGGCGGCATTGGTGCCTATCGTAATGAAGCGGCTGATCATGGATATTTAAAATCATATGAATTTTTTTCTTCCCAACAGCCGTTTAAGATCATACAGTAACGTGTAAACAATCGGAACAATAACCAGGATTAAAAGCGTAGAAGTAATTAATCCTCCGATAACCGCGTAAGCCATCGGTGCATACATTTCGGTTCCCGCCCCGGTCGCCATGGCACAAGTTATCAGTCTTCAACAACGTTTTCTACATTTTTGCACCTCTTTCCAAGCATAAGCAATATCGCTTCTTGAATAATGAATGATTACTGTTTCGGTTCTTCGGAGTACATAGCCAATCTTTTTATTGCCCTATACTTGCACCATTTCATACAGTCTCCGCATTTTATGCACTTTTGCTCATTGATCACATACGCTTTCCCACGTTCTCCGCTGATCGCCCCAGCCTTGCAAGCTTTTTTACATTTGTCGCAGCTCCGGCATTCTTCAGCGTTAATCTGATACCGATAAGGAACTGTGACTGGATTTCTTTTTGGCTTCCCATCTGCATTCTTTTTGAGACGAGACAGTATATCCTTTAGCATTTTGTACCTTCTTTCTTTCATTAAATAATATATACATATCCCCCAGGAACGCATCAGCGGCTTTTGTCATCAGCACCGCGTAATTGCCGCCGGCAAGCTCGCACCTCGCACACCAAAAGAAAAACCAAGTCGGGTCACCGGGTTGCAGAACCCGCTTCATTCCCTTTTTCAACGGACCCGTTCCCGCCGGTTCAGCCAATTCGTCAACGAACTGCTCGGAGCAGAACATTCCTTCGGCATCCCCGAAACTGAGCTTATGCGCTTGGAAATATCTAAGTTACAGAACGCGGGATAAACTATAACTTAGATGTTCTTTTTTGTTGATACGGAAACAATAACAGTAGCAGTCTATCACGTTTTTGTTTCCGCGTCAACAATTTTTTTGTTTTTGCGGGACTTAGCCATACAATACCCCGGCAATACAGAACGCTGTTATCAAGAGGTAAAATGATTTTTTGGCAAAAAACAGATGGCGCAACGGTCTTTCCCGCTTACCATCTGTTAATTTCGGCCTTGAGCACTTGGATTACGCATGCGCTGTACGCGCCTATCGCGTTGGTCCGATGTCTGTCGGTCACTTTGTATAATTCTTTATCATAATTTATGCCTTTTTCACCATACCTGCACTTTGGGGCTGATAGTTGACAATTTCGCCTGCAATAGCCGTAGCTAATGCTTGTCACAGCGCCAAATCATTTGGCGCGGCCGCATGGGTGGTATTTATTAATTTTATCCCCAAAAACATTATGAATAACTTCGTATAATAAGCTTTTGTAGGGGTTACTTTTTCAGGAATCCCGATGTTATAGCTTTCGATGGGCAATTCTTCTTGCACTTGCCGCAACGTATACATTCAATGTGGTTCGGTGTTTTATACGGTTCAATATCCATCTTACAAACACCCAGGCATACCCCGCATTTGATGCAGCTATCTTGATTGACCTCGTATTTGCCGAAAGGAAGCAGATTGCACCAACCAAGGATTGGGCCCATAGGGCACAAATATTTGCACAGCGGACGACTAATTACGATACACAACAGGGCAAACGCCACCCACCAGATTGCTAAGCCCGCATTAAATGTATGCGCTTCATTCATTGAGGTGGTAGAGTATCCGAACAGATTTGCAGCTACCATCAACCCCAGTAAGATATATTTCATGTACCTTAAGTACTTATCGCCTTTGAAATACCGAATTTTTTTCGGGAATGGTACCTTATTCAGCAAGTCTTGCAAAAGTCCGAAGGGACATATTCTGCCGCAAAAGAATCTGCCAAATAAAACGCTTAATACAACAAAGAGGATTACCAGCGATACGGCTGAAACATTCGTTGCCACTACCATGCCTCCAGCGCGCCATTCTCATATCAACGACGCCATTTTCTCTGATGCAATAGAATTATTTTTCTATCTTATCAGTCGATTTACTAACAAAAAAATCGTTAATATCAGTGAAAAACCGTAATATTGCAGCCTGCTCGTCGTCACTGTAGTGTGCGAAAAATGACAACCACTCTTGTCTGACTTTGCTATGGAGTTTTTTATGCTCGCCATATACAGACTGTCCGCCCTCAGTCAGTCGAAAGTAAATTTCTTTGTTATTGTCCGGTTCCTGGTAGCTCTCTATTAAGCCTTTGCCTAGTAACTTTTTGCTGATTTTACTTATTCCTCCCCGGGTCAGGCTCATCTTTTCGGAAATTTTTGTTACATTGGGATGGTCAATCATACCAATACAGTCAATACAGTGTACTTCCGCCAGGCTGATTTCATCCAGCAGATCCTCTCCTTTATGCTGGAATACGTCCAGCTGCTCCTGTATTTTTATAAAAATGTCTAAGATTTTCAGCGCTTGATTCATACGATCTCTCCTTTTATTTTGTTAACCCGGAAACAATAATAATATTAGTCTATCACGCTTTTGTTTCCTAGTCAAAAAAGTTCCCTGATAGGTTTTCATAAGTATAATCATCCTTTCTTGATTTTAGGTAAAAGAAAAAGACGCTAATTTCTCAACGTCTTAACCATGTTCCTATTTCGCTGACCACCAGAAATCACCTATATTATTAATATATATCGGCTATTATAGCTTGAAATTTAAGCCATAAGATTTAGATTCGTAATCTTATCCCCCCTCCCATACGAATGAATTTCGTTTCTTAATAAGTCCAGATTATATATCTTGAAAATAATATTTGCCAAGATGGTGCTTAATTTTTTCTCCAGTTGTCATGTTGTGCCCTCCTTTATGAAAAATATAGCACTCAACAGGATTGTGGTCTATCATGACAACTTTGAATTGCCGCAATCTATAGTTGCATCACATAAAATTTATTATAATACGGATAATTTTATTTTGAAGTAGGATTGTGGCTGGGATCTGACTTTCTTTCAGCAACAGCTTTTACGATTGAACCAACCGCTATTCCAATTGCGGCGCATATAATGCCTGATAAGAATCCCGTGGTATCCGGCATATTGAATTTATCGAAAGCTATCATGTTGCTCAGGCTGAATGTAAAATACGGAGCCAGCATATTCATGATACCAAAGAAAAGCAGCATGAGCCACTTAACATTGGTCCAGCCGTCGCCCTTTCCAATAAAGACGGAAATAATCAGGATGCTGATTGGTAAAACGAAATAGAATACCACAAGAGAATATCCCATTGCATCCTGATTGCCTCCAAGCCAAAAAACAACAATTGATAATACCCATATCACAAGATAGGTAATAACCAGGATCAGTTTTGAGAGCTTCTGCCTGCTTTTGACCACATCGGTACTTTGCTGTAAATATTCAACCATCTTCAAATCCTCCTTCAACAATTCGTCAAGGCTGATAGAATATAGGTTGCTTAACGCTATAACATTGACTATGTCGGGATAAGATTTATCATTCTCCCAATTTGATATTGTTTGACGGCTTACCCCTATCTTTCCTGCAACGCTCTCTTGCGTTAATCCCGCAGTCAAGCGTGTATTTTTAAGTTTTTGTCCTATATTCATTTGCTCCTCCTTTATCTTTTATTATGCAGCAGGAACAGAAGATGTCTATCAAATTACCTTTCCATAGAAGAAAATTGACTGTCAAAATCCTTTTACGTCAGTTAATAGTGCCTCTATGGATTTCCTTCATCATCAGCTGTGCCGGTTTTACCACTGAACTTTCATATTTGCACTTGACATTTCCATTCTCTTATCGCAATATGAAGTTAACTTCTGGTGAAGTCAACTTCATATTACTAAAGGGAGGGAGTTATGAAAACAAAAGTGAAAGAGCTAAGGAACAAAGCTAATCTGACGCAGCAACAGTTGGCTGACCTGGTTTACGTTTCATCAAGAACCATCATTTCTATCGAAAAAGAACAGTACAATCCTTCTCTTATGTTGGCGTATCGAATGGCAGAGGTATTCGGAACAACAGTAGAGGATTTATGCTGTTTAAAAGAAAATAAAGAATTGGAGGATAAACAACGTGAAGATTTATGATAAGAAAAAGTTTGCCTTTGGAGTAATGTACTTTCTCTTAGGCTTAGGCTTATTGATATTGGGTTTCTTAAAGGGTTTTGATGCTGAAAAAATTATCCTGACCATTTTAATGTTCCTAATTGGTATCAGTGAAATGTACCTCAGCACCAACCGGGAAGCAGTAAAGCAGGAGAAATTTGAGGAAACGGAGGAACGCAACCAGCTTATTAAGCTAACATCAAAGAGTAGGGCTTTTGATTTAACCCAAAGAACCAATTTTGTTTTGGTGGCTCTTTTTCTGATTATAGGAGGACAATCAGGTGATCAACGCTTTATAGCAATGGGAGTTGCTGTTGCGATTTCTTTCTCGGTGTCAATATTTTCAGAACTCTTTTCTAGAATTTATTATGAACGACATATGTAAGATGGAGGGTTAAAATGTTTCAGTCCTTTAGTGTTTCATTACACAATCCGGGATTTCATATGCACGATTGCTACTTACATAATTGGTGAATAACGATTTTTAAATTCCTCCCGGGCTTTTTGCGTGTGCATATGAACAAAATCGGATTTCCCCTTTGTATATGCATCCCTTTCGTGTTCAAACTGTTCTCTCAATGCCAACTTCAGGGTTTCATACTCTCCGGCAACATCGGGATACTTCTGTAAATAGTCCCGGAAATAAAGTTCACCCCAGTCTCCCGGATGCTTAATATGAAGATGGTATACCTTTTGAGCAAAGCCTTTGGGAGTATAGCCTTTGTTAAAATCAAGCGCATCTTTTGCTCCTTCATCCCGCGCCATCAAA
Organism: Syntrophomonas sp. UBA4911; assembly: GCA_002398105.1. Lineage (GTDB taxonomy): Bacteria > Bacillota > Syntrophomonadia > Syntrophomonadales > Syntrophomonadaceae > UBA4844. Next base: position 6,288 of record DHCD01000095.1, read on the forward strand.
ATCCAGCCGTTATTTTGCAGCAATTCGATAATCTCATCGGCATCGTACCCGTCCTTAATCTCAAGCAGAATATCTACGGTAGGCTTGGCGGCAAGCTCTGCAACCGAGGTGCTTCCGATGTGGTTTATGCGGTAAATAGCATAATCTCTTAGAATGGCTGTCAGTTTGTCCTTTTCTTCTTCATACCATATTTTATATTCCGGGTTATGCTCTTTTAAAATGATGGGGAATAGATTCCATAACTCTTCCAAGCTCATATTTTTCAAGTTTTTCATCTGCTTCACCTACAAATTGGAATTTACATCATCACAGCCAGACAGCCCAATCGCCAAAATCGAAGGTGCCGCTGCCGTGATGCAGGTTGTCTTCGGCTTTCAGTTGCCGGAAAGCATCTCGCATACGGAGCAGAATCTCCGGCTGAATGTCCAAACTGTGATGAGCCGGAAACACTTTTTTCACGGGCAGCACCGCAATCTTTTCAAGCGAAGCGAGATATGCCTGCGGGTCGGTGGAAGGGTAGTACGCAAATAGTGTGTCCTTGTAGACAAGATCACCGGTAAATAAGTATCCGCGTTGCGGCTCCCAAAAACATAGATGCCCCGGAGAGTGCCCCGGCGTATGCAGTACAGTAATCACGCGCCCACCCAGATCAATGGTATCATCATCACGTAGTATCCGCGTTGGTGTCCCCTGAAAAAACTTGTAAGTGTTGACGTCATAGCCCTCCGGCAAATCGCAGCGGTCTATTACCATATCCCGGATAGTATCCATTGTCAGAGGAAATTCACCGTTCAGCCAGTTTAGTTCCGCCTCATGTGCGTAGAAATCCGGATAGTATTCGTGCCCGCCGATATGATCCCAATGGATATGTGTTGCCACAGCAATTACCGGCTTGTCCGTCAGCTTTTCCACTGTTTCGGAGATGTTGCAGATGCCAAGCCCGGTGTCGATGAGCAAGCACCGCTCTTCACCTTTAAGCAGGTAGCAGTGCGTTTCCTCCCAATGGCGGTATTCGCTGATAATATGAGTATCTGCATCAATTTGATGAAGTGTAAACCAGTTTTTCATTTTGAATATTCCTACCCCTTCTCCCGCAGCTCCATTGATCTCCAAGCATGTTTATACTTGAGCGCTATTGAAACTAAAAACATAACGAATATCTTCAAAAGGCTCCTTCATTATTTCAAAGGAGTATTTATCATTATTGAACGTGAAGCCGTTTCGCTCATAAAATTTTTTGGCGATTTCGTTATTCTCTAAAACCCATAAATAAACGCTGTTATATCCGGCAATTTTCAGATCATCCAGGGCGGCTTGCAAGAGTTTACGCCCATAGCCTTTTCCAAGATACTCCGGCAAAAGATAAAGCGAAACAATCTCTCCCCATTCAGGCAATTTCTTATCTCTTGATTTTCCGTAGGCAATACAGCCAACGGCTGATTCTTGGTCATAAATAAGCAGCACGGTTACGGTGTCAGCCTCAATCCAACCTTGAAAAGCGTTTACCCAAAAATCATCTTGTAATTCATCCAGATACTGTTGGGGAATCATGCCCTTATAAGCGCTTTTCCAACTGGAGGCATGAATATGGCTTATCGTTTTCGTATCTTGAATCGTTGCTCGCCTTATAACCATAGAATCACCTCAATCATGCCGTTATATATTATTTTTTATCTCATAAGTTCCAGCCGCTTCTTTTGTGACCACGCATTCGGCTTTAATTCCATCGTCATACAAAACAAACATTTCGCCCCGCTCAATTATGCTCATTATAGAAAGGCTTACTTGCTAAATTGAAATTTGTCGGTCTTGTACTGTTAAATGATTACTTCACCTAAGATTTTATCATGCGGAACAATCAGGCACTTTTCTATCGCTTTCCAATGAGTTTCATACAACTGTTTTTGAGCTTTACCATAATTTTTATCTGTATCGAATTCCCAGTAAAGTGCATAGCGGACACATTTTACGATACGAGTAAGTTTGTCAGGTTGAAGTCCATCCTTAATAGTTTTCATATCCTTTATATAGTGTGTACGCTGTATAAGTCGAAGAGATTGACAACCGTCTATTGCTTTCATCATTTCACCAGCGTCTTTCATAATAGTTTCAAACTCATTCGTCCTATCTGGCTTTACCTGATAAATACTAATTTCCGAAAATGACATCCTTCTACCTCCTCTAAATTCCACTTTATCGGTATGTTATATAAATGATCTGAAGTCTAAGCTGTATCATAAATTGGAATTCGTACAGATATCATACTTGTCCCTTATGCTGGGCTTTTTTCCCATGCTCCACCTCGTCAATAATACCGTCCAGGTATTTGTCCAGTTCAGCGGGCGTAACTCCCGCGTGCCCTGCCAGACGGTCTTCCTCGACGGCCAGCAGTTCTTCCCGCAGCTTCAGCATTTTTTCACGGCGGGTAAACGCCTCTATATCCATAACCCCAAGATACCCCTCGCCTTTCCGGTTAATTACGCAAAGTCGCAAACCAATTGTAATTACGCCAAATACTCACACAGGATTTTAATCTGGTATATTCCTTATAATGACAATCTAATCATATTATAGTTCTTTACTTTACGATATGCATTTTCCGGCTTTCCAAGGCTTTTTTTCTCCTATCTGAAAAACACGATACAATAAAACTAAACCAGGTACAATAATTATGCTGTTATAAATATCTCCAGTTCATTTCAGTATTGTTTCATTAATTTCTGTACTGTTGTGTAAATTACATTAATTCGGGCATTCAGTACGTCTGCGTTCCGGGAAAAAGGTCTCTTTTGCTGCAAGGTGCGGATATAAAGAAATGCCTGTGCCTATATGGAATTTACAATCGTGTCAAGTTATGCCTCGTTTGTTCGAGTTACTACTTGTGTGTTCAAGTTATGCCTTGTTCGTTTATGTGAAATGAAATATAATAATAATGTTAAAAAAATGTAACGAAAACAAATAAAAATGGAGGAAGTTTTATGTGCTCAATTAAAAAGAATTTTTTAATGGTTCTGATGACGCTTCTGTTACTCGGTATGTCAATCGGTTCAGTTTCAGCGGCATCAAATGTCAACGTCGCCATTGATGGCAGTCCGCTTTCAATTGAGGCTGCTAATGGAGCACCATATATTGATTCAGCAAACCGGACAATGGTGCCGATCCGAGTTGTTTCCGAGAATTTAGGAGCGCAAGTTTCCTGGGATGCCAGCACCCAGACAGCAACCATAGACGGATCCATAAAAATAGAAATCGGATCCAATATAATCCAAACCCCTTATGGACAAATCACCATGGACACTAACGCGGTCGTACAAGACGGCAGGACATATATTCCATTCAGATTTATAGCCAATGCTCTGGGATATGATGCTACCTGGACAGACAGCACCAGTACAGCCGACGTCATTACGAAGTCCGACCTGACAATTTCAGCGGCAGCCAGTTTAAAAAATGCTTTGGAAGAAGTCAAAGCTCTATATCTGGCACAAAAGCCAAATGCTAAGGTGGCAATCAGCTATGGCGGATCAGGCGCTTTGCAGCAGCAAATCGAACAGGGCGCACCTGCCGACCTGTTCTTTTCAGCAGCAACCAGCAACATGAAAGCTTTACAGGATAAAGACTTGCTGGACAACAATACCATTAAGAATCTTTTGCAGAACAAGGTTGTTATGATCACGCCAATTGATTCTACACTTTCTATCGGCAGTTTTAAGGATGTTACAAACGATTCTATCCAAAAACTTGCCCTGGGAGAACCTACCACGGTTCCGGCAGGAAAGTATGGACTGCAGGTGTTCACTTACTATAATCTGGCTGACGAGGCCAAGGCCAAAGCTGTCTATGCCAAGGATGTTACAGAGGTGTTGACCTGGGTAGCGAGCGGAAATGCTGATGCAGGGGTTGTATATTCGACTGATGCGGCGTCTTCAGACAAGGTAAAGGTCATTACGACGGCGCCTGAAGATTCCCATGACCCGGTAACTTATCCCGGAGCAGTCATAAAATCAACCAAACAGCCGGTAGCGGCACAGGATTTCTTGAATTTCATCACTTCTGATCTAGCAAAAGCAGTGTTTGTAAAATATGGCTTTACCGTTTTATAAGATAAAGAAGTAATGATTTTATATGAACTTTGATCTTTCACCAGTATTAATTTCTATAAAGGTAACTTTTATTGCAACATTCTTTATCTTTATTATTGGGATTTCTACAGCATGGTGGATGACAAATTATAGAGGCAGATGGAAAGGTTTGCTGGACGGCATCCTTACTCTGCCTCTTGTTCTGCCTCCCACGGTGGCGGGGTTTGCTATCCTCTTGCTGATCGGAAAACATGGACCTGTGGGCCAATTTCTCAATCTGTTCGGAGTCAACATCATTTTTTCATGGTATGCGGCAGTCATAGCATCAGTTGTGGTGGCATTTCCGCTTATGTATAAGACGTCGAAGGCCGCTTTTGAACAGATTGATCCCAATATACTCAATGCGGCCAGGACTTTGGGCGTCTCCGAATGGAAATTATTCCGGCGGATTACGGTCCCTATGGCATGGCCTGGTATTGCAGCCGCAACTACCCTTTCTTTTGCGAGATCATTGGGAGAGTTTGGCGCCACTTTAATGGTTGCAGGCAGCATTCCGGGTAAAACCCAAACGATACCGGTTGCCATTTATTTCGCAACTTCGGCTGGAGATATGACAACCGCCCTTATTTGGGTGTTGATTATTTTTGCGATTTCTTTGACGGTCATGGTATCGACAAACTATTGGGACAGTTACCAGCAAAAAATCAAACTGGGAACCGGGAAGTGATAGTATGGGACTGACAATTGATATAGAAAGAAAATTGCCCGGATTCAAGTTAAAGATTAATCTTTCCTGCGGGCAGGAGATAATCGGAATACTAGGTGCATCAGGTTCAGGGAAGAGCATGCTTTTAAACTGTATTGCGGGCTTGATAAAACCGGACAAGGGTAAAATTATTTTAGATGATACGGTTTTTTTCGACTCTGAAAATAAAGTAAATATATCGCCCCAGGCTCGCAAGACGGGCTATTTATTCCAAAACTATGCGATGTTTCCTCACTTGACCGTCAATGAAAACATCGCTTTTGGATTGGAGAAATTACCAAAAGCTGAGCAAAGAAGCAGAGTCTCTGAGCTGCTTGCAAGTTTTCACCTGGCTGATATGGGCAAGCGCTATCCTTCTCAACTTTCAGGAGGGCAGCAGCAGCGTGTCGCTCTGGCCCGGGCCATGGCCGTGAACCCGCAAATAATGCTGCTTGACGAAGCCTTTTCAGCCCTGGATGCACATTTAAAAATGCACATGATTAAGGAAATGATAGAATCACTCAAGAAATTTCAAGGAATCACTTTTTTTGTAACCCACAGTATAGAAGAAGCCTACCGCCTGTGCAATCGCATTGTATTCTTGAATAATGGCAGTGTGGAAGCGCTCGGTTCCAAAGAAGAACTGTTTCGCCGGCCGGCGACTGTGGAAGCTGCAAAAGTTACCGGCTGCAAGAATATTGCGGCAGCTGTCCGCAAGTCTGAACACTCCGCTGAAATTCCCGACTGGGGCATCAGGGTGGCAACGGCAACGCGTATTGAAAAAACGGAAGGCTTTATAGGCATTAGGGCCAATAATATTAAACTGGCGGCTGCTGGCCTTCAGGAAAACTGCTACCCGGCATGGATTGCGGATGAAAGTGACGCTCCTTTCAGCACGACCCTTTATTTAAAAATAGGATCTGCCCCCATACGGTCGGACGATTTTCATATTCAATGGGAAATACCCAAAGATAAAAAAGCTGAGCTAAGAGATCTTACCCAGCCAGTCAGGGTTTACCTGGATCCGAATGATGTTTTTTTCATGATAGAATAAGTTGTGCTGCACAATCAGGAGTATAGGGGGGAACATAATTTGAGAAATTATGCCGGACAGATCACAGGCCTCATAATACTGCTGGTTTTCATTTTAGTCCTGGGCACAGGTTGCAGGCCAAGCCCGTTACTGGTAAAGATCGTTTATTTGGCTCATGCCGAACCCATTAATGTGCAAAACGAAACCAACCCGGATGAGGAACCGGATGAAGAAAATGAGGTTGCAGTCACCCCAAAACAAGATGAACAAGATGCAGCGGATCATCAGGCAGCAAATAGTGAGGAGCAGGGATTGGACCAGGCAGACGCGCAGCAGGACACCATCCAGGAGGGCGCCGGCGATATAGCGTATGGGGCCGGCGAAGAAGCGTCGGGGGGCGCATTGGTTGAAGTTATAAGTGATCATGGGGAACATATTGACGTACCGGAATCGGTGGCTAATATTACAACAGTTTGCGAAGCCACCCAAAGCCCGCAATGGAAATCATCCCGAATAGGCGACCGGAGCAAATATGCAGGCGACTGGAAAGACGGCATGTTTGAAGGCAAGGGAACCTATAGCTGGTCTGATGGCGATGAATATACCGGTCAATGGAAAGACGATTTGATCGAAGGTAAGGGAACATACATCTGGGCCGATGGGGGTATGTATGAAGGCGAATGGAGATATGACATGTTTTCAGGCCAGGGAATATACACCTGGGCCAGCGGCAGTAAATATGCAGGCGAATGGAAAGAAGGCGTTAAAGAAGGCCAGGGAACATATACCTGGGCCAATAAAGATGAATATGTGGGCGAATGGAAAGCCGGGGTTAAAGATGGCCAGGGAACATATACCTGGGCTGATGGCAGCATATACACAGGTGCATGGAAATATGGGGTAAGAGAAGGTCAGGGGACATATAAAGGCGCCGATGGAACTATATATGAAGGACTGTGGTCCAACGACAAGTTTTTATTTAATTAAAGAAATATTTAAGTAGATAGCCAAAAGACACAGGTCTGATATGCCGGCATATAAACATAATTGGAGATACAAGCTATGAAAAATTATTTAGATGAAAATATAAAGAATTTAGACTATAAGCCACTTTCGACTGAGCAGACTGCCGATGCACATCGCAAGATCCTGTCAATTGCCGACAACATTGAAATTGTTATCACCGGTAAAAGAGAGGTTGTGGAGCTGACGGTGCTTTGCTTGATTGCGGGCGGGCATGTGCTAATAGAAGATATTCCCGGCGTCGGGAAGACAAGCCTGGTTCGCGCCCTGGCTAAATCTATCGACTGCGATTACAGCCGTATCCAGTTTACGCCTGATGTCATGCCTTCAGACGTATCCGGCTTCTCCATCTACAATCAGAAAAGCGGGGAGTTTGAATTCCGTCAGGGGGCAGCAATGAGCAATATAGTTCTGGCTGACGAAATCAACCGGGCATCAGCCAAAACCCAGTCCTCCATGCTGGAAATCATGGAGGAATATCAGGTTACTGTCGATGCCCATACCTACCTTGTGGACCGGCCTTATATGGTGCTTGCCACCCAAAATCCAATTGAAGCTCTGGGCACATATCAGCTGCCGGAAGCGCAAATCGACAGGTTTATGATAAAACTTTCCATAGGCTATCCTGCTTACGAGGATGAAATTAAAATCGTAATGAAGGGTGAAGAAGCGAAGCAAAATATCTTTCCCGTTGTTACCAAGGAAGAGGTCAGGGAGCTCTTGCAATGCAGCAGGCAGGTTGTATGCACCGATCTGGTTGCCGCCTACATAGTCCGTATCGTTGAAGCAACCAGAAGCCATCCGGGCATTAAGCTGGGCAGCAGCCCCCGCGGAAGCATAGCGCTGTACAAGCTCAGCAGAGCTTATGCGCTGGCCCAGGGTAGAAACTATGTACTGCCTGATGATGTCAAGTATCTTGCCCCTTATGTTCTGGGGCACAGGATCATCCTGACCCATGAAATGAAGAACGAGAAGAAGACGGCTGCCGGCGTTATAAAGGACATAGTCAAGGATATTGCTGTTCCTGTAGATCCGAACCAGCCGAAGTCATATCATGAACAATCCGTCTATGCTAATTAATAAATTTATAGTTAAAACTATCGCCTGGCTGATTGTGCTTATGGCATCGCTTTTCCCTGCCCGATACATAAATAGTGTTTACGGGTATCTGCCGTTTCTGGGGCTGTTATCCCTGCTGTTATTATCGGTTTTATCTCTTTTGCTGATCAGGGCGGGCATACATTTTGAAGCGGAGGATTCCTATGTTGTATGTCAAAGAGGTGAAACGGTAAACGTCACTTTGAAAATTGTGAACGGATCTTTTCTGATTTGCCCCCAAGCCCGGGCCTATCTTTATGTTTCGGATTTTTTCGGAGGAGACGATTCGGTCTCCCCTGCCGCTTTCACAATGCCTGCTAAAGGCGGGTCGGATTTCTCCTTTGCAATCAAAATGAATCATATCGGGATGTATAGCGCAGGAGTGAAGGCCCTCCAAATATATGACATACTGGGAATCTTCAGTATAACAATGCCAGGCTGCGGAGGCATTGCAATAACGGTGCTTCCCAGGATATTACCGGCGGATGAGATTGAATTTAAGGATGAAATGCTGTCCGAAAGCCATAGTTTACAGAAAAGCACGGTAAGCGACGGATTTGATTACACCGGCGTGCGGGAATATGCTCTGGGCGATTCCATTAAGCGCATTCACTGGAAGCTCTCCGCCCATTTTAAAGATTATATGACTAAGATTACGGAGACCAGCCATAAAAATGATCTGGTCGTGGTGATTGATCTGCAAACAGCCAGTCCCCCCCGTGATATGCTGCCGGGAATCTATGACTGCCTGGTTGAAACCGGTCTGTCCTTAATTGAGCAGGCAATGAGCAGAGATGTCGAGTATTCCCTGCTTTTTGCCGGGCAAAACGGCGAGATAGCCAGGGCCGTTCCCCGGGGCGGACAGGATTATGAAAATCTGGTGGGCCGGCTGCCGGTTGTTTACGATGGTTGCGGCGCTGATATCCCCGACGGCGCCGACATCCTTGAAAACGAAAGCCATTTGGGAAATAGGAGCGCCAATATCATTCTTTGTACATCCCGAATAACAGATCATCTGGTCCGGGAGCTGATAAACATCAAACAGAATAAGAGAAATCCTATGCTGTATTATGTAATGAAACCGGATGCGAACCGCCGTGAAATGGAAGAATTGAAGGCTCCGCTCAAGACGCTTGAAGATTACGACATTCTTTATCATATTGTAACCGCCGAGGCCATGGCCTAGTACCCGGTTATAAAGGAGATTTCCCCCATGAAAAAACATATAGGAAAATATTTTTGGGATTTTATACTCTGTGTTTTTATCAGCGCCGGTCTGGCTGAGAATATATTTGCCGGATTCGAGATGGCAGATCCGTGGTCAGGGAATCTCCTGGCAGTTGCCGGCATTGTTGCTGCTGTTACGGTTTTGTTGTTCTTGGGCTATTATAACCGGATGACGATGGTCATTTCCATGACAGCACAGGCTGCTGCACTGATTGCGGTAATGGTTATTTTGCAGCAAAGGGGGCTTTTCTCGGCCCCATATACCATAGACGGGAATCCGATATTATTCTGGATCATAGTGATCTCCACATCCTGTGTGGTTTTCTGGGCCGCCCGGACCAGGGCCGGGCTGGTGGTTTTATTCCTGGTGGGAACGACCGTGACTGCAGCTTTCGATTTTCTGGAGTATCCGGTATGCAGATGGGGATACTTGGCCTTCGTGGGGGGAGCATTTATTCTGTTTTTATATCGGGTGTACTGTATTTCGCATATGTATTCCGAAACAGAGAAAACTGCTTTCAACGTGTATTTCGCTCAGTCGGTTATTGCTGGCACGATGGCATTATTGCTCGCAAGTGGAGCCTATTACAGCATAATTAAACCCATGTCCCCTCCTGCCGATAAATTGAATCTTGCTCAAAAACTTATGTCTATGGATATTTTATACGAGATCGGCGTTGCTTCCACCAGGATAATATATTCCGATGATCCGGCAACAACAGCAGAAAACGAGAATCAGCAAAATACAAACGATGATAATTATAATGAAAATATCCAAAAGCAAAATGAACCGAAAAAGGATGGAGAAATCGTTCCGGGCCGGGATCCAATAACCGCTCTGGCAGTTACCTTCAGACAAAACGCTAAAATGATTTGGATTGCAGCGGCTTCCGCCATATTGATTCTTGTCCTGGCGGTTATAATAAAATTTTTATTACGGAAAAAATGGTATGACAGTCTGCTTAAGGAGACAAATGAGGACAGTGCCATAGAGCTTTACAACTATTTTTTAAAGAAACTTATCAAAGCAGGATTTAGACGGCCAGATGGACTTACATTGCTTGAATATGCTTCCGGTTTGCAGTATGAGCTGGAGAATTTTTCAGTCGGCAAAGCGAACATTCTGAGCCTGACCCAAATATACACAAGAATACTCTACGGCTGTCAGAAGATTTCTGAAGATGAGCGGGAACTGTTTCATGATTTTTACAAAGAGTTTTATCGCAATCTTAAAAATGAAATGGGGAATTTTAGGTATTTGATTCATTTCTTTACTATTTAGGCTGGCTGCTTGTGATCATCCCGGGCGGGCTCATCCTGCTCGAATCAATAAATATAGCAGCAATAAAGTGTCTCCCGTTTGCGTGGAGATTTATAAAAATGCCTGGGTATGCCTGAATAAAATTAACTCTTGCTTGACAATTGCCTCTTCATGTGCTAGGCTAAATACGTATTCAAAATAACTACTTTGTCCACACGTTTGCGGATCATTGTTGTTTGATGATTTGCATAACATGTGGATTTTGTTTATTCTGGGTACAAAATAATATTTATGGAGGTACCCAATGAATAACGGTACAGTAAAATGGTTTAACTCAGAAAAAGGCTTCGGCTTTATTACCAACGACAACGGCGGGGAGGATGTGTTCGTACATTTTTCCGCGATTAAGTCCGAAGGATACAAGTCTTTGAATGAAGGACAAAAAGTCACCTTTGATACTGAGACTGATCCGAAGAACAGCCGCAAACTCAGAGCGGCAAACGTTTGTATTGCTTAATCAGGCAGTAAACACCCAAACAGCATAAAAAAGCGGGGGGCAGAGTAACATCTGTCCCGCTTTTTATTTATCAGAGTCTACGTCATTGCAGACTGATTTTTTATTTCCACCACACCGGATTACCGGTCCAGCGGCATAATGGTCAATACCTCAGCGTCGATCTTCCCGAACGTTTTTATCAATCAAAATCAAAAAGATCACTTAAAAAAGAGCTCTTTTTAT
>DHCD01000095.1:17770-19590 GCA_002398105.1 Syntrophomonas sp. UBA4911
TTTCTATCCCCTGGCGTTCCGCCATCTGTAATTTGATATGGCAGATCGGGCAATCCATTGACCGTCCACCTCCTGTTAAGATTATATTTTCATCTTAGCACAAGATTGCGGGTAGCTCCAAATCTGCGCCGTGCGTGGTCGAGTCCCACCTCTGGCACCATAAAAGGCATAGCTTCCACCAACGGAAGCTACGCCTTTTATGGCTTGGAAAAGCGTGGTATGATGGATTTAAAGTTATTACATCACGCAGATAAACAGGAATTTATTATAGCCATAATAGAAAGCACCAAAAATTGGTCTTAAGTAAATTATCGGAGGTTTATAAATGAACAAAATGATTAAGATTAGGAATGAAGAAGAAACAGATTATGAGAAAGTAGAAGAAATCACAAGGAAAGCTTTTTGGAATTTATATATTCCGGGGTGCATTGAACACTATTTAGTTCATGTTATGCGACCCCATAAAGATTTTCTGCCGGAATTGGATCTGGTGATTGAAGTTGATAATCAGATCATCGGGAATATCATGTATACGAAAACAAAACTAATTGATGAGTCTGGGGAAGAAAAAGACATCCTTACTTTCGGTCCGGTTTGCATTTTGCCAGAATATCAGAGAAAAGGGTATGGAAAAAAACTAATGGAGTATTCATTTGAACAGGCGGGCGCACTTGGTTATGATGTGATTGTGATATTCGGGAACCCGAATAATTATGTAAGCCGTGGTTTTAAGAGTTGTAAAAAGTATAATGTCTGTCTTGAGAATGGGACATATCCTGCGGCAATGATGGTAAAAGAACTCAAACCAGATGTCTTGGACGGAAGAAAATGGATTTACTATCAAAGTCCTGTATTTGAGATAGACGAACAAGAAGCCGGGCGCTTTGACGAGGATTTCGAAAGCCTGGAGAAAAAACACCAGCCAAGTCAGGAAGAATTTTATATACACAGCCATTCTATTATACAGTGAGTTTCCTTTAGTGGCATAAGGATAGGCTACAAATTCTAATTTTTCGGGCAGTTTTGAACTGCAAATTATAAGCATAATCTGCATCTGAAACGGTCTCCAAAAAAATCTTTTTTCCACTATTGCACCAGCGTGATGCTGGCCCAATTCGCACTTGGGTTCAGCGTCATTTTTCATTTAATGCCCGGTAACGGAGCATACGCCAGTAGCTAATCTTAAAGCCGCTAAGCGGATTTGAGGGCTTTTTCCCTTTTCTTGCGAATACGTTTCCGGCTTGCCTGCTTGACATAGGAGAGCTCCAAAGAAAAAGGTCAAGTCATTGTCACGAGAAGTCTGAACCAAAAAATTATTCTTGTTCTCACTTTAATGCTTCAAATTTAGGGGGCCCTGTTTTATTGATAAATTCAATATGTCATCGTGTCAGAATATACTGATTGACTTTCCAATAGAGTACCTGAAGCGTTATAAACTTTAGCGGTAGCGCATACCCGATAGGTGCCGTGGACAACATAATGATCCTCATATACATCGGCAACGTAGGTCCCGGTCGCTGACGCGGACCACGACTTGATTGTGCTCCAGCCGCCAGCGTCGGATTTCTGCAGTTTGACCGTCAGCCTGGTGGTGTGCGAACTGTCGTAAGCAGAAGCCATCCCTGAGCAGGTGGCTTTCCCTGCCGAGTTGATCGACAGGCCCGGAATTAAAAACGTAATGTAAGTGAATTGAGGCGTTATCACGCTTTGCACCTCTGCGTTTTGAGTCCGGTCCGCCGCATAAGCCGGAGTGGTAAAGCAAATAGCCATCAGGACAAGAGTACATATACTGATAAATCTTTTCATAAATAAAACCTCCT
>DHCD01000038.1 GCA_002398105.1 Syntrophomonas sp. UBA4911
CGCCTGGTCCAGCAGCAGACGGCCGGCAAATAGCTGCGCGGTTGCGGTCAGAATCTTGCATGCGTAGAAAGAAAGGGTATCCTGATATTTTTCCAGATCAGCCTGCCACTCTTTCACCTTCGCCGCAATTCCTCTATAGGCCTTGCAGGCTTCATCCATGACGGCAAATTCCCGGGCAAATACTGATGAGGTTTTGTTGCCGGCGATAAAGGCGGCGATTTCATCCAGGGCTTTCTGGAAAGGCACGCCTTTGCCCATAGTCATCTTTCGGGAGATCAGATCCCAGGCCTGGATATAGTTGGTTCCTTCCAGTATGCTGGTTATTTTGCAGTCCCGGGCTATGTGGGCAACGGGATAATCTTCGCAATACCCATATCCGCCATAAATCTGAATGGCATCGGCAGCCACATTCCAAACCTCGTCAGTGCAGTACGCTTTGGCCAGCGGAACCAGGATGGCCAGGCTGTCGCCAGCCTCTTTTCTCACGGCCGCATCAGGATGATGTTTGCTTATGTCAACATAGTAGTTTCCTTTATAAACCAGCGCGCGCCCGGCTTCGGCAATCGCTTTACCGTTTAAAAGTTTCCTTCTCGTATCCGCATGCTCAATAACCGCTACCCGTTCCCCCTTGCCGTTGTAGCCCTGAATTCTCTCAGCGGCATAATCTCTGGCGTTGTAGGTGGCATTAGCCGATAATGCCGTGGACCATAAGCCGTTGCCCAGACGGGAGGAATTGACCAGATTAAATATTATCCTCATCCCGTCGCCCCGGCCGCCGTTCTGCAGCGGGTCCACGCCCATTCTCCAAGCCCGGCAGCCGTTATTGTCGCCATAGCTGAAGGCGCAGGTAGGCTGACCATGAAGGCCCATCTTATGTTCCACCGCGGTGATTTCAAAATCATTGGGCTCCATGGTGCCGTCTTCATTAACCCATATCTCGGGCAGCATGAATAAGGAAACGCCGGGTGAACCGGGCAGCGCTCCTTCCACCCGGGCCAGGCAAAGTATAATGTTGTTCTCGGTCAGCGGGTGGCCGGCGCAGGAGATAAAGATTTTCTGGCCTTTTAATTTATAGATATCGGGATCGTCCGTGGGATAAGCCCTAGATAACAGATCGCCCACATCCGAACCCGCGCTGGGTTCAGTAAGTCCCATTCCTCCGCTCCATTTTCCGGCCAGCAGATTGGGCAGAAATATCTTTTTGGTTCTCTCGCTGCCGAATCTGGCAATTATATCGGTAACTTTGGCCGATAAAGCAAAATACATCTGGAAATCACAGTTGGCCGCCTGGAACATTTCCCGGCAGGCCGAGTATAATGTTTCCGGCAGGGTTACGGCTTCCGGATCCGGATCCATATTGGAATTTCCCCAGCCATTGGCCTGGATCATATCCCACAGAGCTTGGTATGAAGGCGGCACGATCACCTTGCCGTCAACCAATTGAGCAGGATTCTGGTCGGCATCGTCATAAGCTGGCTCCATTGCCTCCTTGGCCATTTTTCTGGCCGTATTAAGCAGCGGTTTAATTTCCTCTTTGGTATACGCGCTATATTTTTCACAAGCAAAAATATCCTCAATGGGCAGCCATTCTTCAAGTATAAATTCAAGATCTCTGGTGTTTTTATACGCAAAATTTGCAGCCATTTATTTCATCCTTTCCGATTCCTTTAATTCTTCGCCCTGCTATAATGATGGTTATGGCCAACCGATTAATTTCTGAATGATCAGGTAATCCAGCCTCGCTATATGGCTTTGCTGGAAGATTTCTGCGGCGAAGGCGGAGAAGGGTTGCGCTTCTCAAAAAATGCTTTTCTCCCTTCCAGATGCTCACTGCCGAATACACACAGCCCCTGGGTCCTGGCTTCCGCAATGATGGTCCCGTCTATGCCTAATTGTTCCGCTATTTTCAGATTGGCTTTGGCCATCGCCATTGCCTTAGGCGCATTTCCAGCCAGTTCATGGGCTATGGCCATGGTTTCTTCAACCACCTTATCGGCCGGGAAGACATTGTTGACCAGGCCTATGCGAAGCGCTTCCGCCGCATCAATGATTCTTCCGGTAAAGGTCATTTCTTTGGCCTTTTGCAGACCGACAAGCTTAGTAAGCAGGTAGCTTACACCACAATCGGGCACCAATCCGACTTTTAGAAAAGCCATTGAAAATTTCGCCTTTTCTCCGGCATAAATCAAATCGCAGGCACTTGCCAGGCTGAGGCCGGCTCCCACAGCATAACCCTCGACCAAAGCAATCGTCACTTTGCTCATGCTGTCAATGATCTGCATGATTTCGGAAACCTCTTTAACATATTCATTAGCTTCAATAGGATCTTTCAGCTTGCCAATTTCGGTAAGATCTCCACCAGTGGAGAAGCTGCGTTCTGTCCCTTTAATCACCAGCACGCTGATGTCGCCGGCATCTGCTTCATGCAATTTTTTCAGCAAGCCTTCCTTAACCGGGGCACAAAGACTATTTAGCGTCGAAGGATAATTGATTTCGATAATTCCTATTTTTCCGTCTTGTTTGTAAGTAACAGCATTCAAACTTCTCACCTCCGTATAATTGTCCGGTATGGTTGCCAAGTATAATTTATGGTTTTTACAAAGCCCCCTTCAAACGCCAGGCCGCTCCCAATTATCACCTCAATGCAGGTACTACCTGCTGATAATGCAAATTGCATGCCAGCCCCGAAACAATGCAATGCTCCCCCAAAAGCAAGAATAAAGCGTCCGATATCCCGGAAGCTGTCCGATATAGAACACATCCGGCCGTGGTCAGCGGACAGCAAAAACCGGCTCTATCCTTGAACCAGACTGTTGGCGGCGAAAAAACCGGGACCGCCCTTGCAGATAACAGTAATAAAGCCTTAATGGCATAATAATTGCATTAAACACATTGGTAATACGAGCAGATTGGGGTAATAACTGCGAAAAAATAACAATCGTTGCTCTATTCAATAGATTCATAAGGAGGGATGGTCATGATTCCAGAAGAAGCGATGAAGTTTCAGGGGCAAGTAGCAACACCGATGGTCCTGGAAGTGGAAAAAGGGGCCATAAGGAAATATGCCGATGCGGTTGGGGATGAAAACCTGCTTTTCTGGGATGAAGAGTATGCCAGGAATAGCCGCTACGGTTCAATTGTGGCTCCGCCCGGCTTTTTTGGCTGGCCTTTTAAATGGAAAGGAACTTTTGTTTTAATGACGGAGCTTAGGGATGAATTTATGAGGGCTATGGCCCGTGCCGGTTATCCCCGGTTATTGGACGCCGGCATAGAATACGAATTTTTCAGTCCCATTCGGGCCGGGGATACCCTGACTGCTTCCCTGGAGATTGAAAGCGTTTCCGGTCAGGAAGGCAAGAATGGAGCCCGTATTGTCTGTGTGAATAAAACCGTTTATTATAACCAATTTGGAGCGGTGGTGGCAATCGCCCGTCAAACTTCTTTCTTAACCAGAACTTAATGGAAGGTGAGATCTATGGTCAGAAATCATTTATATTGGGAAGACGTGGAAGTTGGTTCTGAGCTGCCCTCCCTGACAAAAACGGCTACGACACTGATGCTGGTAAAATGGGCGGCGGCGGCGGCGGATTTTAACCCGCTTCATTTTGATCTTCCTTTTGCCGAGTCGCAGGGGGTGGGAAAACCCATAGTTCACGGACAGCTTAAGCGCGCCTGGCTGATTCAATTGATGACGGATTGGATTGGTCCGGAAGGATGGCTGAAGAAATTTTCCTGCCAGTTCCGCGGTATGGACTATCCTTTGAATATGAAATCCATTACCGAGCCGGCAGAAGATAAAGTCACCCACTGGTGCAAGGGAAAGGTAACCGATAAACGCATAGAAAACGGAGACCACTTGGTGGATTGTGAAATATGGGTGGAGGATGAAAAAGGCAAACGTACGACACCCGGCACGGCTACAGTTGTCCTTCCTTCCAGAAAAGGCTGATGCCGGGAACCAATGTCCGGATTTTATAAAAAGACATCCGCCCTTTGCCATTGATCGCAATCACTGCCGGATCAGGGATACGGGAACGGTACCAAGTTAAACCAAACCACGCCCGAGATTAAAGCATAACTTTGCCGCCGAAGCATCGTTATGCTTTAATTTATTT
>DHCD01000008.1:0-141 GCA_002398105.1 Syntrophomonas sp. UBA4911
TACTCACCCGTCCGCCACTATTCAACACTCAACTCTCAATGTTCTCTTCTCTTTGTTGTTGCTCTTTTTTGATTGCGCGATGCTCTCTGGGTTCGCATCTCTCTGGCGCTGTTTTGATCAATTCTGGCTTTGAGAGCATTG
>DHCD01000008.1:514-11763 GCA_002398105.1 Syntrophomonas sp. UBA4911
TAGAGCCTGCCGCCCTCTCTCGCGCGGCAAGAATTATATTATCACCAGGCTCGACAAAAGTCAACAGCCATTTAGCACTTTCTTTTAAAATATTCTTCAGCAAATTGCCTTTTTATATTATCTCCGTCCGCCCTGGCAGCAGGTTGGGACCCTTTTAGAAATCACTCAACTCGGTTCTAAAGCCTTTACCGTAAACTTCTATGGTTTCACTTACGGTGATAAAGGCCTGGGGATCAAGCTGGAATACCACCTCTTTTAAGCGTGGAAGTTGGGTGCGGGCTACCGTCACCATAATGATATTTATATCTTCGCCGGTATAGGCGCCCCGGGCCGGCAAAGTGGTACAGCCGCGATGGAGATTATTGATGATGGCATAAGTAATATCTTCGCAATTATGCGAGATGATCATAGCGGTTCGGTTAAGCTCGGGACCATATATAACGAAATCAATCACCTGGGAAGAGATAAAAATGGCTATAGCTGAAAACAGGGCTAGATTGATATTGAATGTTATCAATGACAAGGTCAGAACCAGCAGGTTGCTGGCAAAAGTAACTTGACCGATGTTATAACCGCGAAATCTTCTTATCATAACTGCTATAATGTCCAAACCGCCGGTTGAGCCTTTACTGTGCAGTATTATGCCGGACCCCAGTCCGGCTATCACTCCTCCTAATAAAGCCGAAAGCAGGTTGTCGTCTAAAGTCCAGCCCATCGGTTTAAGTATCCCCAGAAACAAGGTCAGGGCCGCGGTGCCGATGAGACTGTAGATTACGAAACGATGACTGACATATTTATACCCGGCTATGAATATAGGTATATTTAGTAACAGGTACCAAATCCATATCTCTATGCCGGTTAGGAATCTCAGTATTATAGCTATCCCGCCCACACCTCCGGTAAGCAGGTTGGATGGTACCAGCACCCATTGAATAGCTGCCGCCAGAATAAATGATCCCAGCAATATTCCGCCTATATCTTTTGCCGAGAATATTTCCCGGTACTTTTTTTCTATGTGAAAGCTTTTCACGCCCTGATGCACTCCTTAAGTGTTTATCATTATATTTCCCCAATGCCGCAGATAATAATGAAAGTATCAGGCTAAAATATGGCCCGGCACTCTCGGCTGCCGTTCTTAAAGGTATTAATCCCTATTTTTAGGGATAAACTTTAAGGGGAATATAAAAATGAGCAACTATCATACAATATAACTGGCAACCAAAACGGAGGGTATATATAAATGATAGCGGTAATTTTGGCTGGCGGTAAAGGGCTGCGCCTTTGGCCGGAGAGCAGACAAAAACGGCCCAAACAACTATGCAAATTTATTGGAACTAAATCTATGCTGGACGAAACAATTGATCGTTTGCTGGAGGCGGGATCCCATCGGATTGTCATTATCACCAACGAGGAACTGGTACTGCCGATTAAAGAATTGTTAGAGCAGCGAGCAGATAATGATCTTATTGAGGTTTTGAGTGAACCTCAAGGTAAAAATACGGCGCCGGCCGTAGGGCTGGCGCTGGCTCGTTATCTGGGGGAAAACCCGGATGAGGTATTGGGAATCTTCCCGGCTGATCACCATGTACTTGATCGTAAAGCCTTTGCCTTCAGTTTAAAAAAAGCTATGCAGGCTGCCCGCAATAACCACTTGGCTACCATTGGTATTTCTCCCAGCCGCGCCGAGACCGGTTACGGTTATATTGAGAAAACCAAATGGGAGGTTGCTGGCCTGCCTGATGTTTATGAAGTCGATTCTTTCTGTGAAAAACCTGATTTAACCACAGCCAACAGTTATCTGGATAGTGGCCGGCATATGTGGAATGCTGGAATCTATGTAGGTAAAGCTTCCATTCTTATAGATGAGTTCCGCAAGTATCTGCCTTCTATTTATGAAAAAATGATGCTTGGCTTTGATAAATATGTCAGTTCCTATGAAGAGCTTCCTAATATCAGTCTGGATTACGGGATAGCGGAAAAATCTGATCGCATGGCAGTAGTGCCGGCCGATTTCGGCTGGTCTGATCTGGGGAGCTGGAACGCTCTGGCCGAATTGCATCAGGCCGATGAAAATATGAATATATGCTGCGGCCAGGATGTCATTGTAATGGATAGCAGTAATTGCCTGATAAAGCAAACGGAAAAATCAATTGTTCTTTTCGGAGTCGATAATCTTCTGGTAGTGGAAACAGATGATGTTATTTTTGTTTCCCGACGTGATCGTTCCCAAGACGTTCGCCAGATCGTGGACGCTCTGCAGGCTCAAAATCGTGACGACCTGCTTTAATATCTGTAAATTCGAGGTTTTATAAATCGGCCTTTAAAAATCAATCATGGAGAGTGAATTAATGAATAATATTTTTCGCCAGTATGATATCAGAGGTATTGTGGATGAAGAATTGAATGACCAGATGGCTTATGACATAGCCCGGGCATTCGCATCCTATGCGTTAAGGAAAGGGCAGGATACGGTTTTGATAGGCAGGGATAATCGAGCATCATCTCCTGCTATCAGTAAGATTATGATAGAAGCATTGTTAAGTTCGGGTTGTAACGTGGTTGATTTAGGCATGGTCATAACTCCGGTCTTTTATTTTGCCTCCCGTTATCTGAATATTATGGCGGGAATAATGATAACCGCCAGTCATAATCCTCCCGAGTATAATGGCTGCAAACTTCTGCTGGGTGATTCCACTATCTATGGAGACCAGATTCAGGATATTAAACACATTATTGAGCGCCGGGATTTTTTCAGCGGACCCCGGGGTTCGTTGAAGACATTGAATATACGTGACGCCTATGAGCGGATGATAAGCGAAAAGATTTCTCTGGGAACACGCCGGCTGAAACTGGTAATTGATTGCGGTAACGGAACCGCTTCGATTTTCGCTCCTCAAATTTTTAAGAACCTGGGGTGTGAAGTAATTGAGTTGTACTGCGAATCCGACCCTCATTTTCCCAATCATCATCCTGACCCGATTAATCCTGAAAATATGAAAGATCTGATAGAACAGGTTAAAAAGAATAAAGCTGATTTGGGGATAGGTATTGACGGTGACGGCGACCGTTTAGGGGTTGTAGATCATCAAGGCAATCTTATCTGGGGAGATATGCTGATGATCCTTTTTTGGCGTGATATCATGCCCCGTTATCCCGGCGCCAAGGCCATTGTGGAAGTAAAATGTTCGCAAGCTTTGATTGATGAAATAAAATGCCTGGGAGGAGAGCCAATTTTATATAAAACTGGTCACTCTTTAATCAAAGCTAAGATGAAAGAGATTGGAGCAGTATTTACCGGTGAGATGTCCGGCCATATGTTTTTTGCCGATGACTATTATGGATTTGATGACGCAGTCTATGCAGGCGCCCGGCTTTTAGCTCTGCTGTCCCGCAGTGATAAGACCCTGCAAAAAATGTTGGAGGATATTCCCCGCTACTATTCTACTCCTGAAATCCGTGTACCCAGCAGTGATACCGAGAAATTTGAAATAGTAACCAAAATACTGGAATATTTCAGTCATCGCTATCAGATAATAGATGTCGATGGGGCCCGGATTCTTTTTCCTGAAGGCTGGGGATTAGTTCGGGCTTCCAATACCGGTCCGGAACTAATTGTAAGGTGCGAAGCCGATTCACCCCAGGCGCTTATAAAAATAAAAGATGAATTATTTTCCTGGTTAAATCAAAATGGACTGGCAATTGCTGTTAAATGAAGATTTTAAATGCACCCCCTCAACTTATCACCAATAACCCGGGGTATAAGTAGGAAAATTATCTGGGAAAATAATTTTTAAGAATTTCAGAGTGCTATTAAGGAGTGAAAAATAATGAGTATACTGAATCTTGGTACCTATCCGCCCAAACAGTGCGGCATAGCTACATTTTCCGCCGATTTAAGGCGTAGTTTGGTCAAAAATAATTGCGATATCAAAATTATGGCGGTTTCGGACGGAAATTATCAATACGCTTATCCCAGCGAAGTACTTTTTAACCTAAAGCAGCATAATAAATCGGATTATGTTAAGGCAGCCAATTTTATTAATTCTACGGCGGCTGTCCAATTGGTAATTATTCAGCATGAGTACGGTATTTACGGGGGAGAGGACGGGGATTACCTTCTGGAACTGGTTCGCCGCTTGCATAAGCCATATGTAGTAATCACCCATACCGTCCTGCCTCAGCCTTCCAAACATCAGAAACAAGTACTCAATCAGTTGTGCCATTATGCTGCTGCTGTCGTCGGCATGACTCGTAAATCGGCAGGATTGCTGGCTGATCTTTACGAGGCTCCGGCAGAGTTGATTCACGTCATCCCTCACGGAGTGCCTGAATTTAAAAAGCAAAATATTAACTATTTGAAAAAAAAGTACGGTTTTGAGGGACGTGAGATAATAAGTACTTTTGGCTTAATTGGCCCCGGGAAAGGATTGGAATTGGGAATTGAAGCCATTGCCGGCCTGGTATCGGAATGGCCGTCATTATGCTACTTGGTTCTGGGGCAAACCCATCCTATGCTTAAACAGTATGAAGGGGAAAAGTATCGTAATATGCTGGAACAGTTGGTCGACAACCTGGGGCTGACGAACAATGTGCAATTTGTGAATAAGTATCTGAGTGACGAAGAAATTGGAGAATATTTGTATATGTCCGACATATATTTAAGTCCTTATCCTAATAAAGATCAGGCGGTCAGCGGGACTACAGCCTTCGCCGTAGGTTGCGGGCGGGCCATTGTTTCTACCGCTTACGCCTATGCCACTGAGGTTCTGGCTGATCAACGGGGTTTGTTGGCTCAGCAGCCGGAAGCTGAGGAACTGGCCGGCTTGATTCGAAGCATACTGGTGGATCAGGCCTTGAAATCAAGGTTGCAGAATCGGGCTCAGGAACTGGGCCGATCCTGGACCTGGTTTAATGTTGGTCAGCAGTACAAAGGTTTGTTCAAGCAAGTGCTCAATAAAAACTATTTAGAGGAGAACAATCTGGGCTATGGCGGATTTTAAACACTTGATTGCCCTGACTGATAATAACGGCATTTTGCAGTTTTCCCAACGGGATTGGCCTGACCCCAATAGCGGCTACACCCTTGACGATAACGCCCGGGCTTTACTGGTCTCTATTTTCAGCGCCGATGGGCAGGAATGGGCACAATGCTATGCTTCCAGTCTTTATCGTTCCCAGCGCCCGGACGGATCCTGGTCGAATTTTCAGCTCGGCAGCCGTTTTAGTTCCGGGTTTGATTCCGAAGACAGTGTGGGCCGGGCTTTATTGGCCTGTTGTATAGGGACCGCCGGCAGCTGGCCTGAGCTAAGAAAACTCTGCCTTGATATGTTAAACCGCAATCTGCTCCGGGCTTTTGATTTTACCTCCCCCCGGGCTATTGCCTATACTCTGCTGGGCCTGTGCAAAGGAGAAGTGCCGATTGCCCCTGAAAGGCTTTTATCAATTATCAGTTCATTAAGTAACCGGCTGATTGGTCTTTATAAAGCCAAGCATCATCACGATTGGCTATGGTTTGAGGACTATTTCACCTATTGCAACGGTATTTTACCTCAGGCCTTGTTGGCCGCTTACACGGTCAACGGGGATAAAAAAGCCCTCAAAACCGGCCATGATTCCCTTAATTTCCTCAATAGTATCTTATTTCGGGATGGTTTTCTCAATATTATTGGAAACCAGGGATGGTATAGAAAAGGAGAACCAATAGCGTTGTTTGACCAGCAGCCGGTAGATGCCGCTTCCACCTATTTTGCCTGCATGGAAGCTTACCAGACTATGGGCTCTCAGGAGTATCGGGAATTGGCCAGGGCGGCTCATGCCTGGTTTCGGGGACAAAATATTCATAAATTGTCACTGTATAATCCCAAAACCGGCGGTTGTTTTGATGCCATCACGGCGGAAGGCTTAAATCTAAACCAGGGAGCTGAATCCACTCTGTCTTTGCTTCTGTGCGATCTCCACGCCGAAGGCAGTATGGAGTTGCAGGCGGAAAGCGGATCCGGTTCATAGCAAGTAACATAACTTTCAGGCCGGGAATAGTATTTCCGGCTCGTCTTTCATGGAGGAGCAATTAAATTTCACCGTGAAAACAGTACCGGACGAGCTGGTTTTAATATCGGTAGTTGCTTTATGTCTTTCAATGATCCCAAAACACACAGCCAAACCTAATCCGGTTCCGTTTTCCTTGCCGGATACAAATGGTGTTCCCAATTTTTCCAAAACTTCGTCAGGAATGCCTTCCCCCTTATCTTTTACAGCCAGATTGACCATATCATTTTCCTGCCAGGTTTTAATCTCCACCATACCTCCCCGCGGAGTAGCCTCAAGGGCGTTGCGCACCAGGTTCATAATAAGCTGCCTGATCTCTTTAACATCCAGAAGCAACTCCGGTATGTCGTCTAATTTGAGGATAATGGTACGATCAGCCAATAAGGCATCTGCCTGCAATAAGGGCGCCATAGCACGTATCACTTGATTCAGCTGGCAGCTTTTAAGGTCAACTTTTTTATTCCGGGCCATGCTCAGGAACTCGCCAATGATGGCATTAGCACGGTTCAGTTCTTCAATCATTATCTCCAAATATTCCCGCTTGCCGGAAAAGTCATCATCCCTCAGCAATAACTGTAAAAAGCCTTTAACCGTAGTCATGGGGTTTCTTATTTCATGCGCTATACCTGCAGCTATTTCCCCTACCATATGCATTTGATCCAATCTGGCCATTTCAACCTGCATCTTGGTATATTCGGTTATATCATCAGATAGAACGACCATCCCGGTTATCTCGCCATGGTTGTAAATAGGTGCGCCTTTAACCCGAACCAGCAGTTCATGTCCATTTTTGCAGATTAGACGATGCTCATACCTACCGGGATCTATATTCTGGAATCGTTCCTTAGCTATATGGTGAACATTCTCCCGGTCATCGGGGTGAATAAAATCGAAGATAGGCCGGCCCAGCATTTCTTCCTTGCTGTAACCGGTTCCAATAATAGCCTTCTGGTTGACAAAAGTTAAGTTAAAGTCTTTGTCATAGGTATAACAAAACTCATTCATGTTGTTAATTAAGGTATTGAGATAATTATATTGGTCTTTAAGTTTACTTTCATTTTCCTGAATCCTTTGCTCCGCTTGTTTACGTGCATCAATATCACGAAAAGCTAATATTATTCCTTTTACCCTCTTATTACTGTCCACCAGAGTATTGCCTATGGCCTCTACCCAGATGTAATGTCCCGAAGCATGGCAGCAGCGGAATTCAACCCGCATGAAGGATTGATTTTTTATCTCTTCTTTAACTACTTGAACAAGCTGGGAACGGTCCTCGGGGTGAACCAGTTCCAGCTTGATCCGCTGTTTTAATTCCTGCGACGTATATCCGAGCAGATCTTCACAGGAAGGGCTTATATATTCCACCACACCCGCCTTATTGAATAGTACGATACCATCCAGCATGTTATCAGTTATTTCCCGCAGGGTATTTTCGGCTGTCTTGCGGTCATTAATATCTCGGCTTATCAGTAAAATTTCCTGGTAATCATTATAGCCGGTTATTAAATATCCTTGTACTTCAACCCAGATATAGGAACCGTCTTTTTTCCTTTCCCGCAGTTCCGCTTTTCCGTTTCCCCGGGCGATTCCCTCCTGCAATTCGCGGCAGACATGCTCCATATCATCAGGATGCACCAGCTCCATGCACATCCTGCCCAGTAATTCTTCCGGTTTGTAGCCCAGTATCCTCTGGTTGGCGGGACTGGCATAAATACACTTCAAATTTTCCCGGTCAAAAATATCTACTATTTCAGTTGAATACTCAGCAATCAAGCTGTAATCTCCTTGCAATATATCCTTTAACACCAACTCTCCTCCCCAATTCCAATTCCATCAGTACTGAGGTTTTCACCAATTATTATGATCTTCAGCAGATTCCGTATCCGGCATTTTGAATCTCACCAGAAACCGGCTTCCGCTGCTGCTGCTGATTATCTCTATCTGGGCTTGATGACGTGCCGCTACTCCATAGCATATCGCCAACCCCAATCCGGTGCCTTCTTCCTTGGTAGTATAGAAGGGGGTGCCTAATTTTTCAAATATATCGGGAGCAATTCCTTCCCCCTGGTCAGCCACCTCTAAAATTATTTCCTCCTTATTCCGCCAAGTGGCGATCTTCACTTGCCCACCAGCCGGGGTCGCTTCTAAACCGTTGCGCACCAGGTTAAACACCAGATGCCTGATTTCCTTTTCGTCCAGAAATATGTCCGGCACCTTTTGCAGGGCCAGTATGACAAATTTGTCAGCCATGATCGCATCAGCCTGTAAAAGGGAGTAGAGGGTCTCAATTATCTGGTTCAGGTTGTGAAGCCTGAGATCTATAAATCGGTTTTTGGCCAGCATCAAGAATTCGCTTATTATAGTATTGGCGCGGTCAACTTCCTCCAACATGATTTCGAAGTAACAGTCATATTGGCCAAAATCACCACTCTTTTGCAATAATTGAAGAAAACCGCGCACCGCGGTAAGTGGATTTCGGATTTCGTGCCCTATACCCGCCGCCATCTCTCCTACCGTATATAATTGCGCCATCCGGGTCATTTCTTTTTCCATTCTGCGCTGTTCGCTGATATCATCGGCCAGAATTAATCCCACGTTGATCCCGGAATGGTTAGTGATAGGGGATGCCTTAACCCGTAATAAGGTTTCCTTACCGTTTTTGCACTTAACCAGTACTTCGTGATTACCCGAAACTCCCCCCTGTTTATACTCCCGGGCTTTTTGTTTTACATATTCCCGCTGTTCTGGAGCCACCAGGTCAAAAATGGTCATGTTCTGTAATTCTTCCAGGCTGTAACCTATATTTTCAGCGGCAATCTTGTTTATATAAGTCAAGCGATAATTGCAGTCATAGGTACAGAACCATTCATTCATATCGTTTATGAGAGAATTCTGGTAATCCAGTTGCTTCTGCAATTCCTGTTCGGCTAATTTTCTGGCACTGATATCCCTGGTGCCCAATATCACCTCCAAGGTTCCGGCATTACGGTCCCGGACCACTTTACCCACTGATTCCAGCCATACATAATGCCCTTCCCTATGGCGAGCCCGGTATTCAATAGCCCCGTTTCCTCCCTCGTGGAACAAATGTGAAATAAAGTCTACATATCTCTGGCAATCTTCCGGGTGTAAAAGCTCCGCATTGGTTTTCCCTACCATCTCTTCCGGCATATAACCTATTATGCTCCGATGAGAGGGACTTACATATTCCATTATGCCCTGCCGGTTGATACATACAATGCTATCCAGCATATTATCGGTTATGCGCCGTAAGCGCCGCTCGCTCTCCCGCAGTGCTTCATCCGTACGCTTCCTTGCCGTTATATCCCGGGATACAAGCAATATCTCTGCTTTGCCATCTTCTGATTGATATAGTCTGCCACTGGTCTCCAGCCAGATATAGGACCCGTCTTTTTTAAAATAACGATATTCCGCGTTCCCCCCCACCTGGTACCTGATACCGGTCAATAAGCGCGTGCTTATATAATCCCGGTCTTCAGGATGAATACCATCCAGACAACGCCGGTTCAGGAATTCTTCTTCACTGTAACCGATAATTTTTATATTGGCCGGACTGACGTATTTAAAAAGAAGGGTCTGGGGATCTACAATGGCAATCATATCCTGGGTGTTTTCAGCTATTAGGCGATACTTTTCCTCTGAGAGTAAATTAGGTACTGCAATAAAGTTAATATTATTATTGGGTTGCACTTCGCTACCTCCAAAGTTTGTTGTTAATTATGGTAATTTTCTCCATGATTTCTTCTTCTTCCTTCCTTATTCAACTTTATCGCATTAATTATTTTTCGACATAAGAATTTCTCTAAAAGAGCGTTACCCAACTCTCGACAGATAACCCCAGACAGACCGCCTTTTAGCAATGGCGATTCTCCAAGGAAGATGCTATACTGGGCCTATATTTTTGACCTGGTACTCCAAAATTGTAATTGATATTGTATTCCTATCAGCAGGGCGCTTATTAAAAACAAACAAGCAGTACAGGGTGAGATAACGAGCATAAGCAAGTATTATGGAATATACTGTTGATGCACGGGGACAGCGGCGGCAAGGAGGCTAAAATGTCCAGACAGGCAATGATGAAAGCGGTTATTCATTTTTGGTTTTTTATTTTTGCAATGATGGTATGGGCCCCTCCGGTTATGGCAAAGGCTGAAACACTACAAGATTCCAAAGCATTGGACGCATTTGCGGACGATTTTTTCCTGCAAAAAATGTCGCGGCATCATGTGCCCGGAGCTGCGCTGGTAATTGTAAAAGATGGTGAAATAATTTTTTCTAAGGGTTACGGATATGCGAATATTGAAAAGAAGATACCGGTTAATCCCCAAAATACAATATTTCGAGTGGCTTCTGTTTCTAAAATCTTTACCATTGCCGGCGTTATGCAGTTAGAAGAACAGGGTTTGATTGATATAAACCAGGACGTAAATAACTATTTAAGAAATTTTAAGGTGGAAAATAATTATGCGGAGCCAATCAGAATCAAATATTTATTAACCCATACGGACGGATTTGAGACCCGGGATTTAGGCACCTTTGCTCAGGAGCCGGCTGATTTGCTCCCTTTAGAGAATATACTGAAGAATGATTTAAACAGTCCGGTTCAAGCCCCGGGCAGCAAGATCACCTATGGAGGCTACGGCACTGCCTTGGCAGGTTATCTGATCAGCCAGGTAACGGATAGGCCCTTTGAAGAATATCTGAACGATTCTATATTCCGGCCTTTGAATATGGAAAATAGCACTTTTGACCAGGTCCTCCCGGAAAATTTAAAAGAAAACCTGGCTGTTGTTTATAATTATGAAGAATCTACGGGCCAGT
The DNA here is from genome assembly GCA_002398105.1 of Syntrophomonas sp. UBA4911. Lineage (GTDB taxonomy): Bacteria > Bacillota > Syntrophomonadia > Syntrophomonadales > Syntrophomonadaceae > UBA4844. The sequence goes on from DHCD01000008.1 coordinate 11,402, forward strand.
TTACCCCGGCTCCATTCTTGTATGTAAACACTGCTCCAACCGGCGCGTTGAGCACCACCCCTGAGGACATGGGGAAATTTTTGCTTGCTCTGCTCAACGGGGGCCGATACGGTGAGAACAGAATCCTGCAGAAAAGAACTGCGGAAAAGATATTAACCCGGCAGTACACTTCTAATCCCTCTTTACCCGGAGTTACTTACGGCTTTATGGAATCACTCTGCAACGGGCAAAGAGGCCTGATACGTGATGGCAGCGGCGTTGGCATCAGAAGTCAAATATATTTATTGCCGGAGCATAATTTAGGCTATTTTTATGTGCAGAATATCAGAGGAGATGAAATGGCCGAGGAATTCAATGAGGCT
>DHCD01000007.1:0-4675 GCA_002398105.1 Syntrophomonas sp. UBA4911
ATGTTTCAGCGTTACTATGCTATAATTTAGAAAGTACTTTTGGGGGGATGAGATATTGACGTTGTTGCATGCCGTGGTGTTAGGCGTGGTTCAAGGCCTCACTGAATTCCTGCCGGTAAGCAGTTCCGGCCATCTGGTCATTTTTCAGTACATTCTGGGGGTTCAGGAATCCCCTTTAACCTTTGACGTAATGCTGCACCTGGGTACCTTGCTGGCAGTATTCGCAGCTTTCTGGGAAGATATCATAGCCATTCTGAAAAGACCTTTTACCCGTCTGACTTACTTAATCGTAGTTGGCTGTATCCCTGCCGCTATAGCCGGTTACCTGGTGGCCCCATTGATTGAAAAGGCCTTCGAGTCACTATTGGTAGTGGGATTGGGATTGATTTTTACCGGATTTGTGCTCCGCTTTTCCGAAAAATGGTCGCAGCAAAGTATCGGTTTAAAAGATATACCTAATACCAGTTACCGGGATGTTATTTTCGTAGGTTTACTACAGGCTCTGGCTATAATACCGGGTATTTCCCGTTCCGGCTCCACCATTGCGGCCGGGCTGCTTGTCGGTATGGAACGGGAATGGGCGGCACGATTTTCCTTTTTATTATCAATACCGGTTATAATAGGAGCAGGTATTTTTCAATTATCTGACGTCAGCGCCGGCAGTCTGGGGGCAAATCTGCCGCCCTATCTGGCAGGCACCCTGGTTGCTGCAGTGTTCGGTTATTGGGCTATCAAGATTGTTTTAAACCTGGTACGCCACGGCCGGTTATCCGTATTTTCCTATTATTGCTGGGCTGTAGCCCTGTTAACCCTGGGCTGCAATTTCCTTATTTGAAAATTATGAATCATTTATTTACAAACAACGATAAAGTAATAGATGGATAACGAGCGGATAATTGGTCAGGTGCAAGCAAGCTATTTTCTGGAAAATAGATAGAGAGGTAGATAGTTTGGGGAACAGAAAAAATCCGGTTGGCAAAAAAAACAACTCCAATAAGAGAGACAACCTTCACCCTCCCAGCGCCGCTAATAAAAAAGAGGCCGGGTCCTTGAAGGCACAGGATAGATTTTACGAACTTAAAGCGGAGATTATTTCCATTATTTTATTCATGTTGGCCTTATTTACATATATCTGTGTCAGTCGGGGTGCGAGCTTATCAGGGAATGAGCAATTTATAGGGCTATTGGGCGCAGGCATTATAAGGGGGCTGGATTGGTTGCTGGGAGATGCGGCTTTAATTGCTTCCCTCTTCCTCCTGCTCTGGTCTATACATATTGGAGTCTTAAAACAATACTGGTCCTCCCGCATGTGGGGAGTCAGCTTACTGGCTCTGGCATTTCTGGTGGGAATAAGCACCTATCATATACCGGAAGGGCTGAATGCCATGGAAGCGGGCCTTAAGGGCATGGGCGGAGGATATGTGGGCGGAAGCCTGGCTTATGTCTTAATCAGGCTGCTGGGAAAGGTTGGCGCTATAATATTCATGACGTTGGGGATTATAGTCGCCCTGGTCCAGATTATCAATAAACCGGTGGGAGAGATTATAAATATTACGGTAAGGGGATTAAAAAGCCTCGGAGATAAGGTATATCCTTTATTCTTTGAAGAAGAGGAGGCCGAGCCGATTAAACCTTCTCTCAAGCGTGAACCGGTAATAATAAACAGTCATGAAGAAACCCGCCTGCCTTTTGAAGAAGTATATCTGGAATCAGTTCCGGTATCAGAACCGGCGGCGGTAAAAGAAGAGGTCCAGCAGGAGGTAAAGCCGGAGGAAAAGAAGAGCAGTTTAAGATTGGTGAATACAGCGGGAAAGGAAAGTGAGCCCGAGTACCAGAAACCTCCCTTAGACTTGCTCAGCAATGTAAGCAGCGAGAGGAATATTGATAAAAAGAATATCAAAGAGAGTATATCCGTACTGGAGGAAACCTTTTCTAATTTCGGCATTGGGGTCAAGGTTAATCAAGTGAGTTGCGGACCGGCGGTGACCAGGTATGAATTGTCCCCGGCTCCCGGAGTGAAAATCAGCCGTATCATAAGCCTGACTGATGATCTGCAATTAAATCTGGCGGCTCCCGGTATCAGAATGGAAGCCCCTATACCCGGCAAGTCAGCCATCGGTATAGAGGTTCCTAATGCTAAAATCTTAAGCGTGGGGCTAAAGAACCTGATATCATCGTCTACATTTACCAGGCTTAACAGCCCTCTGGCTTTTGCGCTGGGGGAAGACATTGCCGGCAATACCGTGGTGGCCCGGTTAAATGATATGCCTCATTTATTGATTGCCGGCTCTACCGGCTCGGGCAAGAGTGTCTGCCTGAGCAGTATTATTATGAGCTTTTTATATAATACCACCCCGGAAGAGATGAAAATGGTATTTATAGATCCCAAGATGGTTGAACTCACCGTATATAACGGAATTCCCCATCTGCTTACCCCGGTAGTCACTGACCCGCGCAAAGCTTCGGTTGTCTTGCGCTGGATGGTCAGCGAAATGGAAAAACGCTACAAACTTTTCGCTGAAACCGGAGTACGGGATATACAGAGATATAATCAGTCCTCCCAGGAAAAAATGCCTTTCATTGTAATTGTTATTGACGAGTTGGCTGATCTGATGATGGTGGCGCCGGTAGAAGTGGAGGATTCCATCTGTCGTCTGGCGCAAATGGCGCGGGCTGCCGGCATGCACCTGATTGTAGCTACTCAGCGCCCATCGGTGGATGTAGTCACAGGGGTTATCAAGGCTAACATACCATCCCGGATTGCTTTTGCGGTATCGTCCCAGGCTGACTCGAGAACCATTCTGGACGGAGCCGGGGCGGAAAAACTGCTGGGAAAAGGCGACATGCTGTTTTTCCCGGTAGGGGCGGTAAAACCTTATCGTATCCAGGGGGCATTCGTATCCGATAATGATATTGAAGCCACGGTTGATTTTATCAAGCAGCAATACATTGATTGTGAACACCAGGAGCCGCCCCACGACCTGGAGCTTTCCCTGCAGGAAGCGGAGCAGGATTGTGGAGACGACCTGTTTTGGGAAGCGGTGACGGTTTTTGTAGACAGCAAAAAGGCTTCGGTTTCCTTGTTGCAGCGTAGATTGCGGATCGGTTATGCCCGGGCGGCACGTCTGGTGGACCTGATGGAGGAACGGGGCATTGTATCCGAGCTGGACAATAACAAGAGAGAAATTCTCATAAACAGTGAGCAATTGGAAAAGCTATACGCTAAAAATAAACTATGTTAGTATGACTATGAAACTGAATCTGGTGCACACCTTATTTTAATCTTATAGAATCCGGGTAAGTGCATAAATTAAGGGAGAAACCAATGAGGCTTACCTTACGGGAAAAGGAACTATATGAGATTTTAAAGCGGGAACCTCTGCTTTCTCAGGATGAACTGGCCAGGCGATTGGGGATTACCCGCTCTTCAGTTGCCGTGCATATATCCAATCTGATGAAAAAAGGCGTAATACTAGGTAAGGGTTATGTTTTTAATGAAGCGGCATCGGCGGTAGTTATTGGTGAAAGCTGTATTAATATAGATGTACAGGGGGAAAATGAGAAAACTGCTATAGATATTATTTATGGCGGTTTTGGTCTCGAATTTAGTAGGACCTTGGCTAAATTTGGCGTTAATGTTAAAGTAATAACTATAATTGGTAATGACGATATAGGCAATGAAATAATCAGCAGGCTTAGGGAAAGGGAGATAGATAGCGGCAATGTTTATCGTCCCTCCAAAGTAAGAAGCTGTCGTCGGGTTTCATTTAATCATGTTTTGGCATATGAGGAGACCTGCACCTGGAAAGAGTATGAGAAGGCTCTGGCGGTAAAGGAATGGGTGGCAGTCAATTGCGAATGGCTATGCATTGATCCTCAGTTTCAGAAAAATATTTTAAATCACCTGGCAGGCAAGGATGAGGAAAAACTTCCGTATTTATCTACATACCGGGTTATACAATATCCGGAAGAGGTACCCGAGTTCCTGCGGCATTATTCTACTCTGGTTTTGGGGGTGGGTACCGATCACCTTGATTATTATATAGGTAAAATCAGAGCCTGGGTGTCAGATCGAAACTGGGTTATAACTGATGGTATCAGCCGGGTAGTCTTTTTTCAAAATCAGAAAGCAATAGACGTATTATTGCTGCCCAACCAAAGTTTTAATATTGGAGAGCGGCTACCGTTTTTACTGGCAGGTTTAATTTATGGGCTATCCAGCAGTTATCCATTAAGACAAGCAATCAGGATAGGTATAGGCGCAGCGGCTGGTGAGTGATATTATCATGACTTGAAGGGTTGGGAAAAGAGATGAACTTCGGTCAAAAACTTAAAGAAACCCGAAATATGAAAGGCTATTCTTTAGACTATATTGAAGAAGAAACCAAAATTCGCAAGCTGTATATCAACGCTCTGGAGCAGGAGAATTTTAAGATACTTCCTCCCAAGGTATATGCTACCGGTTTTGTCCGCCGCTATTCGAAATTTCTGAATTTGGATTCCGATGCCATGGTGGAGGAATTCCAGAGATTGGCTTATGCCGACGAGCCGCTTATAGAGGAACCGGAATTAAAAAAAAGAGAAGTAAAAGTCGATTTTAATATACCTTATCGCAATATACTGGCAGGCATTGTTTTTTTAATTATTGCTATCTGGGCAGGTAAGTTCGTATTGG
>DHCD01000007.1:4917-5947 GCA_002398105.1 Syntrophomonas sp. UBA4911
GGCAACCAACCGGTCAAAAAAGAACCGGAGGTAAAACCGGAAACCCAAAAAGGAGTGCTTTTAATTGAAGCCCGTCAGGATTGCTGGCTTACGGTTACCGTTGATGGGGAATCAGTGTTTACCCGGACCCTGAAAGCGGGAGAAAGCCAGGAGTTTAAAGGCCAGGAGCTGATTTATATCAAGGTCGGCAACGCCGGCGGCATAGATATCACCTATAATGGTAAAAAAATAGAACCGATAGGCGGGAACTGGGAAGTAACAGAAAAAGAGTTTAAAGTGGAGTCATAACTGGAATAGGGGTAGGACGGGTGAAGGTAGGATTCATAAGTCTGGGATGTTGTAAAAATCGGGTGGATACGGAGATTATGATGGCGCTGGTGAACAGCGCGGGTCACAAAATAGTCAATGCTTTAGAACGGGCTGACGCTGTAATTATAAATACCTGTGGCTTTATTGCAGCGGCTAAAGAGGAGAGTATCCAAACTATACTGGAGACGGCTGAATTAAAAAGCGGGGGAATGCTTAAGTACCTGGTAGCTACAGGATGCCTGGCTCAGAGGTATGGTAAAGAATTATTCGACGAGATGCCTGAACTAGATGCGGTTATAGGCATCTCCTCTTTTGCCGGCATAAATGATGTTCTGGCTGTCCTGGAAAAGGGCGAACGCTGCTTAAGCGTCAATCCTCCCCCGGAAACCTTTGTGGAAAAGGGCCGCCGGGTTATTTCCACTCCTCCCGGTTCAGCCTATTTAAAAATAGTTGAAGGCTGCAATAATCACTGCACCTACTGTGCCATACCTTCCATCCGGGGCCAGCTTCGATCCCGCCCCATCCCCGAACTGCTGGAAGAAGCGGCCCTGCTGGCAGAACAGGGTAGCAAAGAATTGGTCGTGGTAGCTCAGGATACGGCAAACTACGGTTTTGATCTGGAAGGGCATTTCCTATTGCCCCAGCTCCTCAAGGAACTGAACAACATCAATAATATTGCCTGGATAAGATTATTATATCTGCACCCGGCTCATATAAATGA
>DHCD01000007.1:6169-21209 GCA_002398105.1 Syntrophomonas sp. UBA4911
ATACCTGTTCAGCACGCTTCTTCGGCGGTACTGAAGAGGATGAACCGTAAGCATGACTATCAGCATCTGGAGCGGCTCATAAATAAATTAAAGCAGCGCATAGAGGGATTGGTTTTAAGGACCACAGTTATGCTGGGATTTCCCGGTGAGACGGAGGAAGAATTTGAGGAACTCTATCACTATGTAGAAAAAGGCGAGTTTGACTGGCTGGGCGCTTTCAGCTTTACCCCGGAAGAGGGAACCGTGGCTGCCAGCCTGCCGGACCAGATAGATGAAGACCTGAAAAATTACCGGCTGAATGCCATATTGGAACTGCAGAAAAAAATAACCCGCCGCAAAAATATCGCCCGTATCGGCAGTAAGGAAAAAATACTGGTATCAGGGCAGTTATCTTCCCATTTATATACGGGAAGAGGATATTTTCAAGCCCCTGAGGTGGATGGCATCACCCTTATCAAGAGCTCTAAAAAATTGCCTCGGGGTGAGTTCGTTCCGGTCAGGCTGGCCGGAGTCAGAAAATATGATATGATTGGAGAACTCATTGATGAATCTGCCCAATAAGCTTACCATTTTGAGGATAATACTGATACCCGTATTTGTGGTTTTACTTTTAATCAACCTGCCTTATGGGGATTATCTGGCTGCAGCCATATTTATTACCGCAGCTTTTACCGATAGTCTGGACGGCTATCTGGCCCGGCGCTGGCAACAGGTAACCCGGCTGGGGATAATACTTGATCCATTGGCGGATAAACTATTGATTACGGCAGCCTTGATCAGTCTGGTAGAGCTGGGAAGAATTCCGGGATGGATAGCTATTGTTATATTAGGGCGGGAATTTGCAGTTTCCGGGTTAAGAGCGGTTAAGGCTGGAGACGGCATCATTATACCGGCTAGTATATGGGGCAAACTTAAAACCTTAACCCAAATAATAGCGGTATTGCTTATAATTCTTCAAAACACTTATCATTATATAACCACCCTGCCGATTGGACGCTGGGCGATGTATATCGCAGTTCTCGTTACCATCATTTCCGGGGTGGAGTACTTCTATCGTTTCCGTCTGGAATTCGATTGAAAAAATCAGGGGCCCATAAATAGGCCCCTAAATGCTTTTAAGCTGATATCGGACATGGAGGCTTCCTGTCTGACCTTATGTTCACCACATTGATCATAAGCTTCCGCAGTTCTTCATTATATTCTTCAACCGAGAGACGGTAGTCAGTTTCGACAGTACCATGGATACTATCGAATCCTTCCAGGTAGGCCGTGATCCAATCATAACTTTCTGTTGGCAGTTGTTTCCGGGCAAAAAGATTTTGCCATTCCTCATTGATTTCCTCCAGAGACAGAGGCTCAATCACAGAATCCAATTCGAGGTAGTCCAGATAACGCTTGAACCAATCTGAATAGACATCGTTCCTGCTGACGGCTCCGTTCATGTTATCACCTCTCTTCTAATTGTGAATGAAACAACAATCACATATCCTTAGTACTATTATAGCAGCGGTTACAGACAAATAAATATTAATTATGCCAAACATCGGTTTTTGATGACAAATTACCAAAATTTATTCGCAGTCTGCCATTGGGTCCTATGATATAATGACCGGAGGAGGTTGTAGAAATATGATGAAAAACAATGAAATTAAAATATTGCGCCTGATAATCACGATAATCGTGACTTTGGGTATCCTCCTGGGCGGCTACAACCTTTACCAAGAATATATGGTAAAAAAGCCATTGGCTGAGAAATTACTGCAGGTGGAAGCAGTAAACAAGGTGGATATTAAAAAAGTCAATAACATATATACTGTTCAAACCCATTTGGACCAGGTGGAAAACATTCAGAAAATTTATACTGATCTGGACGCAATAATAAATGACGGCATCAAGGGCAATTACCTGCTGGAGATCAAAGATAAAAGAAACCGGAAACTGGATAAATTTTTTGATGATTTTCAGCCTGCGCTTCACCAGGGTCTGGCTCAAAAGGAATTTTTATGGCTGGCCCAGCAATTGGAGCAGCAGGGTCAGAGTCAGGATATAAAAGTGCGGCTGCTGGTTGATAATAAGCGGATATATTTACAGCTGGAGGATGGCAATTCCTATCTTTACAGTATAATCGAACATACGGCGGGAGCGGAGCAAGAGACGGGAGGGGGCAGGGATAATTGATTGAGGTTGCTGCAGGTTTAGGCCTGGCATTATTAATATTTTTGATTATAATCGGGGTTAATGTAATACCTCTGGTGTTAATTGTCATGTTATTGGCTTTCTTTTATTTTTTTATGCAGAACCAGGGTTATATTAAATTCACGGAATTAGGCCGGGGTACTACTCAGAAATCCCGGATTGACTTTGATGATATCGGGGGGCAGGAAACGGCTGTAAACGAGCTTAAGGAAGCGTTGCAGTTTATCGTCAAGCCGGAAGATATATTCCATATGGGAATTCGGCCCCTGCGGGGAGTATTGCTGGTCGGCCCTCCGGGGACGGGCAAAACCTTAATGGCTAAAGCTGCAGCCAGTTATACCGGTTCGGCTTTTATGGCTGCCTCCGGCAGCGAGTTTATTGAAGTCTATGCTGGCGTAGGTGCAAAACGGATACGAAAACTGTTTAATGACGCCAGAAAAAAGGCACAAAACGAAAAAAAACGCAGTGCTCTAATATTTATTGATGAGTTGGACATCCTGGGTGCTAAAAGGGGATCTCACAGCAGCCATATGGAATATGACCAGACTCTTAATCAATTGCTGGTGGAAATGGATGGCATAAGCGGCAACAGTGAACCTTATGTGCTGCTGGTAGGCGCCACCAACCGGGCGGACATGCTGGATCCGGCTCTGCTGCGTCCGGGCCGGTTCGACCGCCAGGTACAGGTAGGTTTGCCCGATAAGGTGGGGCGCAAAAAAATACTGGAGATCCATACCCGGAATAAACCGGTGCATGACAGGGATATACTGGATGAGATTGCCCGCGCTACCTTTGGCTTTTCCGGGGCTCATCTGGAAAGCCTGGCTAATGAAGCGGCTATACTGGCCCTGCGGGAAGAGGCTACCGCCATTGATAACCGGCATTTTAGCGAAGCCATTGATAAAGTGATTATGGGAGAGAAATTAGATCGCCGGCCGTCGCCGGAGGAAATGGAGCGGGTCAGCATACATGAAAGCGGGCACGCCCTGGTCAGTGAGATGCTGGAGCCGGGTTCAGTCTCTTCCCTGACCATTATTCCCAGAGGCAAAGCGCTGGGATTTATGCGTAAATCTCCTCAGGATGACCAGTATTTATACACCCGGGAGCAGATGGAAAAACAGATAATGGTCATGCTGGCCGGGGCGGCAGCGGAGGAGATAAAGTTTGGCAATCGCAGTACCGGAGCCAGAAGTGATTTCAGCCAGGCCTGGAATTTGTCCCGGGAAATCGTGGAGGCCGGATTATCTTCACTGGGTATTATAAACGGTGATGATATCCCCGGTGAAACCCTCTACCGGGAATGCCATAAAATTATCAGCGATTTAGAGGAGACAACCCTGGAGCTGTTAAAAAAACGGGAAAGCTCCCTCCTGAATCTGGCCTGCTCCATGGTGGAGGAAGAGACCATTGACCGGGAACGTTTTTTACAGTTCGTTAATTAAGAAAATAGACGCAGATTACGCAGATTATTAATGATCTTTTAATAAAGGAACTGACGCGGAACTTTTGGGAAGAACGCGGAATTTATTAAAGTTTTCTTCCGCGTTCTTCCCTCTAGGTTCCCGGAATTCCGCGTCAAAAAACTAGCAGAACCGTTGGGTTATTTTCATTTTTGGCCGCAGCCTCCAGCCCTGGCAGTTAAATATAAATAGGGATAACTTAGTTATCCCAACCTTAATTTAAAATTTAAAATTAAAACCTCCTGAATTCCGCGTCAATTAATATTTCCCATGCGTGGTTGCGCCTATGGACAGGGACGGTTAATTCATAATTTGTTCAAAAGGCCGGGCATTGCCAAATGCCTGGCTTTTTTGCTGGTGCCGACCTGAACCTGCCGGCATTTTTATCCCCACAATCTGAATAAAAATACCATAAGTTTCGATATATAGATGAAAGAAATGCTTATACTAAAAGGGTAAGGAGATGAATAGGTGTACAAGGCATGTATAATATCAACCGGAACCGAGCTGATGCTGGGCTCGACCATAGACAGCAACTCCCTTTTTCTCTCGCAGAAGTTAAGCGCTTTAGGGCTTCGGGTTATTGCCCGCTATACGGTGGGCGATAATCGGGAACAGATCCGTAGTGCCTTTAAAAATGGACTGGAAGATGCCGACCTGGTAATTGCCAGCGGAGGCTTGGGACCGACCCGGGATGATTTGACCAAAGAGGCGGCCTGTGAGGTTGCCGGCTGCGGCATGGAACTGGTAGAGGAGGAAGTCGTGCGCTTAAAAGAATTCTTTGCCCGGCGTAAACGGGATATGCCGAAGGAGAATTTAAAGCAGGCCATGTTTCCGCCGGAGGCCATAATCCTCAGGAATTCAATAGGAACCGCGCCGGGGATGTATCTCAAGAAAAATGCCAAAGTGCTGGTTTTGTTGCCTGGTCCGCCCCGGGAAATGGAGGCTATGTACCTGAATGAAGCAGAGCCTTTGTTTAAGCAGGACTTTGCTTTGGATGAACAGCTTACCGCCGGCAGAACCATAAAGGTTATCGGTCCGGGCGAGTCCCAGGTGGATGAGATGCTGCTGGATGTTGTAAATAATCCCCGGGGCTGCAGCCTTGCTTTATTGGCCCGGGACGGGGAGGTCCATATCAAAGTTACGGCTGAAGGTGAAAATACCCAGCATAGTCAGCAGATATTGGAAGCAATAACCCGGCGGGTTGAAGCCGTAATGGGCAAATACGTCTTTGGTTATGATGAAGATACTTTGGCCGGGGTAGTGGGGAAATTACTGTCCGGCTCGGGTAAGACTCTGGCTCTGGCCGAATCCTGTACCGGTGGGCTATTGGCCGAGATGATTACGGAAATACCGGGAAGCTCAGGCTATTTCTGGGGTTCAGTGACTTCCTACAGTAATGAATCCAAAGTAAAATTACTGGGGGTGAAACCGGAGACCCTTGACCGCTACGGAGCGGTCAGCCGGCAAACGGCCGGGGAGATGGCCCGGGGAATACTGGAACGGTCCGGGGCGGATTTCAGTCTGGCTATTACCGGCATCGCCGGGCCTGATGGCGAAACTCGGGATAAACCGGTGGGCCTGGTCTATATAGCTGAGGCTGATAAAAAAGACCGGGTTATAATTAAGGAAATGCATTTTACCGGGGCCAGGGAAGCTATTCGCAATCTGGCCGCCAGAACCGCCCTGGATTTATTGAGGAGAGAATTATAGTTTCAGTATGCGGAGGCAGGATAATAATGAGAGTTTTTATTGCTCTGAACGTACCTGAGGAGATTAAAGAACAAGCATTGCAGGTCAAGGAAGAATTGGCCCAATTTAAACCGGATATCAAGTGGGTGGAACATGAAAATTACCATATTACCCTTAAATTCCTGGGAGAGGTCAACAGTCAGCTTGATCTTATAAAGACCAAATTAGGCCAGGCAGCCCAGGCTTGTCCGACCTTTAAGCTCATCAATTCTGAGATTGGATTCTTCCCCGGCCGCAGCCGGCCCCGGATTATATGGATGGGGGTTAAGGGGGAGATGGAAAAGGCTTATTTTTTGGGGGAGCGAGTTGATACATATCTCAGTGAGCTGGGTTTTGAAACCGAAAGAAAACGCAGCTTTCACCTTACTCTGGGAAGAATACGTTCGGAAAGGGAAATAGATAAGGTCTTAGTCCAAACCGGCATCATCAACCCCCGTTTAAAAAAATACAGCTTTGCCATAAGCGAGTTCACTTTAATGGAAAGCCGCCTCTCTTCCGCTGGTCCGGAATATTCAGTCCTGGAAAAATATAAGCTGGAAGGATAATTTATATATAGATGGACTGAGCTTTTGGGCTTGCTAAATTATGGCTAGAAATGATTGACATTTATAAAGGGTGTATATTATCATAAAGGCTAAGAAGCGAACATATGTTTGAGGAGGGCGAAAATGGATAATCAGCAAAACCAGGGCAGGATAGATGCTTTAAATAATGCCATCAAGGGTATTGAAAGGCAGTTTGGCAAAGGGTCGATAATGAAATTGGGCGAAGCGGTTGCTATGAATATTGAGGTCATATCTACCGGCTGTCTTTCTCTTGATTTGGCTCTGGGAGTAGGGGGATTGCCCCGGGGCAGAGTGATAGAGATATTTGGACCGGAATCGTCAGGTAAGACTACGGTGGCTCTGCATGCCATAGCCCAGGCTCAGAGTGAAGGCGGCATGGCAGCTTTCATTGATGCGGAACATGCCCTGGACCCGCTTTATGCCCGTAAACTAGGGGTGGATATTAATAATTTGCTGGTCTCCCAGCCGGATTCCGGGGAACAGGCTCTGGAGATTGCCGAAGCCCTGGTCAGAAGCGGGGCCATAGATATTGTAGTAATCGACTCGGTGGCAGCCTTGGTCCCTCGAGCCGAGCTGGAGGGCGATATGGGCGATATCCATGTGGGACTGCAGGCGCGTTTGATGTCTCAGGCTTTACGGAAACTAACCGCCCATATCAGTAAATCCCGGGCCTGTACCGTATTCATCAACCAGATCCGGGAGAAAGTGGGCGTAGTATACGGTAATCCTGAAACTACCACCGGGGGGCGGGCCTTGAAATTTTATTCATCAGTGCGCATAGAAGTAAGAAGAGCTGATGCGATAAAACAGGGAACCGATGTTATTGGCAACCGCACCCGGGCCAAGGTGGTTAAGAATAAGGTAGCACCGCCGTTTAAAACGGCAGAGTTTGATATTATGTATGGCTTCGGTATTTCGCGGGAGGGAGATTTGCTGGATATAGCGGCTGAGAAGGAAATTATTCAGAAGAGCGGCTCGTGGTATTCCTATGAGGGAGAAAGAATGGGACAGGGCCGGGAAAATGCCAAAGAATACCTGAAAAACAACCTTGAATTCACCCGAATGCTGGAAAATAAGATCAAAGAAATGGAAAAGGCCAGGCTGCTGGCTGCCAACCCCGCGGAGGAATCTTGACACTATTAGGCAAACTAACTAAAATTGATTATATAACTCTGTTAAAGAAGTAATCCTGGTGGTTGAACCATATAGACTACTGTTAGTGTTTTTCCAGTGAATGGGATAATACAATAGTGGAGATATATGCTAAAAAGCATATACTCTTTCATTTGGAGATATACGTTGGTTGTCTGTCGGGTTAAGGTGAGGAAGTAAACTCACCGTGCGTTGCGAGTTTAATAATCCTCAAAGGGTGGCAATCAAAGTTTGCCCTGCCAAACCGCATGCTTCAATTACAGGATTCTTCTTAAAAACCGGGTTTGCACTCGGTTTTTTTATTATGGTATTCGCAATAATGAAATAATTTAATGAAAAGGGGGTGAAAACATTACACTTGGAAGTTTCATAATTATAACTCTTTCTTTGGCTGTTGGTCTGGCAGCAGGCTATTATGGCCGCAGACTCATTGCCGAAAGCAGAATCGGTGCTGCTGAAGAAGAGGCGTCACGTCTGGTCGAAGAAGCCGCCAAAGAGGCTGAAGCCCGGAAAAAGGAAATCCTTTTGGAAGGGAAGGAAGAAATTCACCGTAATCGTCAAGATGCGGAAAAGGATATCCGTGATCGCCGTCGGGAACTGGATCGTATTGAAAGACGTATAATTCAAAAAGAAGAGATGCTGGATAAGAAGTCGGAAAACATGGAGAGAAAAGAACAGGCTTTTCATGATAAAGAAAAGGATTTAGAGAAAACGCAACAGGATTTGCAGCTTATCCTCACCCAGCAACTCAAAGAATTAGAACGTTTATCCGGTTTAACTTCAGAAGAAGCCAAAGATTTGTTGTTATATAATGTTGAGCAACAAATTCGTAAAGAAACCGCGGTAATGATAAAGAGTATAGAGACGGAAGCGAAAGAAGAGGCTAACAAACGGGCGAAAAATATTGTGTCACTGGCAATTCAAAAATGCGCTGCGGATGTAGTTTCTGAAACCACAGTTTCGGTAGTGCCATTACCCAATGATGAAATGAAGGGAAGAATAATTGGCCGGGAAGGCCGCAATATTCGGACATTTGAAACCCTAACCGGTGTAGATCTGATAATTGACGACACACCCGAAGCAGTAATTCTTTCATCTTTTGACCCTATCCGCCGGGAGGTGGCCAGAGTTGCCCTGGGCAATCTGGTGTCTGACGGGCGCATTCATCCTGCTCGGATTGAGGAAATGGTTGATAAGGCTCAGAAGGAAATTGAGCAGGAGATAAGGGAAGTTGGAGAACAGGCGGCTTTTGAGGTGGGAGTACACGGGTTGCATCCGGAATTGATAAAGTTGCTGGGAAGGCTCAAATACCGTACCAGTTATGGACAAAACGTGCTCAGACATTCAGTGGAAGTAGCTCACCTGGCTGGGGTTATGGCATCAGAGCTTGATGTAGACGTAGCCTTGGCCAAAAGGGGTGGACTGCTCCATGACATAGGCAAAGCGGTTGACCACGAGGTGTCAGGTCCTCATATAGAAATTGGCGTAGACCTGGCTAAAAGATATCGTGAAAGCAAAGAAGTAATAAATGCTATAGCCGCTCATCATGGAGATATTGCACCGGAGCACATTGAGTCGGTGTTAGTGCAGGCGGCCGACGCCATTTCCGCTTCCCGTCCGGGAGCCCGGCGGGAGACTCTGGAAGCTTATATTAAGCGTCTGGAGAAACTGGAAGGGATTGCTGATTCCTTCGCGGGAGTAGAAAAGTCGTTTGCTATTCAGGCGGGCCGGGAAGTCAGAATAATTGTAAAACCTGAGGAGATTGACGACCTGCATTCAATCAATCTGGCTCGGGATATCGCCCGCAAAGTGGAAGACGACCTTGATTATCCGGGACAGATCAAAGTGGTGGTTATTCGCGAAATGCGGTCAGTGGAATTTGCTAAATAATGTAAAGGAACCTTAAAAGCAGGGCATTTGCCCTGCTTTTACTGTTAAATGTTAAATTTTGTCTATTAAAATGAGGAGGAATTTGGGCTTCATTTGAAGAAATGTTTATTATTGATTTTTTAAGGGGAAGATGCTTAATGAATGAAACCGGCTTAGAAATATTTTTGAATGTATCCGTAAACTTTCCCGAAATAAACATTGTCAAATACGAATGTAATAATGACTTACTTATTATTGAAGTAGTATTGACCCGGGAAATTGACAGTGCTCGGCGGGAAAACTTTATTAACAAGACCCGGCAGCATATTGGCCTGTTACATAACTTGAATCAAAGCCATCCCGACACTTTCAGGATCAGATTTAAAAGTGTGGGTGGACTTACTTTTGTGCGCTTTTACCGGGATGCTAAAACTCTGGGGGAGAAAGAAATTAATTTGTTTATGTCTTTATTGGGGGAAGAGTTTTATGACTGTCTGCTGGATGAAGGAACGAGTGCAGCCAGACCTTCGTTTTGCCGGCAGGTAGAAAAAGATTTGCTTAAAAAGCTAGGTACCGGTTCCCATACCGCTTATCTTTTTGCCTATCGGGAGCATGGTAAGCTATGTATGTTTAACCGGTAAATTGGAGGAATATCAGCTTTGAATATACTAATAATTGCCGATATCGTAGGCAGGCCCGGTAGAAAGGCAATAAAGACTTTGCTACCGAAATTGCAAAAGGAAAATGCCATTGATTTTGTCATTGCCAATGCCGAGAATGCTGCCGGGGGAAGAGGCTTGAACCATCAGGTAATGAACGAGCTTCTGACCAGCGGCATTGATGTATTGACTATGGGCAACCATGTTTGGGACAATAAAGAAATTTACAGCTTTATTGATGATGAATTTCGACTGATAAGGCCGCTCAACTTTCCTCCTTATTGTCCCGGGCAGGGATATCATATTTATCCCGGCGGCATCGGCAAAAAAATAGGAGTTATAAATGCAATGGGGCGGGTATTTTTGCCGGCTCTGGATTGCCCCTTTCGGACTATAGAAGAAGTACTGCAGGAAATTCAGGAAGAATGTGATATTATAATAATAGATATTCATGCTGAGGCGACTTCGGAAAAGTTGGCTCTGGCTTATTATCTTGATGGCAAAGTTACGGCCGTGGTCGGTACCCATACCCATATCCAGACTGCAGACGAGCGGATTATGCCTGGCGGTACCGCCTATATTACCGATTTAGGCATGACCGGTCCCGTAGAGTCCATTTTAGGCATGGATAAAGACATGGTGATAAAAAAGATAATCTATCAGCGGCCGGTGCGACTGGAGGTTGCCGGCGGTTCCGCCCAGCTGCAGGGGGTTATTCTGAAAATAGATGAAGCGAGCAATAAAGTTATAACAATCGACCGGGTCAGTTTGGCGACAGATGCTTAAGCGGTTCGAGCAGCCGGAAGAATTCCTCAAGATTATGAAAAATTATCCAAAAGAGTTAGCCAAAAAGAAGGAATTACCATATCAACTTAGAATATACATTTAGGAGAGCAGCCGATCTAATAATAATCTAATCTTGAGGGAGGTTATTTTATGGAGGTATTAAAGGTTTCAGCCAAGTCCAGTCCAAATTCAGTTGCAGGAGCACTTGCAGGTGTTCTTAGGGAAAAAGGAGCTGCAGAAATACAAGCTATAGGTGCGGGTGCGATTAATCAGGCCATTAAAGCAATTGCTATCGCCCGAGGATTTGTTGCTCCCAGCGGGATGGATCTAATATGTATACCGGCATTTACGGATATAATTATAGATGGAGAGGAAAGGACAGCCATCAAATTAATCATTGAGCCTCGTTAAAGATTGGGTGGGCAGCAGAAAACCTTTGCTTGGAGTATAAAAACCTGCTTGGCGTAAAAGCAGGTTTTTTTATGGAGGTAGATATGAGAATAGTTGATCTTCATTGTGATACCATTTCATCCATCCAAAGAAGCGGTGAAACCTTACTGCATAATAATTGCCATTTTGATATTGCCCGGGCTCGGCAAGCAGGAGTCGGGCTGCAGTTTTTTGCCCTCTTTACCCTGCCTGCCGGCAGGAATGAAGCATTACGGCAGATACTCAAACAGGTGTATAAATTTCATAATGAAATGAGCCAATATCAGGATTTGGTCCAGCCGGTACTGCGCTATGAGGATATAAGCCGGGCTGATGCGAATAATAAAATAGGCTGTTTGATGCATCTTGAAGGTGCGGATGCCCTGGGGCCCGATGAGGAAATCCTTTACCTTTTACAGCGCTTGGGATTGCGCAGCCTGGGGCTTACCTGGAATAATCGCAATCTTCTGGCTGACGGGGTAGGGGAAGAACCCGGAGCCGGGGGAATCAGTAAAAAAGGCCGGCAGATAATCCGGCTGCTGGATCAGCTGGGAATACTTCTGGACTTATCCCATGTATCCATCCGCAGTTTTTACGACGCTCTGGATATATACCCCAAACCGGTACTGGTCAGCCATGCCAATGCCCGGGCCCTTTGCAACCATCGGAGAAATATGGATGACAGCCAGTTAAAAGCGCTGGCCGGCAACGGGGGCGTAATCGGTATCAACCAGGTGCCTGATTTTATTAAGGCAGACACCCATCCCCATATGGATGATTTGCTTGACCACCTGGTATATATAGCCGGGCTGATTGGAGTGGAACATCTGGCTCTGGGATCGGATTTCGACGGTGATGATGCCTTACTGATGCCAGGGGTGCAGGATTACAGCCGTTGGCCTGAGCTGCTGGCGTCCAGGGGCTTCAGCGCCGGCGAAATCGCCATGATTCTCCGGGAAAATGCCTTAAGGGTGATCAGAGCGGTATTGTAAAGGGGTTAATTAGAAAATAGCCACCGATTCATTAATAAAAAAGACGCGGAATCCGCGGAACTTTTGGGAAATACGCGGAATTTATTAAAGCTTTCTTCCGCGTTCTTCCTTCTAAATTCCCTGAATTCCGCGTCAAAAAAATAGCAGAACTGTTGGAGTATTTTCATTTTTGTTTGGTTGCGGCCTGCGGCTAGGGGGGTTAATATTAAACTGAAAAGGCTTACAGCGGAAAGGCGAGACATGATTGACGGATATGATCTGCATGTTCATACTACTGCTTCGGACGGCACCTTAACCCCCGGTGAGGTGATAGACGCAGCAGGCAATATCGGACTTAAAGGTATAGCCATAACCGACCATGATACGGTAGCCGGCCTGGAGCCGGCCCGGAGGTATCTGGAACATACCCCTGATTTAATGCTGGAACTTATCCCCGGCATCGAATTGAACACTGAGGCCGGCGATGAGGAAATTCACATTCTGGGATATTTCATTGATCCCGAAAATGCGGCTTTAAACCAACATTTACAGACTATTCGAACCTCACGCTATGATCGGGTCCTGAAAATGGTGGACCGTTTACGCCAGAGCGGTTTAGCAATCAGCTTTGACCAGGTACAAAAACTGACCCGGGGAGAGTCTATGGGCAGGCCGCATATTGCCCGGGCCCTGATGGAAAACGGCTATGTCAATTCAGTTAAAGAAGCCTTTGATAAATACATCGGACGAGGGCAGCCGGGTTTTGTCCCCCGCTATAAATTCCTGCCGGCTGAAGCCATCAAACTGATAAAAGAGGCGGGAGGTATTGCTGTGCTGGCCCATCCGGGGCTGATTGCAGATTCTAACCAAATTAGGGAAGTAATAAAGCTGGGCATAGAAGGACTGGAGGTCTACTACCCCGAGCATAGCCGGGAGCAGCAGCAAAAACTGGCGGCTTGGGCCGGGCAATATAAACTTTTAATGACCGGAGGGTCTGACTACCATGGACCAGGCAGCCAAGAAAGCCGGGCCAGTTTGGGTTCAAGTACTATTTCCGGCGAATTGCTGGCCGGCATGCGTTCACGCTTAAATTCAAGATCAGAGATTTGACAGACTCCCCGAGAGTCCGATGATCGGTAGAGCGCCCCCAAGAACCGTCAGTGTTCCTCATAAAGAGTTGTTATTCCCTAGCAATCAAAAATATATTGACCATTGAGCAGGATTTCTCTCAACTTTGTAGAACTTACCTATTATTTGGTAAGTTTTGCGGAGGGTAGGGAGATAATGAAGAAAATTGTTGCGGTAATGTTTCTGACTTTTTTATTTCTACAAACCAGCAGTGATGATCTTATGGCCCAGGAGCTCCAATATCAGGTTAAAGCGGGCGATTCTCTATGGAGTATAGCTCAAACCCATGGTATCAGTGTAGACCAGCTGAGAGAAGTCAACAATCTGCCATCTGATTTTATTCAAATCGGCGACCTCCTGACTATCAGAGATAGTAATTCCGTTCCGGTGACTCCTTCCCGGGGGAATGAGACGGGTTCGGAGACGGACTATTATACGGTTAAAGCCGGGGACAGCCTGCAGCAGATCGCTTTAACCCATAGAATTCCAGTGGATATGTTAAAACAAGCCAATAATCTATCCTCCAATATGATATACCCGGGTCAGCAACTGTTAATCAATATCAGGTCAATTACGCCTTCAAGGGCGGGAATTATGGCTAGTGCCGAGCTGCTGCTGGCCAAAGCCGCCGAACACTTGGGCACGCCCTATAAATATGGCGGACAAGGGCCGGGTGGCTTCGACTGTTCCGGGTTCGTCAGTTACATATTTAACCAGTTTGGCTATAAGTTGCCTCATAACGCGGCGAGCCAAGCCAATCTGGGTATAGTAGTAGATAAGAATGAGCTTTTGCCTGGCGACCTGGTATTTTTCGGCGGCAAATCCTACATCAATCATGTCGGTATCTATTCTGGCAATGGGCAATTCATTCATTCCAGCTCCCCCCGCAGCGGGGGAGTCATATATTCATCACTCCATGAAGCATACTATGCCAATGGGTATGTAACCGCACGCAGAATCATACGCTAACTCAAAATTGGGGGGATAAAGGTGGAAGACAATTTTTTGGGCATTCCTTCTACCGTTTTTGGCAGCCAAGAGTGGATGGAATTAGAAAAAAGTGAGTTCGAGCTTGGTCCCGAACAGCTATTGCAGGAAATAACCGATAAGAAAACCTGGTCCAATCAGGAAATATTATGGGTCTTAAAACGGTTGATCTATTACTACGGGAAAAAGGACGCTCTCTTGAAAAAGGCTCCGCCCGAGCGGTTGATGCTTAATATGGTGGATGTACTGAGGGCTTTTTATGTCATTTTTGATATATCCGATCCCGAACTGGATGAAAACCTTCGCAGTTATGTTTGTACCAAACTGACTGATGCTGCTTGGGGGATCAACTCATCAACCCGGGAGTATTTGCATAAAATAAAATAGTTAACCATTATAAAAAGAAATTGCCTTAGAAGGAATTAAAAAGCAGGTGTCGAAAAATATAAGAGGGATGTATTTCCCCGAAGTGTTGGGAGGATGAGATGGTGACAACAGGCAACCGTGAACAGAATATCCGTCGCGTTATTGAGATGGAAGACAGGATATGTGAATGCCTGCGGTGCCCGTCGCTGGTAAGGTGCCTGAGGAAGCCGTCAATGGGAAAAGGTGAACTGGAACCTGAGGGAATGCTGATTTTTGAGTGCGATAATAAGTTTACCAGAGATATAAACAAGGTAATTGCCTTGCGGAATCTGATTAAGACAGAACTGAAACTGGATAAAATATATCACACCTTTATGGTCAGGTGCCAGCCTAAAGCCTGTGCCTCTCGTCAGAGCGCTAATTGCTACGGTCAGGGCAAATGGATTACCAAGGATCATGTCTGCCTGCTCAACGGAAGAAAATGTGACGGTATCCCGGTGAAACCAGGCACGGGCGAAATAATCGCCTGCTTGCCTTTCTTACTGGAGGAAATCGAAATCCTTCATCCCAAATACTTGATTTTATTCGGAGAACGGGTAGCCGAATTTGTGCTCAAAGCATACGGCATTTATAACAGCGTTGATGTAAAGCAGAGCTATAAATATGAACAGATGACATTTCTTACCACAGCCGAAGAAAGTGATTTCCGCCAGGAACAC
>DHCD01000042.1 GCA_002398105.1 Syntrophomonas sp. UBA4911
TAGAGGTGAGGCGGGCCGGCATGGTGCTTGCCCTGGAGCAGAGAAAGGCGAAGTAATTTTGGGAAGGGAGACCAAGGTTGATTGCTATTATAGATTACGGTATGGGTAATCTGGCCAGTGTAAAGAATGCTTTTGCCAAGCTGGGATATGAGGCTGGTATCAGCAGCCGTCCCGAGGATATACTGGCGGCTGACAAGGTGGTTTTGCCCGGTGTGGGCGCTTTTGCCGATGCCGTCAATAACCTGCGGCGTGACGGTATGGATAGGGTGATCAGTGCGGTAGTAAAAAAACAAACCCCCTTGCTGGGCATATGTCTGGGTTTGCAACTGCTCTTCGGTGCGAGTGAAGAAAACGGTCTCCACCAGGGGTTGGGCATTATCAAGGGTAAAGTGGTAAAGTTTGACCTGCCGCAGGAGTACAAGGTACCGCACATGGGCTGGAACCAGGTTCGACCGGCAGCAGACAGCCGGTTGTTTAAGGGGATTAAAGGGGGCAGTTATTTTTATTTTGTCCATTCCTATTATGTGATCCCCGAGGACGACTCGTATATTACTGCCACCAGCGATTATAGCCGGGATTTTGTCTGTGCTCTGGAGTGGAGAAATGTTTTTGCTACTCAGTTCCACCCGGAAAAATCGGGTGAACCGGGATTAAGGATATTGCATAATTTTGCCGTGCTTGAATAACGGGGGAGAAGGTGAAAGATGATTATTTATCCGGCTATAGATTTAAAGGACGGGCAATGCGTACGCCTGATTCAGGGAAGGGCGGAGGATAAAACGGTCTATTCCGATACTCCGGCGGCGGTGGCGAGAAGTTTTCAGGAAGAGGGAGCCCGGTGGCTGCATATAGTTGATCTGGATGGAGCTTTCAGCGGCGCCCCCCGCAACCATAAAGCAATAAAGGCCATAGCCGATGCCATAAATATTCCTTTTCAGGTCGGCGGTGGACTGCGCCGGTTGGAAGATGTGGAAAAAACGCTTAATACCGGCGCCCGGCGGGTTATAATCGGCAGCCGGGCGGTAAGCAGCCCTGACTTTATAAAAAGCTTGCTAGACAATTTTGGGCCGGAACGTATTATATTGGGACTGGACGCCCGGGATGGTATGGTGGCGGTAGAAGGCTGGGTGCAGACCTCATCACTCGCAGCGCTTGATTTTGGCCGGGAGATGAAGCAACTGGGAATAAAAACTGCAGTATTCACCGATGTATCCCGCGATGGGCTGCTGCAGGGTCCCAACCTGGCTTCAATAGAGGCTATGGCCCGGGATACCGGCCTTGAGATAATTGCCTCCGGAGGGGTTTCCAGCCGGCAGGATATTCGCGGCTTAAAGGCCCTGGAAGACCTGGGGGTCAGCGGAGCTATCATCGGCAAAGCTCTTTATGACGGAAAAATCCCTTTGGCTGAAGCTCTGCGGGAAGCGGAACTAAATAATAATTAGCGAGAAATACAATAATACTTAAAAATTTAAAATTCATCATTCAAAATTCTGTCTATGGGGTGGAATTATGTTGGCTAAAAGGATCATACCTTGCCTGGATGTTCATGAGGGCAGGGTGGTAAAAGGTATTAATTTTGAGAATCTGCGGGATGCGGGCGATCCGGTGAAACTGGCGGCTTATTATGACTATGAGGGAGCCGATGAACTGGTGTTTCTGGATATCAGCGCTTCCCTGCAGGGACGTAAAACCATGGTGGACGTGGTCAAAAGCACGGCCCGGGAGGTGTTTATTCCTTTCGCCGTGGGCGGAGGAATCAGTACCCTTGATGATATCCGCAACATACTGAATGCCGGCGCGGACAAGGTTTCAGTGAATTCAGCGGCGGTGAATGACCCGACCCTGATCGGCGAAGGCGCCAGAAAATTTGGCAGCCAGTGCATGGTTGTGGCTATAGATGCCCGATCTCGAGAAGACGGCGGCTGGGAAGTATATATCAACGGGGGGAAAAGGGCTACGGGAATGGATGCGTTGGAATGGGCGCAGGAAGCGGAAAAACGGGGAGCAGGCGAAATACTGCTTACCAGTATGGACAAGGACGGCACCAAAGACGGTTACGATATAGAGCTGACTGCTGCCGTCAGTTCTATGGTGCGTATTCCTGTCATTGCTTCTGGAGGAGCAGGCAATTTGGAACACCTTTATGAGGCAGTGACGGCGGGAAAAGCAGACGCGGTTTTGTGCGCCTCCATTTTTCATTATCAGGAATATACTATCAAACAGGCCAAAGACTATTTAGCCAGTAAAGGAGTAGCGGTAAGATTATGACAGACAGCATAAAATTTGATGACCAAGGCTTGATACCGGCTATAATACAGGATTTCCAGAGCGGCCAGGTTTTAATGCTGGCCTATATGAACCGGGAGTCCTGGCAAAAAACTCTGGATACGGGGAAGACCTGGTTTTACTCCCGCAGCCGGCAAGAATTATGGATGAAAGGGGAAGAATCAGGTCATATTCAGGAAGTAAAGGAGATATTGTATGACTGTGACCAGGATGCCCTGCTGATAAAGGTGATACAGACGGGTGCCGCTTGCCATACCGGGCATTATTCCTGCTTTTACCGGGACATAGACGGTAATGAAATCGAAAAGGCGCAGGTGGATGATCTGGAGAAGGTTTATTCCTCCGGGGCGGGTCCGGGGATTCTTTATGAGCTGTATGATGTTATTTCCGACCGCCGGGATAAAATGCCCGAAGGCTCATATACCGCTTATCTGTTTGATAAAGGATTGGATAAAATCCTGAAAAAGGTAGGCGAAGAGAATGCCGAGGTTATCATAGCTGCTAAAAACCGGGATAAATCTGAGATAGTATATGAAGTATCCGATCTCATTTATCACCTGTTGGTCTTATTGGTCGAGCAAGGGGTAGAGCTTAAAGATATCTTCACCGAATTAAAATCCCGGCGCTAAAAAACTTCGGGCAACTCAGGGAACTGTCCGCTAAGTTTTTCTACAGCATTATTTTGCCCAGGTGGTGAGTTAGTCCGGTGGCTGCGTCTACCTCCACTATGTGATTACGATCCCCAAAGGAAAATTCTATTTGTATCCGAGATGTCTTTTGACGGGGATTGCGGAGACCAATTACACTTTCTCCCCGTTCATCGCTGCGGGTAATAGTTACCGGCATCAATAGCTCCCCCCGGCTGTGATCGGTTAATAAAGGCTGCTTGAGGGAGTAGACTCCTTCTCCCACCCCCATGGTGGTTATTTCACAAACCTCACCGGATTTTGTTTCCTGGGGCCGGATTAACAGCAGGTCTCCGGGAGCCATGCGCCCGGTCGTATCGACCAGGGATATTTCTGAGGCCCCGGCTTTAGCCCCTTGACGCCCCAATTTAGCCCGGGCGCAATCATTGCTGTTCAGGGTGGCGATCAGACTGCAACTGACCGGTTCACCATTATTATCGCATAGCGAAGCCCGGATAAGGGTTGCCCCCGGATTAAAGCGGTACTGCGGTGCAGGCTTTAAAGGGACGTACACGACCGGCTCGGAGCGGTTAAGGCTACTCAGACTAATCTCTAACTGCTCGGTAAAATAGTAGGGGGACTCAATTGACACCCGGAACTGGTCTTCCTCCAGGTCGGAAAAAACCAGATATCCCCCGGCTTTGCGCTGGAAACTGGCCGGACGCTCATTCAAATAAACAGTAATATCCTCATTGCAGCCCAGGGAGGTATACTGGTCAATTAACCACAGTACCATTGATACTTTGCGCCCCAGTTGCAATGTGCTGGTTATAAAATTATGCATAAATTTTCCTCATTCCTCGGATTTCTATCGTACTCGAGGAGCAGCGATAAAACCTCCGGTATCAATAATTATGGGATAAACCATATATCCTACTGAAGTACGGTAAGGTATATTAGGGAATAACCAGATTTTTTGTATGTCTTCGGGGGACAGGAAATATTGATCAACTCGCAACTCTTCGCCTGAACTGCCCAAAGTGCCCTGGAGATAAGCACTGCCCAGAGAGCTGTTTTCATGCAAAACTTGGATAGCCGCCCCTAATATATAGTCTTCATCATAAGCCCGCTGCTTTATATCGGCGCTGGAATAGGCGGTTAACAGGTAGTAGAGGGTTAGGACCAGCATAGGTTCTCCATCCCGGCGATACTCCCGGTTTTGTTTAATTGAGTATAAATATAGCCCCAGTTGTAAGTCACCAGTCTCAGCCGGTGAACATAGCCCTATCATATCTGGGGAAAGAATAGGCTCCGGGGTTAGATTATCCCGTAATACCTCAATAATTGAGGCGCCTGCATCAACGATTGCGGTATAATTAGCCATTTTACCAGCTCCCTATCTTAAATTTCACCGTAGTACTCACCCAGGTCTTCCCGCAGCAGTACCCGACCTATTTTCTGGTACTCATATTTGGTGGCGCGTAAAAGGTGCTGCATATTAACTGCTTCACCACACTGGGCGGCGAGAAAGGCCGCATAAAGCACAATATTTTTAATGTTGCCGCCTGCTATCTCAAAGCGCCGGGCCAGAAAATTAAAGTCCACATTGTCATGTAACGGCGTTTCCGGGGGAAACATGGATATCCATATCCGCTTACGAAATTCTTCGTCAGGAAAAGGAAATTCGACTATAAATGTAATCCTGCGGACAAAGGCTTCATCCAGGTTTTTGGCCAGATTGGTAGCCATTATGGAGATGCCGTCATATTCCTCAATCTTTTGTAGTAAATAGGCAATTTCTATATTGGCGTAGCGATCATGGGCATCCTTTACTTCTGACCGTTTCCCGAACAGGGCGTCGGCTTCATCAAAAAACAGAATAGCATTGCTGGATTCCGCTTCCCGGAAGATCCGCCCCAGATTCTTCTCAGTTTCACCGATATATTTGCTGACTACCTGGGCCAGGTCAATTCTATACAGCTCGAGGTTAAGCTCCTGCGCTATCACCTGAGCAGCCATAGTCTTGCCGGTTCCCGGCAATCCAGAGAACAACATGCTCAGTCCCCGTCCATAGGCCAGCCTTTTATCAAACCCCCATTGCCCATAAACAATATAACGATTTTTCATCTGATTGCAGGCATTGGTAAGCAATTCGACGGTCTCGGCGGGTAAGATGATATCGTCCCAGTTATAATGAGGATTGATTTTGTTGGCTGAGCGGCTCAGAAAATGCCTTCCTTGAGCAAAACAAGCGCTGTGCAAGTCTTCGGCGGTAATCTGTTTGCCCTGGCCGCTGGCAGCTTCATGAGCCTGTAAAAGTGCATTCTTGATCTGTCCCGGGGTGAAACGGAATTTGCTGGCCATCTGCCCCCAGTCCGAAATCTCACTGAATACATAATCACGAGAAAAATTACTCCAGAGCTCTTGGCGGGTCAGTTCATCAGGTATTCCCAATTCAATCGACAGAACCGCAAAATCGTGATCTAACTCGGCCGGTTGAATCGGCTTTTCCGTGAGTATAAAAATTGGCCCGGGCAATTCTTCCAGGGCGCGCAGGAAAATATTCCAGCATCCCCGGTTAAAATTTGCTCCCTCATTTTCATGCAGACCGAACCCGGTCGCCAGTCTATCCACTCCTTTGAAACAAGGAACCGCATCAGATAGTAAACACTCCCGAATTATATCATGAAGCACTTTTTTCAAAAGCTGTGCCTCCGCAGGCAAACGAGCCCCATTAATTATCAACAGAGAGGATTTATAGTAATGGCACAGGTGTTGAATTTGAAAGCATTTCCCGCTGCCGGAGGGTCCGGTTAATATCCCCAACGGCTTACGGACGCTGCGGTCTGAGGCCAGGTTTTTCCACCAGTTGCGTAGCCGGCTTTGCAGGTCAAGATCCAGCAACAACGGCGACTGTTCATCATACGGGGTAAAAAAATTAACGTAATAGGCCAACTCCGAATCAATGGCGGCCACCTGGTGAAAAAAGGCAACGATGCGCCGATCTAGCTTTAAAGACTGGGAAAGACGTATGCCCTGATCAGCCTCATCCGACTTGAGCAAATATTTCATCAGGGGGGCATCCATAGCCAAAACCCGGCGTGCATCCCTGCGCTGGCTTTCATCCCGGCACAATAGCTGCAGGGCCAGATCAATGGTCGGGTATTTAATATTTATGTCATCTTGCAGAAAAGCAAACAGTCTCTCATATTTTCGGTCGTATTCCACTGCCAGGCCTAAAACCAAACAATTCCTGGCAAAGTTATTTAAATTAAAAGCCCAGCTTAAATGCTCCAGGGGAAGAAATATGCCCTGCTCGTAACTGAGTTTGATCCGAGTTTGCACATGAGCTTCCATACCGTCAACATTATTCTGCCCATCAGTTAAGGCATGCGTACTCCGCCCCGACCCGCAGGGCTCATTCAGCAGTATCTCCACCTCTTCTTCAGAAACAACCAGCCCTTTAAACTGATTGCCAGCCCCTTCAACCTGCCGCATCTTTTGCCGCTGCAGTTGCAGACGAATACGCAAATCAAGGAGACGCAGCTCATCAATGATATGTTCGTCACCGTTTTGATAGGCTTCCGGTTTGGAAGTATTGATATGAGGTGCAACAACATTTTTCATTAGCAATCCCGCCAGTCTGGCGGAGGGCCTGAATACCTGCCGGCTGCAGTTCTTTTGGCCGGCCATTCCTAAAATATCCCGACACCCCGCCCCTACCTTAAAACATTAATTGAGACTATTATAAAGGTACTATCCTATTAATCAGTCCAACCAGGATATGTTTTTAAATATCCTGGAATGAGTTCAGATTGATCGCCGCCGCTGACGTTTATCCTGATACACAGGCGCGTCAGGTTCGGTACCCACAGATGGATATAAAATCAGGCAGGATTATCCTGCTGGATCAGGTTTTACTATCGTACTAACCCCTTTATTTAAAGACCCCGGGTTGAGGTCGGCCCAGATCTTTTCTGCTACCTCCTCCGGAACCCACTGGCTCCAAACATCGGGATTGTTTTGCAGCCAGTGTTGAGCGGCCTGTTCTTTATCTCCCCCACTATTTTTAACGTAAAGGAGCATTTCTTCGTTTTGCTCACGGGTGGTAGCATATTTTTGCAAAAAGTCCAAAAGCTCGGGAGCTTTCTCATTCATGCTGGAATGAGCCGCTATCATAACCTTACTTTCAGGGTAAGAACAGCTCCGACCAAGTTTCCATTGTTCTTCGCTGAAAGGTTCTTCACGTAAAAGGGCCAGTTTATGCCCGGCCGTGATAATACCAGGGTCCCGGGCATAGCCAAGCCAGGCAGAACCTCGTTCATAAGCCTGGTCCAAAGTTGCTGCAGCATCCTGTTCGGAATCGCTGGGAAACAATTTGAAGGAAGCGGACAGGTGATAGGTCTTTAATTTCTCCTGGTTGATAGCCTCTGCCGGCCATCCCCGGGGGGCGTTGAAAATGATTCCCTGGTTGGTGGTTGCGGATAATTTGAATATATCCCTATACCGGGGGAGGTTCTGCACTGATTTTAACTCTGGAATCAGGGGCTCAATTCCCCGTTCAGCATCACCTTCGACCATGTATTCAGGGACAAACCAGCCTTGCACGGCAGAAAAATTGCAACTCAACTCCCGGACTTTGCCGGTTTTTAATATTTGCTGCCACTGTTCGGGATAATCAGAGCTCCAGACCTCCATCATTATATCAATGTCACCTTGACTCAAAGCTTTTAACAGGAGCGTAGTTTGCCCGGCCAGGTAGGTAGGGTGATAACCATAACCGTGTTCTGCGATATAGCCGGCTATACGGTTATGCACTTGTATACTCTCCCATTCACCATCGGCGAACACTATGGAGATAGACGACCCCGTTTTTGTTCCTTTGCTGGCGGGAGAACATCCCCCCAGCAGAATATTAAAGGCAATTATAAAAATAATCAATAAATGAAAATATTTCCAATTTCTTTGCATGATGACTCCTTTAAAAGATGGTTACTGAGGTCAATAATTCCGCAATGGTTAAATATTCTAGTTTATGCCTTTTTATGTATTCAATCTAACAATATTTATGCTAAAATACAAGAAAAGTTTAACAAAATCAACTAATCGTACGGAATTACCTGCTATATAGCTATATTTGGTGGAAGGTGCCAAAAAACCGCAATTTTAAGAAGGTTATGCTAATCCCATAATTATCTTTGCTTTAGCTTGCTCCTCCTGCCGGCTGTTTGCTATTAGTTTATTTACATAATAACTGCATTTTCATAGAAACAAACTGGAATTGGTCTTACTTAATATATATGATTACAGATTTGAGACACCGGGATAAAGATCAAATATCAATCGGATGCAATATTGAGGCAGGGCCAAAAGCACTTAAGGGGAGGTGAGTATTGATAGCGACGGAGGATTGGTAAAAGTCCTCTGTTGGTAGCTGCAACATTCACCTGGAACTCAAACCATAACCTGTTTTGTAGGTCAACTAATAGCATCCCTATTTTATCTTGAAAGGAGGAGGCTGGTTTCTGGGTTATACAGATGATATGAAGATACATTTGTGTAAAGTTCAGCAACTGGAAACGAATGCCGGAGTATTTATCACCAGGAGTTTATGTGGAGGAGTTTGAAAGTGGCGGTAAACCTATGGAAGGAGCCAGTACCAGCACTGCCGGTTTTCTTGGCCTGGCAGAAAAGGGACCTACCGAAGGTCTGCCCGAGCTGGTAACTAATTTTGGCGATTTTTTGAGAATATTCGGTGGTTATCTATCGGAAAATGCCTTTGCCGAATATCGCTATTTAGCCTATGCCGTAGAACATTTCTTCATTAATGGGGGATCACGCTGTTATGTAATGCGGGTAATACCTCCCGATGCCAAGGCCGCCAGAAACTATAGTGAGGAAACTCAGGAATCGCTGGCATTAAAGATTTCCGCCCGCAACCCTGGCATGTGGGGGGATAAGCTGAGACTATTATTTACGCCGTCCAGCAAAGCCAGAACTCCAATTCTCGAAGTAATAGGGGACAAGGAGTACCGGGTCAAAAATAGCGCCGGTTTCAATCCCGGCGATATAGTACTATTTAATGATGGTGAAAGTAAATCTTATAACCAGGTACTCAAATCTCAGGATAATGTAATTGAATTAGCCGAGGCTCTGGAAGGAGACGTGGTGGATAAGCAGTTGGTTCCGAGCAAACTCCTTGCCACCGCTGAGTTCAGCCTTCAGGTCTTTTATGAAAGCGAAACCGAAAACTATGAGAATCTGTCTTTCAACCCGGCTGCGGCCAACTATGTAGAAAAGAAACTGGCTCGCTCCAGTATGATTAAGGTGGAGCATAACCTGGCCATAGGAGAAGGAGCTCCTTTTGATATCATTGCGGGAGACAAAGCTGGGGAAGAGGAATTCTGGATGGGTCTTTCCGGGGGCAGCGACGGCTCTCTGAGTTCTCTTTCCGCCGCCGATTTTATGGGGGAAGACCGGGGACCGGGTAAGCGTACCGGGATTCAGGCCTTTATAGACAATGATGAAGTCAGTATTATGGCGGTTCCGGGTGTGACTGATCCCAATGTGCAACTGGCCCTGGTAGCGCACTGTGAAAATCTGACCAGCCGTTTTGCAGTTCTTGATATCCCCAGGGAATTAAAAAAGGTAGCAGAGGTGCAAAGTCACCGTAATATATTTGATTCCCATTATGCCGCCCTCTATCATCCGTGGCTGCAAGTGTTTGATCCATTGGATAAACGCAATATCTTTATTCCGCCTTCCGGCTCTATGCTTGGCATCTATGCCCGTTCGGACAATACCCGCGGAGTACATAAGGCCCCGGCCAATGAAGTAGTACGGGCCTGTGTAGGTCTGGATTGTCAGTACAACAAGGGAGAACAGGATATCCTCAATCCCAAGGGAGTTAACCTGATTCGGGCCTTTACCGGTCAGGGCATTCGCGTATGGGGAGCCCGTACCTGCAGCTCCAATTCCATCTGGAAATACGTAAACGTGAGAAGGCTATTCATCTTTCTGGAACAGTCGATTAAGAATGGCAGTAACTGGGTAGTATTCGAACCTAATGATGAACGACTTTGGGCCCGGGTTCAGCGCACCATCTATAGCTTCCTGCTGGGAGTCTGGAGAGGCGGCGCTTTAATGGGAGGTACACCGGATGAGGCTTTCTTCGTCAGGGTGGACCGTACTACTATGACCCAGGATGACATAGACAATGGCCGCTTGATTTGCGTTATCGGTGTATCACCGGTAAAACCGGCCGAGTTTGTCATCTTCAGAATCACCCAGAAAACTGCTGATAGTGAATAATCTGTATTGAAAGGAGAGTAATAAATGGCTGATCGCGTTGACCCCTTCAGGAGTTACCGCTTTTCTGTTGAAATTGAGGGAATTACTGAAGCATATTTTACTGAGGTTAGAGGGATTGAAGCGTCATACGATGTAATCGAATTTCGCAGTGGCGATATGAATGCTGGTTATTGGAAGCTTCCGGGCTTGCTTCATAACCCTACGGTTACCCTTAAACAGGGAGTTACAGACAATATGGAAATCTACGAGTGGTTTAAAGGCGAACCGGGTAATGCCGGGGTAGTGGAACGCAAAGATGTTACCATCAAAGCCGTTGATGACCAGCAGGCGGAGCTGGCAGTATGGACTTTTTATGATGCCTGGCCTTGCAAGTATTCGGCATCCGATTTTAATGCCAGCGAGTCGGCGGTAGTAATTGAAACTTTGGAACTGGCTTACGAGGGTTTCTTAAGATCCAAGTAAGTTAAGATACCGGCAAGGGATAGAAAGGACGGACTGATGCTTTCTTATTACTCTTGTTATAAGCAGGTTGTGCGCATATGGCAGTAAGAAAAAGTGCTAGCAATAAAACCACTAAAGACGTGACGCGAACGGGGGATAATACGATGTCCTTTGAAACTGAATTTGAATTTGAATTACCCAAAGGTTATATAGATGAACAGGGCGACCTGCATCGTAAAGGGGTAATGCGCCTGGCCACAGCGGCTGATGAAATCTTACCGCTGCGTGATCCCCGAGTTCAACAAAACCCGGGCTATCTGACTATCATTGTTTTATCCCGGGTGATTACCAAACTAGGTGATCTCAGGGCGATTGACACCAAAACTATAGAAAAACTATTTACCGTTGATATGGCTTATCTTCAGGATTTCTACCAGCGTATAAACGAGATGGAGAGCCCTAATATTCGGGTAATTTGCCCGCGTTGTGAGCATGAGTTTGAGACTGCAGTAAATTTTCCCAGATGACCAGTGGAATAAAATGCTATCCGGTTGACCGCATTTTTGAAGAGGCGGCTTTTATAGCATATTATTTCCACTGGCCGCATGATGAAATTATGGCCATGGAGCACCGTGATCGTCGCCGTTGGTGTGAAGAAATATCACGTATAAATCGCCAGCTTAATGATGAGCCGGACAATTTGTTTGATGTTATTAATAAGAAGAGGTGAATGGGGCGGTGTCTAGACCTGGTGTGGCCTTCCGTTTCAAGGTTGAACTTGATGGCCTGCTTATCGCTGACTTTTCAGAAGTTTCAGGGTTGGAGGCCGAAACTGAAGTTAAGGTTGTCCGCGAGGGTGGGGTTAACGACTATGAACATCATTTTATTACCATAAGGAAGTATCCACCGCTGGTTTTGAAGCGGGGCTTTACTAACACTACCCAACTCTGGGACTGGTATGAGGAAAATGCTGCCGGCAGGCTGCAGCGTAAGAATGGATCTATTATTTTGCTGGATGCCAGTGGGCAGGAAAGTTGCAGATGGAGTTTTCTGGAGTCCTACCCGGTTAAATGGGTAGGACCCCAATTGCGGGCCAGTGCCAGCGAGGTGGCAATAGAATCGCTGGAAATAGTTCACCGCGGAATTAAAGTTATCAAATCATGATGGGTTGGGGCTAAGTTGTTGTGTGGCTGTTGCTGTCCCTGGGGGAATATAATATGTTGTTACCGCGACAATTAAAAATGCTGGGAATAAGCACCTGGAGTCCGGCGCAGACCTTGGGCGACCGGATCAGAAACAAGTATCTGTGCTCCGACTATTCCTTCAGGCCTCTTGCGTTAGCCTGGCGTCTTGATAACCATGCCGCCCATTTGATCGCACCAAGACCTATGACTATCAATCTCAAACTGCTGCTGGTGTCCAGGGGAGACGGTAATTGGTTTATTCCCAGCAGTCCTTTTCCTCTGCCGGTAACTCAGGCTGTTCCAACCAGATTGCAGAATATCCCTTTCTCCCGAATACATACGGGTTTTAAACTGCTGCACCGGAACCAGCTGACCAGTTCCCAGGGCAGAAAAAGGGATACTGGCCGCCGCAGTCAATCTGCGGCAGCAACGGAAAAAGGTATGGCCGGAGAGCTAAACCAGGTATGGCGGGCAATTCATGTCCAGGTTATTCCTACTCCAAAATCAGTCTCTAAGCCGAATCTGCCCCCCAATCTCCCGTATACCAATAGATTGACCGCTTCCTGGATTATTACTGCAAAAACGGGGGAGGCAAGGCAGAAGCTAAAAAAGTACAGACTATTGTCCGGGGTTGGAAAAATACCGGCTGTGAAGGAGAGAGCAGCGCGAATTAATTCTTACGATGTCAGCCGAATATTGGGCGGCAATAGAGCAATTGAGCAGATATCCGAAAAAAGGCGGCAAACTCCCGGCAATTTCTCTTTGCGCCCAGTGTCCTCAGGGCTGGCAACGAACCTTAAGGTTAATTCAACCCATATGTATCCGAGGATAATGCTGTCCGGTTTATCTTGGCCGCGTGACTTGGGGCCGGTCAGGCCGGAGCATGCTATAACCGGCCCGGGCCAGGGGATGGTTTTGAATGTTTTAACCGCTATAAAAAAGCCCATCCGGCATGAGGAAAATCATCATTTTTTTAATGAGCATCTTTACAGACAGAACCAGATATTAAGAACGGAAAAAATTTTTATAGAGCAGGCTGAGCAGCGGGCACTGTCAGTGCCGGTTCGTTCCTTGCCGGCGGAAAAAATTGTTATGAGTGGGGTTAAGCAAAGACCATCACTTTTATTGCCCATGGCGCTAACAGCAGAAAAGATTGAAAAAAACCAGCCTGGGCAATTATACTCATCATTACTAATCCGGTCGCTGATACTGGCTGGGACGCCTTTAAAACAGATTATGCAATTCGAACATTTATATGTTCCTGCTTTTAGCCTGCCTGCCAGGGTGAAAATCCAGAATGCAACCGGCAATATACAATTACTTCCGCAACGAAATAGGGATGGCAGCCATTTAGCTGCTCAAAGGCCTATCCTGGTCATGCCACCTGATTACATGGATGCTGGAAAGACCGGGTTTACTATTCGGGACCCGCGGACTGAAAATCCGCGGGCGAAAAGATTGCCTTGGGGGATCAGGCATCAGGTAATAGCGCCAAAAAACAGGAGAATGTCCGGTAAGCTTATGCCGTTGCGCCGGGAGATCGAATTATCCAAGCATAGAGGATTAGATAACGGGAAAGATCATCCGGGAAGCAGCTTATCAGGTATGGGGCTGCCTGCTGAACCA
This sequence comes from Syntrophomonas sp. UBA4911, assembly GCA_002398105.1. Classification (GTDB taxonomy): domain Bacteria; phylum Bacillota; class Syntrophomonadia; order Syntrophomonadales; family Syntrophomonadaceae; genus UBA4844. The sequence goes on from DHCD01000042.1 coordinate 13,475, forward strand.
ATATTAATCCCGGTAAGCTCAATCAACAATAGCCGGAAGTACCTTTCTGATATATTAAAGTCGGCTTTAATAGATTCCAATGACATTATGATTAATCGCAAACCCCTGAAAAAAATGAATGAATTAACCGCTCAGCTGGCAGCGGCGAAAAACCAAATTCTGAGCATGACAACCGGGGCCAATAGAGGAAAATCGGAACTGGATAAGGTTGGCAATGAGCGCCATCCTATAAACCGATTACCAGTGCCAGTTTTGCATTATAGCGGCTATGCTGATTTTATGAAGCCGGGACGAAAAGCGAACTTTTCCCGGCCTGGTTATCACAATTATGGCTACCGCCGGGCCGGCGTGACTCCTGCAGCAAAATATGGGCTATCTTTAATGACAGTTAATTCACGGGGGCAAAGATTTTTTGGGGGAGCCGTGAAACAATCAGATGAGCCCATAACCGGCGCCATACCGGGTAAAGTACTGCCATTTCTCACAAAAGACACTTTGCGCAGGCAGAGGGGATGGCACAAGAGGGAAGATCGCCCTGAAATTAATTCCTCAGGCAGCGGGTCTCCGACTAAGCTGATATTAAGGCCGGTAAGCTTACTAAATGACAGAAGCCAAGACTTTCCCGATATATTCAAGGTGACTTTAAGGGCTGACCCAGGAAAAGGCATTCCCTCTTTCTTCATTTCAGCCCGTCCGGTAACATTGACGCGCCAAGCTGTTGCCGGAAGTTTAAATAACCTCCCGGGGCGGAGAGGCAGAGAAGCGGAGATCAATTCCGGCCGGGGTATTGCTGATCTGGAGTCATTAATGCTCAATCAGAGGAGGACTATAACAGGTTTCAATAAAGAAGCCAACACCGGAAGAAAAACCCAATACTCTCTACCCCAGTTGATTAAGCCCGGCTGGTGGCCGCAGATTTTCAATCTTAAAGGGAATAAGGGCGACCTTAAAATCAAGGGGCAAATTCCGGAGATTTATCATTTGTATCCTAAACCCTTAATAGGTTCCGGTGACATTATGGTTAATCATGAACCCTGGAAAAAAGCCAGTAAATTAACCGCCCACCGGGGACTGTCCCGCAACCAACGGCGACAGGTCCTGGATATACCGGTGCGGATTCTGTTGTTTATAATTCAGGAGCATAACCGGAAGGGAAAGAGGATTAATCTTCTTCCGACCAGGATGGGGAATAAAGCTAAGCCGGATAATTTCGCGCTGAAATTAACCCAAGCTAAGGCAGCCGGACGTTATTCAGAAAATGATTCCGCCCTGTCGCCCCTGCAATTGGCTCCGGGGTTTGCCGGCAGCAGCAATAATTTTGTCTCTGGCCGCGATTCTTCCGGAAAGTTGGCGCCATTACCATCTGCAGGCTGGGTCAGCCGGTATGCACGTCAAAGCAGAGTCACTGGAATAGAGGCCAAAGCTAAAGATTTTAGCTTCAGGGAAGGACTGCAGGCACGGATGGACAGGCACAACCGGGGAATTAATAAAGCGAAAATCCCGAGCCCCAAGGCGGGGATTGCAGTTAGTTATGGGCAACTTAGTCTAATTCAGTATCAGGGCCTTGATTCGGGGCATGGCAAACAGCTTCAATCTTATGCAGCTTTAGCCTCCGGGCCTGATTTAGCCTATCGCAGGGACACATCACCGGCTGCCGCCGGTTATCCGGAGGGTTTCAGCGATACCCCAACCAGGTCTATTGATACGGAGGTTAAGGTGCAGGTGGCCGGAGCCGGAAATAGTGAGCTCAAGGGTAATGAAATTAAGAAAATTGCCGACCGCGTCTACCGGGAGATACAACAGCGGATGAAGGTGGAGCGGCAGCGCCGAGGCTTGTAAATCCAGGTGAAAAGGAGCGATTAAGCAGTGCCACTTAAGAAAGCCAGTATTGTAGTGGAAAGCAGCAATGAAAGTATTGAGGTTTTATTTAACCCCAGTGAATATAACATAGCAAAAGAAAATAAATATGCTTATCATATAATGCCGGGCTTATCTGCTGCAGTTCCCCAGTTTATAAGCGGGGATGCCAGCACTCTGGCCATGGAACTCTTTTTTGATACCTATGAAGCCCGGAGCGATGTAAGAGATCATACCAAGCGGATCTATGCTTTACTTGAGGTGGAAAGTGACACCCACACGCCGCCGGTATGCAGATTCATATGGGGTTCAGTGGTATTTAGAGGGGTTATGGAAAAAATTTCTCAACGCTTTACCATGTTTCTGGATTCGGGAATTCCGGTGAGGGCTGTTCTGAACGTAACCATGCGATCCTGGCAAACGGTTAGCGAGCAATTACGAGAAATACCTCGTCAGTCTTCTGACCGCACCAAACAGAGGGTATTGAAGCAAGGCGAACAATTGTGGATGCTGGCGGCACGTGAATACGAAGATCCGGGAAGATGGCGTGAGATTGCTGTTGCTAATGATATAGACAACCCCAGATGGGTTGAGACCGGGAGCAAAGTAATCGTTCCTCCGCTGGAGTAATCACTATGGCTTTTGATGACTTAGCAACCAAGTATCGCAGTATGTTTGCCCCCAGTTTTAAGATAATGGTGGAGGGGAGCAACATTGCCGCTGCCAATATGGTTATTGCCGGCGTATCTGTCGATACCAGCCTGGATAAGGCCGATTCTTTCAGTTTTAGTGTCAGTAACGCCTTTGATCCGGTTAAAAAAGAGTTTAAGTGGTTAGACCGCTATCTGAAGGTAGGAAAGGATATACAGATTGATATAGGATATGCAGATGTTCTGGAGACCGCGTTTCGGGGCTATATCACATCAGTGCGCTATGAGCTGACTTCCTGGGAACAGACGGGTCTGGTAGTTTCGGGAATGGATTACTCTTTCAAATTGATGAAGGGAATAAAATCCAAGGTGTTTTCCAAGATGAAGGATAGCGATGCAGCCAGGCAGGTAATAGCAGGCGCCGGACTTTCTGCCAAAGTCGAGAGCACCACGGTCATGCATGATATGATACAGCAGGTGGGCATCAGCGATTACCAGTTTCTATGCCTGCTGGCGGAAAGAAACGGTTACGAGTTTTTTGTCAGTGGCAATGAAGTCTATTTTCGTAAGCCCCATCAGAATAAATCCCCGGCAGTAACTTTGACCTGGGGGCAAAACCTGCTTAGTCTGGATAAGGAAGATGATCTGACCGACCAGTTGGGTGTGGTTAAAGTGAGGAGCTGGGACCCTAAAACCAAAAAGCCTATAGTCGGGCAAGCCGGCGCGTTAAGCAAGGTTGATTCAGGCCAGGATGGCAAGACTTTATTGAATAAAGCGCTGGGGAAAACAGTGGAAGACAATTACTTTTCCGAAGCCAGGACCCAGCAGCAGGCAGAGGTGGAGGCCAACGCCATTCAGAACAGTAAGGCCATGAGTCTGGTAACCGGAGAAGCCAGCTGTATAGGTATTCCCGAGATCAGAGCGGGTAAATATGTGAAATTGGCAGGTCTGGGTTCACAACTTAATAAAACTTATTACATAACATCGGCTCGGCATTGTATAGATGAATCAGGTTATATAACCACTTTGACCATAGGAGGGAACGCTATTTGAATATAGTATACTCACTCCAGAATCCCAGCGAAAATCAACCCCATAAGATTTACGGGGTGGCAGTAGGGATAGTCAGTAACATAAATGACCCCGAAAAATTGGGCCGGGTAAAGGTCAAGTTTGTTTTACGGGAACCCGAGCAGGAGAGTGACTGGATTCGCATCGCCAGTCTAGCAGCCGGACCGGGCCGGGGAGCTTATTTTCTGCCTGAGGTAAACGATGAAGTCCTGCTGGCTTTTCACCATGGCAATATAGAGGAACCCTTCATTATCGGGGCATTATGGAATGCCAAGGATAAGCCGCCTGAGGATAATCCTTATGCTGATGGGAAAGTCAACATTCGCAAGATAAAATCGCGGGGCGGGCATGAAATTATTTTTACGGATGAACAGGGTAAAGAAAAATTGGAGATTCATACCCCCAAAGGGAAAAAAATTCTCTTTGATGATGAGAATAAGAAAATTGAACTCAAGGACGATAAGGCCAAGAACAGCATGACCATAGATACCCAGGGCAACAGCATTACCCTGCAGGCTGACAGCAAAGTGACTATTAAAGCTAAATCCTGCACTATTGAAGTTGACGGCAATGGGGGAATAACGGTTAATGCCCCTGGTAAATCCCTGACGCTTAAAGCTAACCAGATAGATATAGAGGCAACCAGTACGATGAATATCAAGGCCAATGCCACGATGAATATCAAGGCCGGGGCTATGATGAATATCCAGGGAAGTATGGTAAAGATAAATTAGGATGAGCCTTATTAAGGAGGGGTGGACGGATGAGCAGTTTTTTAGGCCGAGGCTGGAAATTTCCGGTTAAAGTTGACCCGGTAACCGGAAGAATTATGATGTCCGAAGGGGAAGAGGATATAGCTGAGGCCATCCGTATCATTCTTATGACTTATAAGGGCGAAAGAGTTATGCGGCCTGGTTTTGGCAGCAATCTTAATGATTTCGTTTTTGGGTTAACTGATCCTACTACTATGGGAGTGCTGGAGTCGGATCTGAAAAGTGCCATAATGGCCTGGGAACCTCGCGTGGGCAAGGTAGAAGTACAAGTGCAAAGTGATAATTCTAACCCGGAGCAATTATGGATTAATATAAACTATACGGTCAGGTCTACCAATAACCTGTTTAACCTGGTCTACCCCTTTTATATCAATGAAGGTCCCAGTTAACGGGCTGTGATTAAGGAAGAGTATAAGCTGATATACGGAGGGAGAATATGTTGCTACCTCTGGACTCACGGGATACCAGAGCTCTCATAGAACAGTTAAAAGAAATACGGCCCTTTTATACCCCGGAATGGCGGTTCTCTCCCGAGGACCCTGATGCGGGTACCGCTTTATTCCTGATTTTTGCGCGTATGTTTGCCGGAACTATTGAAAGGTTCAACCAGGTTCCGCAGAGAAACCTGACGGCATTTCTTAATATGATGAATATTAGCCTTTTACCGGCTTGTTCCGCATCTGCCTTCTTAACTTTTAAACTGAGCTCAATTGACGGTGAAGCCGTTCTGGTACCGGCAGGAACTCAGGCGGTGGCTGCTACACCGGGAGGAGAAGAGATAATTTTTGAAACCGCAAGTAATCTTCTGGTGACTCCTGCAGCTCCGGTGGCAATCTATACCAGCAGCGGACGCCATGACCGCATAGCTCAAATCCCGGCTGAGGTCATAGTTGATAATCTCGATAACCCGGGCCAGGAGGCTGCCCTGCTGGATTGCTTTTATGGTGAGAACCTGCAAGAGCATTGCTTCTTTTTAGGAGAACCGGATCTCTTTAATATCAGCGGGAAAGCTTATCTGGAAGTAGAAATCATAAACTCCAGGCAGCAGTTCAGAGAACGCCTTGACTGCGAGCTGATGGGCAATCCTTTGAATACCCAATGGTTATATCGAACCGGTGACGGCTGGAAGGCTTTTTCTGAAGTTACGGTACGATCCAACCGCATTGGGTTAAAGAAGGAAGAGCCCGGCCTGATAGACTACAGCGATATAAATGGGGTTACCGATCGCTGGTTGTGCTGTAAGGTGAAGCCCGGGAAAATTAAGGCCTTAAGCGATATAGAGTTTGATCAGATAAGGATGAAGGCGGCGAGCCCGATTGAAGATGAAGAACCGGGTCTGGCGCCTGATGCGCTGTTTTATAATGACATTCCCCTGGATTCCGGAGATTGTTATCCTTTCGGTGATTTCTTCAGCCTTTATGATACATTTTACCTGTCCAGTCGGGAAGCATTCTCTAAAAAGAAGGCTATGATTACCATTTCCTTTAAGCTTAAACATGAACCGCGAATAATGAATAATGACAATACCCATGCCATCGAATGGAAGATGATAATGAAAAAATCCGCCTTGGAGGAGCCTGAAAGACCCAATGTACTTATTCTGAAAGTTATGTGGGAATACTGGAACGGCAATGGCTGGGTCAAGCTGTTTAGCGGCTCCCAATACGAGGATGTCTTTTTACATGTAACGGAGCGCCCCACAACTATCAAATTCCAGTGTCCGGATGATATGAAAACCGGCATAATTAATGATCAGATGAATTACTGGGTTAGGGCCAGGGTATTAAGCATTCATAACATCTATGCTCCCGACGGTGTTTATCATGCCCCCGGATGCAGAATTTAGAACTGCGTTATGAATATGCTGAGGAGAGTCTGGAGCCGGCCTCGTTCCTCAGCTTAAACAATCAGGAATACTATGATCATGGCCGGGAGCTTACCGAAAAAGATGTTATCGTACATCCGCTGGCTGATCTGGATTTAACTTGTCCGGCGACCTATTTCGGATTCGAACGGCCTCCTTTGGGGGGGCCTATAAGCTTGTTTTTTTCTATGCGGGAACAAAGCTATGACCCGGACGATGCCCCGGCTCTGGAGTGGGAATATGCCAAACAAAATGCGGGCGAAGGCGACTGGTCTCGACTGGACACGGTTGATCAGACCAGGAACCTTAGCGGCAGCGGGCTCCTGGTTTTTGGGGGACCTCCTGATTTTGCCCGCCGGTCAATTTTCGGCCGGGAACTATACTGGATAAGAGCGGTTAATTATGACGGTAAGTTTGACCGCAGTGATAACCGGCCTGTTTTACCGGTAATCAAAGGGTTATTCATAAATACCGCCCGGGTGATTCAACAGGAAAGCGCTTTTAGCGAGATGCTGTCCAATACCGGGGGAGAAGCCAATTTCAGTTACGACCTGCCCCGCACTCCCGTTACCCGGGAAGAAATATGGGTGGAGGAAGCCGCTCAATTGAATGAAGGGGAAAGGGAAGCGCTACTGCGCGATAAAGACCTTGATTGGCGGGAGACGCGGGATGAATGGGGTAATATCAGTACCCTCTGGGTAAGGTGGGAGCGGGTGGATGATCTGAGCCTATCTGCTCCCGGCGACCGCCACTATACTATTGACACCTCTACCGGAAGGGTTTGTTTTGGAGATAACCGGCACGGGAAAATTGCGCCCCGTTCCGATATCAATAATATTGAAATAAAGTATTGGACCGGCGGGGGGAGCAGGGGGAACATCGGCGTCAGAGGAATTAACCGTCTGCGCAATTCACTGCCCTTTATTGATAGTGTTTTTAATCCCGCAGCAGCCTGTGGAGGGTGCGATAAAGAAAGTTTTGATGAAGCTTTGCGCCGGGGACCGCAATCCTTGAAACATAATGGGCGGGCAGTAACTGCTGGAGATTTTGAAATCATGGCCCGGGAGGTATCAAGAAATGTCGCCCGGGTGAAATGCCTGCCCAATACTAATTGGCGCGGGGAAAGAGAAAGCGGTTGCATAACCCTGGTGGTTTTACCTCGTGGGGGGATAAAAGCATCGCTGACCTTCCCGGCTCTTAAGCAGGAAGTGGAAAGGCATATTTATCAGAGAACAAGCGGCAACCTGTTATATCCAGGAAAACTGCAGGTCATTGAGCCTCTGTACCTGGAGATAGAAGTTACGGCCCTGCTGGTTACCGATTCTATGGATATTATGATGACAGTGGAAACAGAAGCCCTGGAAAAGCTGAGGGAGTTCCTGCAGCCCGAACTATATGGGCGCTATGACCGGGGATGGAACATCGGGGAATATCCCCATATTTCAGTCCTATATACGCTATTAAAAACTATCAGCGGAGTTAATTACATTGAGAATGTTGCCATGACCGTACATAAGCTGGTAAATGGAGAGAGAATTGAGATAGACCCTAACCAACTGGGCGCCATAGCTCATGGTTTTATAATAAATGGCCGGCACCAGGTTAAGGTAAAAGCCCGGTACTAAGATGTAAGGAGATAAACTCATGTTGCCTTTACCGGAACTGGATGATCAGGATTTTCAGCAGATAGTAGAAGATGCCAGGGAAATGATACCTCAGCTATTTCCCGGGTGGACTGATGAAAACTATCATGATCCGGGTATCACTTTAATTGAGCTGCTGGCCTGGTTAACCGAGATGCAGCAGTTTTACCTCAATCGCATTACCCCTAAGAATAAAATAAAGTTCCTTAAACTTATGGGGGTGAAGCTGAAGGAGGCGGTTCCTGCCAGAACAGATGTTACCTTTAGCAATGTGCATAAAATGCTTTTAATTCCTGCGGCCAGTAGAATATCCGCCGGTGATCAGGTATTTGAGACTATTGAACCCCTATATCTGCTTCCCGCCCAAATAGAAAAGATCCTGGTCTGTTCGGAAGAGGACTGCCGGGACTTTACACCGTTCAATGAAACTCACGGTCTTTCTTATTATGCTTTTGGCCGGGAAGCTAAAAAGAATAACCATTTGCTTATAGGTCTGGATCAGAACTTGCCCCGGGGAATAGAGTTGTCCCTGGTTTTGCATCTTTATGAGGATTATCCGGTAAAGCCCGGTCCCCAGGAGGAATATGACCCTGAAATTATTCCCCCCGCCCGGGTCTCATGGAAATATTTCGGCAGGCAGGGGGAGGACAGCGGCTGGATACCTCTGGAGATAGTGCGTGACGAGAGCCATCATTTTACGCGTAGCGGTGCTATCAAGTTTCTGCTTTCGGCCCCTATGGAAGCAACCAGGTTCAGTCCGGCCTTAGATCAAAACCGGTTTTGGATCGCCTGTTTTTTGCAGGACGATGTATATGAGCTGCCGCATCAGGTAGAAGAGATTTGTTTAAACACCGTAGCGGTACTGCAGCAATATACTTTAAGCGAGGTCCATGAGTTTTCCAGCAGCGGTGCGGCCGGGATGCAGTTTAGACTGGACTCCAGTCTTGCCCTTCATGGTTACAACCAGGTACAGGTAAAAGATGAAAATGGATGCTGGGTATTCTGGGAGGAAGTTGCGAATATTTCCCTGACTAAATCCGGGGAGAGAGTATTTAGCCTTAAGCCCGACCAACATCAGAAAATGATGATAGTTCAGTTCGGCGATGAAGAGCGAGGGATGATACCACCGCCGGGCAGCAGCAATATTCGAATAATATCGTTTCAGCCCGAATTCAAAGAACAGCGTTGGCTGGGCAAAAGCAACGGGTTGCCCGGGCAGTCGTTTAAGCTGCCGGTACATCCCTTGCTTAGTGAGGGCTTCAGATTACAGGTGGGAGAAAGGTCAAATTCGGCCCGGGAAATGGTATGGCAGGATTGGCAGGCAGTCCGGGATTTTGCCGCTTCAGGCCCTTATGATCGCCATTATGTATTGGATGAAGAGCAGGGGATAATATATTTTGGTAATCATGAAAACGGGATTATCCCCCTACGGGAGGACGAAGCCAATATACTGCTTATCGGCTGCAGAACCGGGGGGGGCATAAGAGGCAATGTAAAAGACCATGAGATAAATAAGTTACTGGAAGATGAGCCTGAACTAAATCTATTGCAGGCAACCAACCACAGGCCGGCTTATGGCGGCGGTGAAAAAGAGACCTTAATGGAGGCTTACCAACGGCTGATAGCGGAACGCAGCAGACCCGAACGGGCAGTTACGGCTGCCGATTTTGAGGCTCTGGCATTGCTGACTCCCGGACTGAGGGTAGCCCGGGCCAAAGCAGTCCCGTTGTACAGGCCGGGAATGAGAAATTACCCTGACAAGCAAGCTCCGGGACAGGTAACGGTAGCGGTCATGCCTTATAGCGAAGCCCTTACTCCGGTTCCCAGCCCCGGTTTTAAAGAAACAGTGCTCCGGCACCTTAATCACCATCGTCTGCTGGGTACGGAAATACATATAGTTGCGCCCGATTATGTAAAGATCAGCGTATATACCGCTGTTGTTGTTGCCCCGGGAACAGTCCGGGGGGAAGAGAAAATTATCCGGGAACTTGATCGTTTATTACAACCCCTGGACCGCGACGATCTGAGCCGGGGCTGGCCTTTTGGCCGCACCGTATACCGGGGCGATATTTACGAAGTAATCAACCGTATTCCCGGAGTAGAATATGTTAAAGACTTATGGATCAGTGCCGAGGGGAATGGAATACGACGGGAGCTCAGCGACGATGTGGAAATTCCTCCCTGCGGCTTAGTCTATCCCGGCGATCACCAAATTGAGATAATCAATCGCAATGATCTCTAGCAGTATTGGAGAGGCAGTGAGATACTACATGGATGGCCAATATAGCTTCTTGGCTCTTAATAAAAAAATCGACTGGGAGCGCGGGCGGAGTGAAAATTTGCTGCTGGCAGAATCGGGAGTCACTCTGCGGAAAGACCATAAGTATAGCTTATCCCGTACCATCCCCCAGACCGGGATGGGTATAGCCGAGCCCATAATCAATCTTTGCGGCGGCCTTTGGGGTCTGTTATTTCTATTGGATCAAGCGGCTAATATCTGGATCTATGACTTTAATAATCGCCAGACTACCCTGCTGCTTAAGGCGGGACACGGCTTATTCAGTGATAAGGCGCTTCTGGCGGCATCCCAGGACTCATTATTTTTGGTTGAACCTGAACCGGCCTCAGTTGTTGCCCTATCTGCAACTAACGGTCAGATTCTTTGGACCAGCCGCGAATTTTATGGCGGATCCCCTTTGGCTTTAGCCATAAGCGACAGCGGCGATTTATTGGTGGTAACGTCTTCTGTAAGCGCCCCATCCGGTTCAGCGGATGAGGGGCTTGAAGATATTAAAAGGCAGATGAGGGTGCTTAAAGTTGCTCCGGATGGTCGGGCCCGAATATTATTCTCCTCCTTGCCGTCCTGGGGTCAAGCTGGGGATTGTCCCCAACCGGGCTGCATTGAAGCGGCGCTGGGGGCGGAAAACCTATATGTATTGGATACCTACGGCGGTCAGCTCTGGGTGTTAGCTCCTGACGGCAAGTTAATCAGTGATAACCGCCTCAATTTGTCCGGGCCGGTTGTCGGTCTGGGAGTGGATAGCGCAGGATTTATCTATACCGGGCATACCCGGCAGCAAAGGCAGGATACTGACAATGACCCGGGTTTATTAAAATTCTCTCCTCCGGACCCGGAGCCGGTTGGCTATGTAGGCTATCGGGGAGAAGCGGACCGCTTATGGCTTGACCGGCAGGACCGATTATATCTGTGGGATAGAAGCACCTTGAGTCTCAGTATTTTGGAGAGGCAGGAGAGCATAAAACTTGATTCTGCCGGAAAGCCCCGGGGCATTTTTATTTTTCCGGTCCTTGACAGTACAGCTTTGGAAATGGAATGGCACAGGATTACCCTGCATGCCGATATCCCCGATGATACTCAGATCCGGTTGCGCTATTTTGCCAGCGACAGCAAAGAGCTGGTCATACAGGATCACTTAATCAATATGGAAGAGTACCTGCAGGATAGAGATGCTGCCATAGCGCAAAGACTTGACGCCACGGAATTTTTATGGAGCCAGGAACTGGTTAATCCTCGAGACGCTCTTCTCCATGGCGCCCGGGGGCGCTACCTCTGGCTGAAAATTGAGCTGGTCGGCAGTGAATCCCGAACCCCGCTTTTAAAAAGTATCAGAGTATACTTTCCCCGCCAGTCGCTATTAAGGTACCTTCCCGCCGTATACCAGGAGGATGAGGGCAGCCGAGATTTCCTGGAACGTTTCTTATCCCTGTTTGACACATTCCTGCAGGGAATGGAAGAACAAATAGACCAGGTGGACAGAATATTTGATCCGGAAGCGGTGCCCGGGTCCCTTTTAAGCCGGTTGGCCGGTTGGCTGGGAGTAAATGTAGATGAGAGCTGGAGTGAAGAACAACTCCGGCGCCTGCTGATTGCCGCTCCAGACTTGTATAGAAAACGGGGGACGCGGGAAGAAATGGAAGCTATTATTACCATTTATACCGGAGAAAAGCCCTTTATAGTTGAGTATTTCCAATATAAATACCTGCAGGAAACGCTGGAGCTGAAACAACTTATGACCCAGCTTTATGGTCAGGACCCCTACGGCTTTACGGTACTGGTCAAACAGGAAAGGGTACCTACTGCAGCTCAAGCTTCTGCCCTGCAAAGACTTATAGATGAAGAAAAGCCGGCTTTTACAGATGCCAGACTGGTCATATTGCAACCCTGGATTTATATGGATATGCATTCTTATCTGGGCATCAACACCTATCTGTCGGAATTATCTTTGCTAAGGCTGGATAATAAAGCTGCCATGCCGTTTAGTTCGGTAATAGTCGATACTAAACGGGATAATCAGCTTGACACCCATAGCCGGATGGAACTGGATGCACGATTGAAATAGTTTTTAGCTGCTAAAGCTTCAGAATGTTAACAGTAAAAGGGCAGGTGGTTGACAATTGTATTAAAATACCGGGTTCAGGGGAAACCATCAGCTCTTGTGCCGGTTGGCTACATTTATAAAGGAGGAGGGTAAAAAGTGAAAAACCCCAGGTATTATCCTCATGAGAGGAATCGCTATTTTTACGGCAAATTGCTTACGGTCAGAGATTTTGAAACTGAACAAAAATATTTTAATGATAAACGGCGTATGGGTAACCGTTTACTGCACGGAGCCGGGGTCGTTTGCGGTCTGCAGGTAGTTGCCGTGGACGACAAGACCATCTCGGTGGAGACTGGAATGGCCCTTGATTATTCGGGACGGGAAATAATTGTGGCTGCGCCGGTAACCCAGAAATTATCAATGATAGATGGATTCGCCAACAATGATTATGCCAAAAACATTTACCTTTGTATTGGTTATGATGAAAGAGATAAAGAGCCGGTGTATTCGGTAGCCAGTTCCTCAACCCGCCCGGAAGAGGTGGGCGAGCATAATCGTATTCAGGAAAGCTACCATCTGTTTATTCGCGAAGATGCTCCCGATCCGTCCAATTTCGGTTTTTCCAGGTTAGTGGAGGATACCGCCCTGCTCTACAGTGACGCCCAAATATCTGTCTGGCAGAGATGTCCGCGCTACGTTAACCCGGATGACCTGTTGGAAGTCACTCTGATAGTTGAGAAAAAAATGTCGGAGCGGGTTGTCATTGAATACGAATTAGGCGGGGAATACATATATGGGGCGGATGGCAAGCAAGGGGGCAGGATTTATTTCCAGGAACCGGAGCAGGAACAGCAAACTGCATATGAAGTCAGCTTTCCTTTCCGAGCTGCATCCCATGCGGGGCTGGTAGACAACCTGGTGGTAAGGCAAGGCCGGCTGAGAATTCAGATGGGGCCCAAGGTATTGGAGCCGGAATCCGAGTGCAGCCAAATACTGCAGATCGTAGCCGAACCGGTTAAAGAACGGATTATGCATGAATACCTTAATTTAAGTTTGGATCAGTATCTGGACAAAGAGGACCAGGCGATTTATCTGGCCCGTATCAGTCTTTTACAAATAGGGCCCAGTTTTATGATTGAAAAGGTGGACCCGGTACCTTTTAACGAGTATGCGTATAATCTCTCCGATCTGTTCAAACTGGGTATTTTGGGCTCGGGAAAAGCGCAGGAACCTTATCTGACCAGGGCTTCGGCTTACCTGATGGACGCCGGGGAGCAGCCGCGGCTTGACGTCAGGTATCGCCCTGATAACAATCAATTTGATTTTGATTTAGGGATTCCCCGGCCGCAGGTGATAGCAGGAGAAAGCACTACCGGGGTGGCGGAGATTGAACTGGAGGTAAGTCCCAAGGCTGGAAAAAGCTATTTCTCTGATGAGATTGAGCATGGTCTTGGGGCCGGACCGGTTTATATAGTCACCGGGGTGGAAGAGAGCACTGATGAGGAGTTGCTGCAGATACCCCAACACAGTGAACAGATTTTTTTCGGTGCTTTTGAGGTTTTTCAGAAAAGCAATTACGAATCGCTGGCGCCGCGCATGGCTATCGGAGCGGTTCTGTATCCGGAAAGGGGTACTTTCCGGATAGGAATTCGCTGCCAGACAGCCAATGTCGCTGTAGCCAGAATTCGCTGGTGGGCCTATAAGCAAGCGTGAACCAGGGGGTAGAATTATGAAGATTTATACTAGAATTGCTACATGTTGCACCTTGGTGTTGTTTCTTCTGCTGCTGGCTCAGCCATTGACAGCCATGAACGCGGTAAATGAAAAGCAGTCCGCAGAGAATCAGCCGACAGCGAGAAAATATCGTATAGCTTATTGTGAGACGGAACCCTGGGTTAATTATGCCGGGACCCTGTACGGCTTGGTTAAGGCCTTGGAAAGTAGCGGATGGATAAATAATAGCGACGGTCTAGTTTACAGCGAAGGGCAATCAGATACCGGAAATATGTGGAAATGGCTTTCCAACCCGGATGTTTCTTCTCAACTGGAGTTTGTCGGAGATGGTCACTACACCCTGAGCAGCATGAGTGCAGAGGAAAAGGAAGCCATGCTGGCACGCCTGGCCCAGCAGGAAGATATAGATCTGGTAATAGCCATGGGAACTGCGGCCGGAGTATTGCTGGCCTCTGATCGTCATTCAGTTCCGGTAATGGTCTTTTCTACCAGCAATGCGGTCCGTTCCGGGATAATAGAGTCGGAACAGGACTCAGGCAGTGATCATGTATGGGCTCACATGGATGCCAGAGTGTACAAACGTCAGATGACCGTTTTTTATGATCTCTTTCATTTCCAGAGGATGGGGATGGTTTATGAGAATTCTTCCCTGGGCCGGGTTTATGCTGCAGTGGATGACGCCGAGGAGCTGGCCCGGGAGATGGGATTTGCAATTACCGCCTTGCCGGTTGTGGAGCCGGTAAAACAGGATGATCAGGAAAGATATTATAATGACCTGCTGACCTTGCACCGTCAATTGGCGGAAGAAGTGGATGCCATGTACCTGACTATGGGTCCTATTGATCCGGCTCGGTTAGCCGGATTACTGCAGCCGTTTTACGAAAAGAAAATACCGGTATTTTCTCAATTGGGCACGGAAGAGGTTATGGCTGGAGCCTTGATCAGCGTGGCCCGGGCAGATTTTACTGGCGTGGGAAATTTCGGGGCCGACAATATGATAAAGATTCTGCAGGGCACTTCACCGCGCCAACTTCCCCAAGTTTTTGAAAATGTACCCCATATAGCCTTAAACCTGGAGGTGGCCAGGAAGATAGGTTATCAGCCTCCTTTTGAAATATTACTGGTGGCAGATGAGATTTACCAGTCCATTGAGTAAGCGAATATATAGAGCAGGTAGAATTCTTGGTTGGTAGTAAATAAAAACTGAAATTCGGGGGCCAAAACATGTCATTTAAAAAAGGAGCCTTGCTGCTGGGCGCAGTTATGATGCTGCTTATCCTGGTTCTGGGGTTTACCGGTGCTTTAAATATATCATCATTCAAAAACAGCTATACTGATTCGTTGATATCCAGCTATGCAGTAGCAGGAAAAGACGGAGCCAGGAATATCGAATACGCTTTAAAATACGGCAAACCATTGGAAAATTTCAACGATATGGAGAAGATACTCACAGACATCAAGAGCAGTTCGACGGGAATTGACAATGTCCTGGTAATTTCTAAAGAGGGCCAGGTACTTTATAACGATCAGGGCAAAGTGAATAATGAATATTTGCCGCCGGCGCTGCTGGAAAAGCTGGATGCTGATGCTTTACCGGCCAGTGATTATCAAGCTGCTGTCCTGGAAGGAAAGTATCATATCTTTTTACCTCTGCTCGACCGCAATGCCAACTGGGTGGGAAGCCTGGATCTGGTATTTAATGAGCAGGTTATTGAGTCCCGGGTAGCCGTACCCAAGGCTCAAAGTCTGCAGTATCTGGATATTATTGCTGCCCTGGCGGCCTTGGCTTTATTTCTTTGTCATGTTAGATTGGACTTCCTGGATGCCAATGGCGAGCTTAAGAAAAAAATGTTTCTGGCAGTGGTGTTATCCATATTGACGCTGGCCCAAATTGCTTATGCCGGGCTAAACTTTTTTATGTATCAGAAGGTATATTATGAAATGGCCCGGGAGAATACCATGGTGACAGCCGGCATTGTGCAAAGAAATATTGATTCCGTGGTTTCCAGAGGGGTATCCTACCAGGAATTGTACGGGATCGAAAAATGGATGCAGACCATTATCAAGTCCAATCCCCAGATTGACAGCATTACTATCAAGGGTGAGAATGGAGAACACCTGTATACTACCAGCCATCCGGATAACCAGTCAGAGCCGGACGGCAATTCACCTTACAGTTACAGCCTTCCCCTGAGAACGGGGATTACTGACCGGACCGGGGCTGCTGACACATC
>DHCD01000106.1:0-22405 GCA_002398105.1 Syntrophomonas sp. UBA4911
TTCTGTTGTTGACAGACAATGTCATAATTGCTCATATAACCTATAAAATGCGCTATTAGCAGTTTGCAACATAACATAATATAGAGGAGAATTGTATGGGCCCTTCAGAAGAATTTTATCATTTCATTGTTGACAGAATGATTAATGCCTTTGCTTACAGCCGCATTATAACCGATGAAGCCGGTAATGCCGTTGATTATGAATTATTGGAAGTAAACCCCGCCTTTGAGAAGTTTACCGGATATAGAAGTTCAGATATTATTAACTGTTCATTTAATCTCCTTTTCCCTCACCAGAACGATTTTATCAGTACCTGGGTCAACCGCCTGGAGCAGGTGGCCCAAAACGGAGGCCGGGAGGCTTTTGAATGCTACTGGGCTCCACTGCAGCGCTGGTTTTATATCACCGCTTATAATATTGAGCCCCATCACTTTATAACTATATTCAGTGACATCAGCCGCTTAAAGAAAACCGAAGCGGCTATCAGAAAAGAGAGAAAAAATTTCGCCGCCTTTTTTGATTCCCTAGATGCCTTTGTCTTTGTCCTTGATACCCATGGATGTATTAAGTATGTAAATCGTACTGTTGTTGAGGGGCTGGGCTACAGCCGGAAAGAATTAAAGCACAGCCATCTGCGGCTGCTTCACCATCCTGAGCAGCAGGAAGAATTCGACCGTATTTTCCTGGCTATGCTTCAGGGCCAGGAAAAGTATTGTATGATTCCGCTGCAGCATAAGAACGGAGCCCCCATACCGGTAGAATCCCGCATAGTTAAGGGAATCTGGAGCGGTGGAGAGGTATTATTTGCCGTCAGCAAGGACATATCTGATTTAATGCTGTCAGAGCAAAAATTTTCCCATGCCTTTCGCTTTAATCCTACCCTTATGTCTATTTCTTCTATGGAAGATGGTTATTATCTTGATGTCAATGAGAGCTACTGCCGGAAGTTTGAGTATAAACGAGAGGAATTGATCGGTCGCTCCTCTCTGGAACTGGGTATATTTATAGATGACGGACAGCGCGACCAGGCCAAACAGATTATTATCTGCCAGGGGGAGCTGGTCAATTACGAAATACGGCTCAGAACCAAAACGGGGAAAAATATAATCGGCCTTTGTTCTGTTAAATACATCCAGATCGGCCATAAGGACTACTTACTGACCATGATCAACGACATAACTGAGATACGGACCATGCAAAAAGCTATGGAGGAAAAAAACCGGCAACTGGAAAAGCTGAACCATATGCTGGTTACCCAAGCCGTTACTGATGATTTGACCGGCCTTTACAACCATCGCTACATCTTTGCCAGCCTGGAAAAAGAAATAGACAGAGCTGAACGCTATCAGCAGCTACTTACCATCATTATGCTGGATATTGACCATTTTAAAGAGGTGAATGACAAGTTCGGGCACCCGGTAGGTGATAAGGTCCTGGCTACAGTTGCCGCCATTATTAGCAGCAACCTGAGGGAAGTCGACATAGTCGGGCGCTTTGGCGGAGACGAATTCATGATTATTTTGCCTCACACTGGCGTTACCGAGGGTCAGATCGTAGCGGAAAGAATACGATATGAGGTTGAGAAGTGCCCCTTTACCAGCCAAAACATCAGGATTACCGCAAGTATCGGGGTATGTGAATATATTGGCGGTGAAGAATTGGATCAACTGGTTACCCGGGTTGATGAATTGCTCTATTCCGCTAAAAACAGGGGGCGTAATCGGACAGAAGCCCATATGCTCTGATGCCGTCCGGAACCCCTCAGGTCAGAACTTTATTAGAACACCGGGGCAAAAAAAACAGCGCCAAAGATTTCTTCCCAGATTTGATTAGCGTTATGATCATCTCCCTGTTCCTCCAGGAGCAGTGCCTGCTTCGTCTTTTTAAATGCAATATTGGCAAAGGCGCCAAAATCCTCTTCCCGTTCTATCCTGCGATTACTGCCTTTGGCATACCAGTGCAGCTGCTCCTTTTTTCGTCCCGCCAGGTATTCCATAAAATCCCGTACCATTTCCCCGTAGTAAGCAAAAGAGCCCTGGTTCCCTTCCCATTCATCCATAAACATCATGATCATGGTATCAATCAGCATCCCCGGAATAGGGACCTGATGCTGTCTTTTCCAGGCCCGGGTAATACGGGCCAGATGGCGGATTTTGCCGCCGTATTTATAATTATACTCATTGATTACTTCAATCTCGCGGAGGGGATTAAAGCTCTGCCAGCTGCCTTCCCCCCTGGCTTCAGGGTATATGATATTACTTTTCTGAGGGGGATTGAAGCCGGGGATGATCTCTATTTTCATACCATCCGGAAAAGGTACCAGGAGACATTTTTGCTCGTCGACCACCGTATCCGGGTAGTTTTTCTTTACCGTATCTCTTAACTTCAGCAGCAGGGTTTCCTGGACGTTTCCCGGGCGGGCAGCAATTTGCTGGTAAGCCTGATAGGGCAGAAGCACCAGAATATTGATATTACTCAGCCCCTTAATGGCCGTCTCCCGACCATAAGATCCCAGATAATGCAGGTTGCGGGTATCCGATTTGATTTTCCAATACTCCAGGTTGACCAGCCGGATTATCTCCCGACATCTGCCGTTTATAACTTCCTGGTTGTCAATCCTGAGATGGTTAAGAAACAATCTGAATTTATCAGCCAGGTCCATGCGCATACTCATATCCTATTCCCCCCTGAATCCTCTCCACCGACCAGAGCTGGTCATACTGCAATATCCTTCTTATCCTTATTTTAACACGGGAGGAATAATTTTAGGACAGGGATTTTTTTAATACCCGGATGGTGTTTTTGAGGTTAAACCGCCGTTCCAGATGATACTCCAGATATCTCTCCAGAAATAATTCCAGCTTCTCCAGGGCGGCGCCTGAAGCCTGTACCCGCTGCAGGGTATTCAGATTCCCGTGGGCCATAAGCTTTAAAAGCCCCAGCACTTCACCGTAAAGGACAATTCCGTTTTGTTCCCCGGCGGAACAGTCCGGGCAGAGCATTCCCCCGGCCTCCAGGCAGAAATTTTTGAATCCGCCCTGTCGACCGCAGTTAACGCATTTATCCAGCACCGGCCGGTAACCCAGCTGTATCAGCAATTGCAATTCAAAGTAGCGTAAAACCAGATGATTTAAGCCATTATTATTTATATACTGCAGAATCGAGAGGGTCAAACCATAAAGACGAGGCATGGCCGCCCGGTCCATCAGGGACTTATCCAATAGTTCCATAATATACATGCAGTGCAGAGTGCGTTTAATGTCTTCGCGGCTGTTGCCATAGAAATCAAGCAGTCTTCCCTGGGTAATCAAATCCAATTCCCGGCCCTGATGAAAAAACAGCAGCGAATGGCAGAAGGGCTGTACACAAGCGCGCAGGCTGCTGCCCGGTTTCTTTATGCCCCGGGCAATGGCCTTTAGTTTACCTTCTTTTTCCGAAAACAGGGTAACCAGTTTATCGCTTTCCCGGTAATCCATGCTTTTGATAATAAGGGAACGACTCTGATAATACATTTATTCTCCACTCCATAATAAACTGGCCGTCTTGACCGGATGATTAACACAATCCACCGGGCGGTCAATAGCCTGCTCCAGTTCAGCACAGTAAAGGCCGGCCTGCTGCCGGCTGCTGTATTTAAAATCAAAGGCCAAATAAACTTGCTTTACTTCCCCCAGGCCCAATTCCTTTATCCGCCGGATAAATAACTGCTGGTCGCGGGTATAACGGCTGTCTACATAAGCAAAAATAATGCCGTTGTACTTGCTCATACGCGACTGGGCAACCGGCTTGAATTCATCTTTAACGGCCCGGGGCCGGCATGATGCCAGTACTTTCCCGGCAATACCCGTCATTGAGCTTTCGTTTTTAACCAGGGCCATACGGGGAACGGTTACTATTACGCTGGGACTGCCGCATTCCCGGGCTAATTTTTGTACTTGCGCTACCTTTATTCCGTCCAGCACAAAGCTGTGCACCGCATAACCGCGCCAGGCCGGAATTATGATTATATCCGGAGCCAATCCCAGGGAAGGTAAATGGTGTCCCCCATCAAAGATTACCGCCCGGTAAGCGCTGGGTCTCATTTTTTGAAGATAGGCTGCTCCTGCCGGACTGCTATGCCAGGTGTCCAATTGGGAGCATTCAACGATGCAGTTTTTACCGGCGGCCAGGTGTTGGTCCAGCAGGGAAACGAAATCGGTTCCTGCCTCCGGAGTCACAGCCCCGATTTTAACCGGGCGGAGCGCTTCCAGTTGACGCAGTCCCGGATTGTAAATAAACTGATGACTGCTGCGGGAGGAAACCAGGCGGGCATAAAGTTCCAAACCCTGACTGTAGCCGGCTGCTTTTAGCCAGGGAGTAGGGTAATTAATCATAACAGCAGTATAAAAACCAACCAGTATAATAAAGAGATAGAATTTTTTCCACCGCATGGCCGGACTATCCTTTCAATAGTCCTCCCCTTTGCCGGTATTCTTTTACCAGAGCAGCGGCATGGCTGCTGCCGATACGATCCACCCCGGCATTTATAAGCTGTAAAGCAAACTCGATCTCCCCCACCCCGCCACTGGCCTTAATCTTTAAATCTTCACTCTTGTGAGCCTTTATGATGCGAATGTCTTCCAGACTGACCCCCCGGGTGGAAAAACCGGTGGAAGTCTTTATGAAGTCAGCTCCGCTCTCGCTGACCAGCCGGGTGACTATTCCCAGCTCGGCTTTTTCAAGCAGGGCGGTTTCCACAATTACCTTAAGCCCGAAATCATATTCCTGTTTCAGGCTAAGCAGACTTTTTATCTCCTGTTTTACCAGGCTGTAATCCTTGTCCTTCAGCGCTCCGATGTTTATAACCATGTCCAGTTCAGAAGCACCCTGTATAAGAGCCTGACGGGCGGAAAATACCTTGGTGGCACTAGCTTCCGCTCCCAAGGGAAAGCCTATAACCGTACATAGCTTCACCCTGCTTCCCGCCAGATAATCCCGGGCTGAGGGCAAACGCCAAGGCTGGATGCAGACGGCAGCCATACCGCAGCCGGCCGCCTCTTCGCATAATATCCTGATATCCTCCTGTCTGGCCTCAGCTTTAAGGTTGGTGCTGTCCAAATAGGCGGCGATCATTTATAATCTCCTCCGCTGAAACGATAACCCAGCTGTTTGAGATTAACCTCATTATCGCGCCAGTTCTTCTTGACCTTTACCCATAGATCAAGATATACCGGTCTTCCCAGCATAGCTTCAATATCCTGGCGGGACTTTTCCCCGATATTTCTCAGCATCTGTCCGTTCTTGCCTATGATAATCCCCTTTTGGGAATCTCGCTCCGTATATATGACGGCCCGCAGATAAATTTTAGCCGGGGACTGACTGTTAAATTCCTCAATTTCCACCGCCAGTGAGTGCGGCACTTCATCCCGGGTCAAGATTAAAGCTTTCTCCCGGATCAGCTCGGCGGCAATAAAGGACACCGGCTGGTCGGTCAGGTCATCCTCCGGATAATACAGGGGCCCCTCGGGCAGACAAGCATAGGTCTTTTCCAGCAGCCTTTCCACATTAGTCCCTTCTGTGGCCGACAGGGATATGATTTCCGCAAAACTCATAGCGCTGATAAAATCCCTTATATGAACTTGCGCTCTGGCCTCATCGGCCAGATCAATCTTGTTCACCAGCAGAAATACGGGAACGGCAGCATCCTTGAGCTGGTTTAAAATGAACTGCTCACCTCCCCCAAAGGGGCGGCTGACATCAGTCATATAATAAATCAAATCCACTTCTTCCAGGCTGCGGGTGGATACCTTGACCATGTATTCTCCCAGCAAGTGCTTGGGTTTATGAATACCCGGAGTGTCGATAAAAATAATCTGGCCTTCGTCCGCAGTATATATTCCCTGAATACGGGTGCGGGTAGTCTGGGGTTTGTCCGATACGATAGCGATTTTTTCTCCGATAACCTTGTTCATCAAAGTGGATTTACCCACATTGGGACGCCCCACTATACTTACAAAACCTGATTTCACCTGGTAACCTCCTATTTTTCAAGAGAAAAAATTTGAGGAAGCATCGCACTCAAATTATATTCTTTGTAGCTATTTTTTTCATCGGTAATTATTACATTCATATTCGGGGAAAATTCGGCCAAAACCTGCAGGCAGGCCCCGCAAGGATAAATATAACCCTGACCGCTCCCGGTGATCGCAATAGATTCAAATTCTTTCTCACCGGAGGTTACCGCCTTGAACACGGCTATCCGCTCCGCACAGACAGTAAGGCCATAAGAGGCATTTTCCACATTGGCTCCGGTATAAACAGCACCGCTCTTACCGAGCAAAGCCGCACCGACTTTAAAGCCCGAGTAAGGAGTATAAGCCATTTCCCTGGCTGCTTTAGCTTTTTTAATCAGTTCATCAATGATCATTTGCCGACCCCTTCTTAAAATTCCTTCACATGAGGACCGAAGATTATTACTGCCATTATGACAGCATTTAGAGCTGTCAGCAATACTGCTCCGGCAGCGAGGTTTTTGGCCAACCCGGCTAAAGGATGAAAATCCGGTGTCACCAGATCGACGGTCTTTTCAATGGCCGTATTAATAGTCTCCGCCACCAGTACCATAAAAATAGTAAGTACCAGCAGTCCCCATTCCACCCGGCTGAGCTGGCTCAGTCCAGCTAGAGCCAAGGCTATTGCTGCAGCCAGAATATGTATTTTCATGTTTTTTTCCGTCTTAAGACAATAGCTTAAGCCGGAAATGGCACAGGAAAAGCTTTCTCTCAGCCTGCGCATTTTAAATAATCACCTTTCCAGCTTAACCGATTGCATTATTTTCTCTTCCAGGGTTCGCATCACCTGGGCTTCTTCCTCCAGCTCATGGTCATAGCCTAATAAATGCAGCATACCGTGGGCTACCAAATATCCCAGCTCTCTTTCCAGACTATGATCGTATTCCTGACTTTGTAAAGCCGCCTGTTCCATGGAAATCACTATATCGCCTAAAATATTGACTTCCAGACTGGAATCATACTCCGGTTCCTCATCCGACAATTCATTCATAGCAAAGGAGAGGACATCGGTAGGCCGATTTTGCTGTCTATAGATAAAATTAAGTTCCTGTATATAGCTATTATCGACTATCATTATACTCACTTCGCTGTTCTTGGGTAAATGACTTACCTTGGCGACGGTATTGCATACATTTACAATTATCTGCTGCAGTTCTTTCCCGTAATTAATCTTGTTCTGCTGGTTTATTATCATGATCTCCATGTTTTTCTCTCCTTTTTTCAAACTCACGGACTATTATTTCAGGATATTCTATCCTTTTATGGTATAGCCCTTCAAGACTTTTACAGAATGATGCAGCAATAACATCTAAATCCTTAAAGGTCAAATCGCAAGCTTCCAGCTGCCCGTCATTAAGCTTATCCTGAATAATCCTGCGCACCATATTTTTTATTTTGTCCGGAGTGGGATCCTGCAATGACTTTACTCCAGCCTCGACCGAGTCAGCCAGCATAACCAGCGCTACTTCTTTGCTCTGAGGTTTCGGCCCTTCATAACGGAAGCTTTCTTCACTAAGGGTTCCTTCCCGGTCCTCTTCCAAGGCCCGGCTGTAAAAATATTTGGCCAGGCTGGTACCATGGTGCTGCTCAATAAAATTGATTATATCCTGGGGCAGGTGAGCTTCCCGGGCCAACTCCACCCCTTCCCGGACATGGGAAGTTATTATTAAAGCACTCAGGGCCGGGGCAATCTTTTCGTGGGGGTTGTCAAATCCCCGCTGGTTTTCCACAAAATAATCCGGCCGCTTAATCTTGCCTATATCGTGATAATAGGCTCCTACCCTTACCAGCAAAGGATTGGCTCCTATGAATTCCGCCGAGGCTTCCGCCAGATTACCTACCATCAAGCTGTGATGATAAGTACCCGGAGCTTCCATAAGCAATCTTTTTAATAAATCATTATTAGGATTGGATAATTCCAGCAGCTTGATCATGCTGGTGATAGAAAACGCCGATTCCAGATAAGGAAGCGCTCCGATCATCAAAACAGCGGAAAGAATACCGTTTACCGCACCAATGATACTGCCGATCAAGATCAAGTTAAGGGTAACATTGCCTCCTATCAGGGATAAAGTAAGAATACTGATTATATTGGCCAAGGCGATATAGAAACCCGACCGGGCCAGATCAGAGGTCTGGTTCAGACGGTAAACCTGGAATATTCCCACCGTTCCGCCAACAAAAGCGGTTATAGCATAGAACAGCTGGTTGCCCTCGGTTAAAAGCCCGACATAAATGGCCATAATCATGGTCATAAAATAAGCCAGGCGATTGTCCAACAGGATGGCAATCAGCATGGAGCCGGCACTTACCGGCGCCAGATAGCCGATCAAAACATTTATTTCCGGCATATCGCCAATTTTTATTACGGTCAGGAAGCGGGTAAATGACAGTATGAGGATAAAAATAAGGCCGATTAAAAGCATTAGCATATGGTTGGCAAATATTTTTTTGTAATAACGGCGCACGAACTCTATAGTCAACCAGAAGGTAAATAATACAAATATAGCCGAACCTATCAGGGTCAAGGGGTAACTTTTGCTTCTCTGGATGCCCAACTGTTCCAGGATGGAAATCTGTTCGGGGGTAACCCGTTCACCTTCGCGAACAATTTTTTCTCCCGCCTTCACCGTTTTTTGTACCGGTTTAACCCCGTCCATTGCCTCTTTTATAGCCTTATCGGTAGCTTCCTTATTAAAAACCAGGTTAGGTTTGATAGCGTTAACAACTGCTATTTTAATTATTTCCCGAGCTTGCAGGGAATACTCCAGCTGATCAATCTGTTTATCCGCCTGGTCAAAAACACTCTCCATAGTTTCTTCAGTAATAGGTTTCTGCATCAGGCCCTGGACAATACTGATTGATGCCGCCTGCATCTGCTGCAGATCTTCGGGACTGGCATTGCTCAGGTAACCGGCCATCTGGTCGGCGCTATATCTGGTTTCAATATTTCTTCCTTCTTTATTGGTACTCTCCAGCAACTCCCGGAGCTTGTCATTGTTCCCTTCACCCGCATCCCGGATAGTATCAACCAGACTGAAGAAGCTGTTTATTTCATTCTTGGTCGCGGTCAAAGCATAGGTGTCTTCCTGATACACCTTCTGCACCTTCTCGGCCGCCTGTCTTTTCAGTTCCTCGGTTTTCGCCTCGTCGATTATTACCGAAGTGGTGTTGGACTGAATATCGCGCCGGGCAACCTCATCCGGTTTCAAAGTTACCTGCTTGGGGTTAAAATTGCTGAATACGATCAAAATGGTTATAGAAAAGAAAATCAGAACCCCCAGCACCTTTTTGGTGTTGGATTGTCCCAGAAATGTAAATAATCTTTTGTTGATTATATCGGAGATACCAGGTATCCTCATGAATAATCCCCTTAAATAATCTAATCGAATTGCCAATCAATGAAAGGTGTTCAGGCGCCGGTTTATATTATGGATGGTGCTCAACTGCCACTTCATAGGCTTCATAAGCATTAATTATTTTCTGTACCAACGGATGGCGAATAACGTCTTCCTTGCTCAGATACTCGAATGATACACCTTTTACCTTGCCCAGTATCTTTTGTATTTCAATCAGGCCTGAATACTCTTCTTTCGGCAAGTCCACCTGAGTTATGTCACCGGTAATAACCGCTTGGGAGCCAAACCCCAACCGGGTCAAAAACATCTTCATCTGCTGAGGAGTTGTATTCTGAGCTTCATCCAGAATAATAAAGGCATTGTTAAGAGTACGTCCCCGCATATAAGCCAGGGGAGCAATTTCAATAATGTTTTTTTCCAGATAGCGCTGGGTAACATCCACCCCTAGTATATCAAACAACCCGTCATACAGAGGTCTGAGATAGGGATTAACCTTCTCAATAAAATCCCCCGGCAAGAAACCCAATTTTTCCCCCGCTTCCACCGCTGGGCGCACCAGTATGATGCGCTCGACATCTTTGTTTTTCAGAGCATTGACGGCCATTACTACAGCCAGATAGGTCTTTCCCGTACCTGCAGGGCCGATGCCAAATACCACATCATCCCTCAATATAGCCTGAACATAGCGTTTTTGGCCGATAGTCTTAGCTTTTATAGCCTTACCCCGGGCAGTAGTAATAATGGGGCCGGATACGATATCCCGGTGCCTGGTCTTATCACCCCGCTGCTGCAGGTTATGCATATAGTTGATATCGCTGATGTTCAATTGTTCTTCACTTTCAACAATATCTATCAGGCTGTGCACCAGGTCAAAGGAATTCTTTACATCTTCGGTATCGCCTTTGATATAGATATCTGCACCCCGGGCGGAAATATCCGCCGGGCATATGCTTCTCAGGTACTTGAAATTAGAGTCTCCACTGCCAAAAAAAATAGCTGCTTCTTTATTGTCCTTAAGAGATATTTTCGCTTCCTTTTCGGCCAATAAAAATCCCCCTACTTCTTTTACTATTTATCGTGCTACATCTTAGTTATTATATCATACATGCATTATCAATTACCATTTGGTGATACATTTATAGGCTGGGCCGCAGTTATCTCTTCAATGATCTCCACTGAAACCCGGGCTCTCAAAATCGGATCACTGGGACGGGACAAAATATCCACCCGGGACTCATTGATTTTTTTATCTTTCCCCATCTTATCCATCATGGTTTTCATAGCCCTCTCCTGGGCAATCTTAACCGCCTCTTTTTCGGAAAAATCCCGGGTCTCTTTGACCTGCTCCTCCAGCTTGAGCCGGTATAATCCGAAATCTCCTAAAGGACTTTTTATCATCTTCTTATCTGCGGTCTGTCGGTAGAAGGGATAGGATTTTTCCCTCTGTCCCTTTAGAAAAACAGTTCTCCAGGGTGTTTCTATATATATTTTGCTTAATCTGCGTCCGCTTAAAACCAGCTTCTCTTCATGCAGACGGCACTCGCCATAGCCTTCATACCATACCCGGGCTTTGACCTGCCCCCGAGCTTTTACGGTGTAAGGTTTAAGTTCCTCTTCTTCCTCTTCTTGCTCGGGACTTGTTATTATATAGGGGCTCTTTTCGGGAAAGACAACACCTGATATCAGTATGTCCCCTTTTCTGACTACGTCCCCGGGTTTAACACTGGCCTGCCCGTCCAGGACCAGCACCTCCTCAATAATCCCATCCCGGGTAGCTACCAAATGGCAGGGTCCCGCAATATTGCTGCGGGGCAGGATTTTCTCCACCACTTCAATCCGGGCTTTGACTCCGCGAATATCAAGCCTGACGTAGCTGAGCTGGGACAGATCCCTGAGCATGGCCTCTTCTACCTCGGTACGACTGAAATTCCATTTGGCCGCCCCCTGATAGACCCCATGTTTAGCGGCCGTAAGCATAATTTTGCTGGTCTCCACCTTTTTATTCCCTTTTACTTCAATAAACCAGACAAAGGAGGACATGATATACAGGGCAAATATAAAGATCAGGGCTCCGGTAAAAAACCCCAGCCTTCTTTTGAAAATATGGCGGTAAAAAGGCAGGCCTTGTTTGCCGGTTATATCCATATCATAGCCATTATCTTCACTGAGGGCTTTGAGAGCATTAAAGCCGCTGGTGCGCACCTTAAAGTTCATATTGTCGCCGTTTCTCTTAATATCCCATATGTAAATACCGCGACTGGCTGCCATATTAATAATCTTTTCCTGATTCTTGCCTTTGAGGGCAACCTTTATGGTCCCCCCCACCTGGTCAAATAATTTATTAGCCATCTTATTCCTCCTGTTAGTCTAAGTACTTGATGGCCCGTACTTCGCCGCTTATCTTCATTTCATCAGCCATCAGAGCCCTTATTTCCAGTCCGCTGCCTTCGATCTCCAAAAAGCCCCGGCTCAAATTTATCCGCAGGCGGTCAAGACTGTATTCAATAATCCCCCGGTGGTTTTCAATATAGAGCTCATTTCTCCCCACTATGGTAACTTTAGGCAAATCCAGCACCAGGTCTTTGGGTATATCCAGAAACTCGGCCATAGCCTGCCGGATAACATCCTTGCGTTTCTCCATCCCAGGCACCTCCATTTCTTTAAGACCACATTCAGCACCTCTAGTCAAATATATGTCAGTAAAATGCGCTGCATTCAAAAATAAGCCCCCTTCCCGGTACTGGGGAAAGAAGCTTACTGTATTATCATCGCGCCGAAGCTTTAGGAAAACCAGGCTGTTTCTCAGGGATTTGGTACCGGCTTGATATCCTTTCATAATTTCGCCTGCTATTATCCCGGAACAGCTATGGCTCCTGAGCCCATAAAGGTCATATTGTCGAAAAATAAAAAAGGAATAGAGCGTAATTAAAATATTGCACTATTCCTCATCTTTTCTGAATTTTTACTCATGTTTTTAGGACTGAGCCCTGAAACAATATCCATTAGTAAAACGATACGGCTACGATACTGACCAGGAATGATAATATGACTACACTCACTATGATCCACACAAAAGTCTTCTGTTTTTTATTCTGCATGCCTTTATTCATAAAACTCAATGCCAGTCACCCCCTGTAAAAGCGGATAATCTTTAACTGATAGGTTGGAACAGCATCCCGCTCAAAGAATAAGTTAATAGTTCAAAGCCCGGCAAAGTAACTCCCTTGCCGGGCCTGTTTTTCGGTCTAAGTAATGCCGGTTTACAATTTTTATTACTCTACCATGTCCTGCGGACCGGTCGTTCCACCCTTTTAATTACATCCCCTACCATTGCTCTTAACGTTTTCACTCAGCTCGGGAAGGTAACTCTGAAACATTAAACCCCTAAAATTTCTTTTTCTTACGGGCAGCTTCAGATTTCTTTTTTCTCTTTATGCTCGGTTTTTCATAATGATCGTGTTTTCTTATATCCTGCATAACCCCTGATTTTTGGCAGGAACGTTTAAATCTTTTAAGAGCACTATCAAGGGATTCGTTCTTTCCTACTTTTACTTCGCTCATTGTTTCCCTCCCCTCATCCGACTAGGCTGAAATAAAATACCCATACATTTTACTATTATATAGCCATTTCAGTCAAGTTTAGCCCGGCGGCCAGAGCATTTCTCTGCCACCCAGCAGATGATAATGCAGGTGCATGACCTCCTGTCCGCCCAGAACGCCACAGTTTAATACCAAGCGGTATCCATCCGCAGCAATATTCTGTTCCCTGGCTATCTGCCTGGTTACCAACTGAATATGACCCAAGAGCAATTCATCAGCAGCACTAATATCGTTAAGGGAAGCAATGTGATTTCGGGGTATTAAAAGAATGTGCACCGGAGCCGAGGGATTGATGTCCTTGACAGCAATAACCAGTTCATCTTCGTATACTACCTGGGATGGTATATCTTTGGCTGCAATTTTACAAAATAAGCAATCCGACACGCTAATTAGTCACCCCCTCCGGTATAATCTCCAATTGCAAGGATAGCATCAATAAATATTTATTTTCATTTTATCAAATAATACGGGCAAAACCAAATTCTTTTGCCGGAAGTTTCTGAGTTTGCTTTGCCCGGAGACATTCACATCATTTATGAGGCATGCTGATCGAATATGCGGCGCCAATTTGATATGATAGAAGCAATTAATTTTAAGGAGAGATTTCGATAATGGCACATTTAATTACACCACTCGCAATCAGGGATTTGACTCTGAAAAACCGATTGGTTATGCCGCCAATGGCCACTTCAAAATCCGCCCCGAACGGCAAAATCAGCCAGGAAATCCTGGACTATTATGATGAGAAATCACAGGGCGGCTACATAGGCTTGGTTATTATTGAGCACAGTTTTATTGCCCAGTCCGGAAAAGCCAGCATAAATCAGCTCTCCGTATCCGATGATATCTTGATCGAAAAGCTGAACGAACTGGCCCGGATTATTCATCGCAACGGCTCCAAGACGATAATGCAGATCAATCATGCCGGAAGTGCCGGCAGTTATAATATTACCGGTTATAAACCAATAGGTCCATCGGCAGTAGCTAATCCAAGGATGGGCGGCATTCCCAAAGAACTTAGCCGTGAGGAAATCACCGAATTGATAGGGCAATTCGCCGCTGCCGCCTTGCGTGTTAAAAAGGCTGGTTTTGACGGAGTAGAGATTCATTCCGCCCACGGCTACCTTTTGAACCAGTTTTTCTCGCCCCTCACCAACAAGAGAACCGATGAGTACGGCGGAGATGTGCCGGGAAGGATCAGGTTACATCTCGAAGTCATAAAAGCGGTGCGCAATGCGGTTGGTGACAGTTTTCCCATCTTTCTTCGTCTGGGAGCTTCCGATTACC
The DNA here is from genome assembly GCA_002398105.1 of Syntrophomonas sp. UBA4911. Classification (GTDB taxonomy): domain Bacteria; phylum Bacillota; class Syntrophomonadia; order Syntrophomonadales; family Syntrophomonadaceae; genus UBA4844. The sequence continues at coordinate 14,297 of DHCD01000106.1, forward strand.
GGGAAGGGGGAACCACTATAGAGCACAGTAAAATCGCAGCCCGGGAATTTGAACGAGCCGGAGTGGATGTGCTGGACGTTTCCGGAGGCTTCTGCGGATACGTTGTCCCCGACCTGACTGGTCAGGGCTACTTTTCCCCTCTTGCCGCCGCCTTAAAAGAAGTGATCTCCATCCCGGTGGTATTAACCGGCGGAATAATTGATGTCCAAGCCGCAGAACAGCTGCTCGCCGAAGGCAAAGCTGATCTTATCGGGGTAGGCAGGGCCATATACAAAGATTCCGGGTGGGCTAAAAGAGCTATCGAGAGTCTGTTAATATGATGGTAAACCAGCAGGAGGAATTATGATTTAAGATCGGCTGGGCTATTATTGATGAAAAATCACATGATGTTCGAGTAGACTGATCAGCCCTGACCCCCGAATCGGAGGTGGTATGCACGACTTTGTCGTGAATAGCACCTTGGGCCCGGGGATGCTATTTTAAAGGAGCAATTCTTGATGATTCCCGCTTCTGTTGTTTCATCTGGGCAATCCGCCGCTTGGCTTCGTCGAAAATTATTTGCTGTTGCTCATTCTCAATCTGTAGAGGCGGAACCTCACTGGGATGGCCATTCCTATCCAGAGAAACCATTACAAAATAACCTTCGGAAACGCATCTGATGATGCCTTTTCCAAGGTCTTCCGCCTTAACATCAACAAATATTTCCATGGAGGTTCTTCCGGTATAAATAAGTTGTGCATTACATATAACCAGGTCACCCACAAAAACTGGCTCTATGAATGAAAGCTGGGTTACGCTGGCTGTAACAACATTAGTCAGACAATGACGGGCTGCCACCGCACCGGCCGCAGAGTCCATGATTTTCATTACTTCTCCACCGTGCATATTTCCGGCTAAATTAGCATTATAAGGCAGAACGATTTGGCTCATAGTTATTGCGGTAGAAGAGCTTGTTTTGGCGCTCATTTGCATATTAATCATCTCCTTTTTTCCCTAATCATAGTATATTCAACCGTTTTAGTCCATCAAATTAATGCGCCCCCGCCCTTCTTTCTTTTGCTGCCGCAAAAGTTCCACGCGGATGCCGCAACGATGATTAATATCCGCATTTTTTATTCCTTTATAGCTTTTGTCAGGCAGGGGGGCATATACAAGATTCCGTGTGGGTGAAAAGAACTGTTCTGACTATTTAAATAAAGATTTGATCCATAATACGTCATCGTGAGTTATGCAGGAGAATACGCGCAGGAGCAATAAATAGATGGCAGCGCTTAATAGCAGATGCCAATAGATTAAAGTGGTTTTTACCAGATTCAAATCCTGCAGCAGAACTACGATGCCTATGGCGCCGATAATGCAGACTATTGATTTAACCATTCCGGAGAAGTCGATTTTCAAGTTTGTAACCTTAACCAGCCGGTTTAGACTTAGAGCGAAATTCAGTATCCTGGTGACATAAATTGTAACAATATAGCCCATGATAGCATACCTGGGGAGCAGTAAGTAGGTCATAACCACATTGATTACCGATGTGAACATATTGTAACGCATGGAGCTAACCTGTTCATCTATGCCTTTCAACATATTGTCCACGATATTGTCGAGATACATAACTGGAATCAGCGGCGCCAACATCATAATGAAATATGCCGCCTCCGCATTATTATAAATTGTCATTCCGAGTTCTGTAGAAAAACGCCAAAACAGGCACGCCACGCCTATGGACAAAAGAACGCCCCAATTGAAAACGCGGGCGATGATATAGTTGAGCCGCTTATAACTTTTGCCGGCCCTGCATTCTGCCAGCTCCGGAACGATCAGCTCGGAAATCGCGTCGAGCAAAACCGAAGGGAACATAATTACCGGCATGGTCATGCCCTGAATTACGCCAAAGGTGGAAATGGCCATTTCGCTTGACTCACCGCTTTTTTTCAGTCCATAGGGTATCAACAACTGCTGAATGGTTCTTACAATAGACATAATATAAGCGCTAAACGCGACCGGCATGGCTATATGGAGCATCCGCAATACCAGATTGGCCCCGTCCGGGCCGGTATGATTGAGTCTCGCCCGGTCAGCCCGATAAAGCAAAAAGAGAAACAAGAATGAACCGAGCTCCCCTATGCAGGCTCCCAAAACTACGGCTGCGCAAGCGTATTCAAGGCCTTGATGCAAAAACATGCCCAGAAACAATATGGTCGTGCCTATCTTGATTAGCTGCTCAAAGTATTGCACCAGCACTGTCTTTATGACCGTGCGTACAGCAGTAAAATATCCGTTTAAAACAGAAGACAGCGAAATAAAGGGCAGGCTGAAGGCAAATATACGCAACGACAATATGGCTCGCTGGTCATTAAGCCAGTAAGTGCCGATATATTCTGAGTTAAGGTTTAATATGATCATAGACGCGACACTGAAGATGGCACTGTAGGCTAAGCAATGACGTACCGCCTTAATCGCTCCGGCCGGTTTTCCTGCCCCCATTTCCTCAGCGACTAAGCGGGTGGTGGCAAACTTGATGCCCGATGTTGAAAAGATGATGGCCAACATATAAATGGATAAAATTAATTGAAACAGTCCCATGCCTTCCGGGCCAAGTTTATTGGAAAGGTATACTTGAAAGGATATGTTAACCGTACGTAAAATTAAAGCGGTTATGGTCAGCATCAGTAAATTTATAAAAATTACCTTTACTCTTTTCAAAGCCACACCATTTTAATTTTTATCTAGTTAAATCTATTGTCCGAACCGCTCATTTATACGTTAATATGATCTTTGCGTGAGGTAACCCAAGCAGAGAAAATGATGATCTAAGATCGGCTGGACTATTATTGATGAGAAATCACAAGATGTGCGAATAGGTTGATCAGCCCTGGCCCCCGCCAGCAGCGAATCCGAAAGATGATTCATCCCGGATTGCCTCTATGAATTTTACGGCAGCCCCAGCGTTTTTAATATTATCTATATTCCCTATCTGTTTAATAGACTTTCAGATAGACTAATATTAATAGTGAATATTTAGTCCTTGCTCGGCTTCATCAAGGTAGGCAGGCTATATACAAAGATTCCGGAGGGGTTAAAAAGCTGTTGATAGTCTGTAGGACATATCCAGGGGCCGGAGTTGTTAAACCTCTTGTCCCCCGGTCAAATATATCTATTCAGAGGTTAAAATTGCGGCTGACAGGACCTGGGCCTCCCATCTTAAAATCAAAAATTCCTCTGCCTGGAAAAAAGCAGAGGAATAAATTTATCCCTAACCACAGGTTCCCTCTGCAGGGAGCCTGCTATTAGATTTTGTAATCGGACAACTTCAGTACGACCGACCACTTATCTTAAGAACCCTATCACCAGTCAAACAACTTTCAGTACGTCCCCCTGGCAGGTTCTGCAAGAACAATTTGAGTTAAGATAAACCTTATATCTTAATCTGTTGTTATTGTATCAGATAAAAGAGGGCCTGTAAACTACAATTTTTATCTTTTCCAGTCTCTGGTCTTTCTTCCTATTTCATTTTCAGCTTATAAATCTTTTTGGGAATAAATGCGTATAGTTACCAGCATTGAGATCAGGCCAATTAGCAATGCCAGTAGAAAGAGCAGCAGTTCTTGGATGACTGACGGAAAAAGAAATATGGTCTGCCAATCAATATTACGGGATTGGAACCATATCCATATATAAGGGAATAGAAAAGGTACTATAAATATGGCGAAAAAACTTATATATCTTACTTTTTCATAACCAAAACGGTATTGCAGCGGTACAATAAACCCATAATATATGGCTACTATTAAAAATGATATCCCTAAACTCAAAAGATTCAGCGTTACCATATAACTGGGCAGCAGAAAAGCGGTAATTGTGTACAGAATATAACAGCCCACAAAAATCCCTAATATAAAAAGGTACTTGGCTTTTATCAACGTTTTTCTGGTATAGGGGGTTGCACTGAGCAAGGCCGAGCCTTTGTATTTATCCTCGGCCATTGATACCGAATTGAATATCATATACTCCGACAAAAGAACGGTAACCAGGAAGCCCAACAGACCTCCACTCATGGTATGGGTCTGGGTTTCCACATAAATTGGCGCTCCTATGGCGAAGGCAAGCATAAGCAGCCAATATTTTTTAGCCAGAATAAAATCCTTTTTGACCAGATTAAATAACATTATCATTCCCCCCCTACGTAAGCCAGCATGATATTTTCGATAGTCGGCCTTTCTATCAGTACGCCTTTCATGTACCGGCGTACTTCGGATTTTTTATCGGTAACGCCTTCAAATCCGTATTCAGTTTCATGCAAAGTTAAAAACATTTTCCTGGTCTGCTGGTCAAGCAATCTCTGATCACCTTTAACCAGACCATGTTTATCCAGCAAAACGTCTTTTCCTTCGTTTAATACGATTCTGCCTTTATCAATTAAAATCAGCACATCGGCTATTTTGTCGAGATCGGAGGTGATATGAGTGGAGAAGAAAACACCTTTCCCCTTCTCCTGCATGAACTCTAACAGTATATCCATAAGCTCGCTTCGTACCAAGGGGTCAAGTCCACTGGTCGGTTCATCCATAATCAACAAGTCCGCATGATGGGAAAGGGCAAGGGCAATGCCATACTTCATCCGCATACCTTTGGACAAGGTAGATATTTTTTGCCTGGGCTGTAATTGAAAACGCTTCAGATTATTGTCAAAAACCGCTTCATCCCAGTTGGAATAGGACGGAGCGATGACATTCTTCATTTCTCTGATGCTCATATCCTCATAAAAATAACCTTCATCAAATACAATCCCAATATGGTTTTTCAGCTCTCGTTCATTCCGGTCCATTTCCTTACCCCATAATTTGATACTCCCGGCATCTTTCAAAACCAGCCCTAATATTGTCTTAATGGTTGTGGTTTTTCCTGCGCCGTTTACCCCTATGAAACCGGTTATACACCCCTCCAGCAAGGAGAAGCTGACATCCTGCAGGCTGAAAGCGGGAAAATCTTTTTGCAGTCCATTGACCTCTAAAATTGGATTCAATTTTCATCCTCCTCAAAAAGCAAATCCATCATGGCATACAGCTCGCTTTTGCTGATTCCCAGGGAACGAGCCGTTTCCCATGCTTCGGTGAGCTTGACTTCCACCAGATGGCGCTTTGATTCCCGCAAAAGTTCCAGATTTTCTGGTGCCACGAATGTTCCTTTGCCGGCTCTGGTTATAATAAAGCCTTCTGATTCAAGCTCGTCATATACCCTCTTAGTAGTAAGAACGCTCACATGCAGGTCATTGGCCAATGCCCTGATGGAGGGAAGCAGGTCTCCCCCTTTTAGTTCAGCGTGCAGTATGGCCGCTTTGATTTGCTCCTTTATCTGCTGATATAAAGGCTGATCAGATACATTGGAAATAATAATATTCATTGGGAACCCCTTCTTTAAGCCATGATCGGATAGCTGTATATGCATTGCATATACAGTATATACACCATTTACATTATTGTCAACGGCATTATGGTCTGCGAGAATGGGCAGCTAAGATTTTGCCAGGCATTTTACCCGGGACACTTCAGGTTTAGTTGATGTGTACCCGGCCAATAGGCGGCAGGTTATAGAATTGTAAGAGGCGGTTTAAACTGATTCATCTTCATCCTTTTGAATGTGGAAGGATGAAGCCAGCTCTAGCAAGGTTTGAGAGTATTTTACCAGTTCCCCGGCTGTTTCCGTTGCCCGGTTGGTTGCATCTAACTGTATATTGGCTATGCTGTTAATCTGTTGATTGATAATCTGCAGAGTATTCTGATAATCATCCAGATTTCGTCCTACTCCGTTTACATAGTTGTAAATATCAATGTAATCAATAAGCAGAGACTCCGATAATTTACATAAATCTTTAGTCTTCTGAATCAAAGATTTTATATCGTAGCTCATGAGGAAATCCTCCGGAAGATCAGAAACAGTATTTTTAAGACTCGGCATCGCTTCACTCAACGCTCCTATTTGACTGAAAACTGAGCGGCACAGATGATTCCAGGCAATCATCTCTTCCATAAAAAGTTGTATATTAGGCGGGTTTTCCAATGAATCTCGGTCGTCAGTTCCCTGAATATAAGACCTGCCTATCAGCATGCTGAGTTCACTTGTTACTACTGGCAGCGTCGTCCTGGATTCACTCATAGTTATCGCCAGTTCATGCCCGGCCACGCCCATTTTATTAGCCATACTGATAACCTGACGAATAAGGTTTTCCTGCTGTCTTAGCATATGGTTAAGGCTGTTGCCCAGCATGCCTATTTCGTCCTGGCTGTCAACCGTCGCTCGGACTGTAAAGTCGCCTTTTTCTGCTCTTTGCATAATATTAGCGAACTCCATAATTGGTTTAGTTATCCTTGAAGTTAAGCCCGTTATTAACAGAGAAATCACCATCATACCTATTATTACGGTTACCAGCGAAAACTGCCCCAGGCGATCGGAATCCCGCCTTATCTCATTCACCGGTACAATAACCCCAACCGACCATCCTACTTTAGAGACAGGTGAGTATAATAAATAATTGTTGCTTTGCCGCATGGAAATTTCGGCTATTCCCTTTTCACCAGTCGTCATTCTTCCCTTAATCTCATCCATTACCGATTTATTTTCCTTAAGGCTTTTTATATATTTCCGGTAATACGGGCTCTCAGGATTGGCAATAGGCTCCCCATTCTCATCCAGCATAAAAGCATAGCCGGTACTGCCGATATGAATCTCCTCAATGGCTTTTTGCATGCGCTCTACCGGTATATCCACCGCAGCGACTCCCAAAAAATTTCCCTGTTCGTCATAAAATGGGGCTGATGCTGTAACCACGTATTTCGCGGTTAAAGGACAAACATAGGGGGCGGTATAGACCAGGGTTTCTTCCCGGGCCGCGGCCTGATACCAGGGACGATTAGTGACATCATAGTTTTCAGGGTAGGTAAATTCCATATTGGCAAATAAGCGGTCGATTTTAGCTACCGCCACATACATAAATTTTATATCCTGATTGAGGCTGACTATTCTCTGAAAAGAAGTCATCATTTCCTGATAATCACTATCATGCTCCAAATCCACCGGCTGGGATTTGACTTTTTTGGCAAAGGCATGAATTTGTTCATTTTGGGCCAAAGTCCAGGCATTCTGCCCTCTCTGCAAAAGATAGGATTCTATCCTGGCAGTGGCGGCGTCAGCTATGGCGGTAGCTTTATCTTGACTCAGCCTTTCCACCTGATACCTGGCCCAGGAGTAATTTACTATACTAATCCCGAGTAAGAAAATAGTAGTTATAGCCAGGACATACACGAGTAGACGCTTTTCAATGCTGTCATTCACGATATTCCCCTCCAGCAAACTATTTACATGCTATAAAATCTGATACTTCTTTATTTTCCGATAAAGGGTAGCCCGCCCGATATTTAGGATAAGAGCAGCCCGGGTAACGTTGCCGCCGCATTGGTTCAAAGCCCGGGTTATTTCCATTCTCTCCACTTCTTCCAGAGTATTGACAACCTGTGCGCTACCCGGTGTTATACTCACAGAGCCGCTGGTTTTGGCGCCCGGCAGCAAACCAATATGTTCGAGGTCAATGATATCGTCAGCCAGGTTGACAGCAGTTTCAATTGTATTTTCAAGCTGGCGTATATTCCCCGGCCAATGGTAATCCATAAGCATTTGCATAGCTGCGTTGCTTATCTTTTCAACCCTTTTATGCAGTTTCTCATTTACCATGGTGATAAAAAACTGAGCCAGTAAAGGGATGTCTTCCTTCCTTTCTCTGAGCGGCGGCAGGCGAAGGTTGATGACATTGAGCCGGTAGAACAGATCCGCCCGGAATTTATTAGCGGCAATGAGTTTCTCCAAGTTCTGATTGGTGGCAGAGATAACTCTGATATCAATCGGTATGGGAGTAGATCCTCCAACCGGCACTATCGATCTCTCCTGTAAAACGCGCAGCAGTTTCGGCTGCAGTTCCAGAGGCATATCACCAATTTCATCCAGAAACAGGGTACCCTTGTGGGCACACAAAAACTTGCCTCGCATACCTTGTTTCCGTGCCCCGGTAAACGCTCCCTCCACATAGCCAAACATTTCCGTTTCTATTAATTCCCTGGG